>NZ_JAYKTT020000003.1:0-79362 GCF_038404745.2 Chlorogloeopsis sp. ULAP02 | reverse complement strand
CCAGTATTTCTAAGTATTCAAAAAAAGTTCTTTTGAAGAATATACGTGTACCCATCATTGTCATATTTAAAAATAAGAAGCCATGATGCGAAAGGGAAATGCTAATACCAATTTCCTCTCACCTTGCTTTTTCGCACTCTATGGCTCAAATCCTCCAATTTGGCAACCGCAGCATCAGCGCCGCAGAAATTTTCCCAGTGCTGGCTGGTTATCAAATGCTGCCCCAATTGTGCCGCTTCCTAATTATTGATGAAGCGATAACTTCGTTAAGCTCCGCTAACGCACCCATACTTTTAACAGCAGAAGAGAAAACTAGCGCTATAGAGCAGTATTACAAGAATAATCAACTAACAACACCAGCACAAAGAGAAGCTTGGTTGAAGCATTATGGCATGAGTTGTGAGCAATTGGAGTCATTAGCTACACGAGAACTGAGGATTGAAAAATTTAAGCAAGCCACTTGGGGGTCAAAGATTGAATCGTACTTTCTGCAATATAAACCGCAGTTAGATAAAGTAATTTATTCCTTGATTCGCACATCTGATGCAGAAGTAGCCCAAGAACTTTACTTTCGGATTAAAGCAGGAGAACAGACTTTTGCTGAATGTGCAAGCCTTTACTCGCAAGGACAAGAAGCGCAAACAGGAGGACTAGTTGGCCCAGTTGGTCTTTCTCAACCCCACCCAGCAATTGCACAGAAACTCACCATTTCCCAACCAGGACAGTTGTGGCCGCCAATGCAATTGGAAAACTGGGTGGTAATTATACGACTGGAAAAGTTAATTCCAGCCCAGTTAGATGATGCTACACGCACTACACTGCTCAATCATTTGTTTGAAACTTGGCTGACTGAAGAATTAAACAATGCACAAATTTCTCTAAGAACTGACCAGATTTTGAATTCAAAATGCAAAATTCAAAATGAAAAAAGACTTTTTTGAATTCAGTAATTTTGGGTACAAGCCCCCACTGATTGCAATTTTGAATTTTGAATTGTTTTGACGCACCACCTTAGTAACGCCATGACTTCCAACACCACCACCTTTGAAGAATTCTTAACCAGCATCTCCCCCTTTGACAAGCTCGACAAAGGTGTGATTGAACGCATCGCCGCAAAGCTCGAACCATTGCGCTACCGGATGGGACAAGCCATTCTCGTGAAAGAAACCCTACCTGCAAGAATTGCCATCCTCCACACAGGACAAGCACGTTTGTTGGCATATGCACCCGGTGCTGCTGCTCCAGAAACGCTGCAACTACTCAAACCGGGGAAAATCTTAGGATGGACAAGCTTGGTGCGCGGTGTTGCTTGCGAAACAGCGATCGCTTGTGTTGAAACCCTTTGCCTCACCCTGAAAGCGACGGACTTTTTGGCACTGCTGGAGGAAGAAGAGGGGGAGAGGGGGCGAGGGGGTGAGGGGGTGAAGTTCTCCCACTCTCCCACTCTCCCGCTCCCCCCCTCCTCTTTTGCTGAATATTTCCGCAATCACTGTAGCCTAATTGAAATCTACGACTTGTTGGGAGCAGAACTACAACGCCGGGGAAAGGCTTGCGATGATTTATTAGAAAAAGCACAAGCCACCACCAAATCAGCTACTATCCTCAACCTACCTTCAGGTAAAACACCACTCCAACAACTAGACCCCAATCTACTGTGGTTAGTCAGCAGTAAAGGTTCTAATTATACAGTAGGTGAGCGCATTTCATGTGAGGGGGGGAGTGGGACAGGGGGAGAGGGGGGGAACTTTTCCTATTCTCAAACCATTAGTAGATTTGGGGCTGATAAACAAGAACCACAAACTTATATCTATGTAGAAAATCCCAAAGGACTTCGCCTAGTAGGTTTTATTGACCCTACTCTTTCATTCTCCCCCTCCCCCACTCCCCCACTCCCCCTCTCCCCCCCTCCTCCATTTGGGACAACGCACCCTACGCCCCAGAACACCCAGAAGAAGCTCTAGACCTCGCTCAAGCCCAAAGAGTAAAATATCCCTACGTTCATGGTAGAGGGCCAGTTGATAGCACCCTTGCTTGTTTTCAAATGCTTTCCCAACATCTAAGAATGCCTTGGAAGCGAGATGTACTGCGTCGTGCCTTAGTCAACAACTATCAACGCACTGGCAAAATCTCAATTGAACTTTGCGGAGGCGTCGCCGAACTGTTGGGACTGAAATCTCAACTCGTTAACATTCCCGCAGTCGCCATCTCTAAACTCCCCACACCCGTACTGCTGCCTTGGCTTGAGGGTTTTGCTATTCTTTACAAAGCATCAGAAAAAGAATTGGTACTTGCCATCCCCGAACAGGGCATTACCCATAAAAAGCCAGCAGATTTTGTTGAAGCTTGGGGTGAATCAGGTCAAGTATTACTCCTTCAACCAACTAAAGAAACTCCTAAACGTCGCTTTGATTTAAGTTGGTTTATTCCTGCTATCAAAAAGCATCGCACTGTCTTAATTGAAGTCTTTATCGCTTCATTATTCGTGCAACTATTGGGGTTGGCAAACCCTTTAATTACACAGGTAATTATTGATAAAGTTATCGTTCAAAATGGCATTAACACCCTCCACGTTTTGGGTTTTCTTTTAATTGCAATAGCTGTGGTAGAAGGTGTGATTACTTGGCTAAGAACCAACTTATTTGTTGATACCACTAACCGTATTGACTTAAGTTTGGGTGCAGAAGTTATTGACCATTTACTAAGATTACCACTACGTTACTTTGAAAAGCGCCCTGTCGGAGAAATATCTAGCCGCATTAACGAACTGGAGAACATTCGTTCTTTCCTTACGGGTACTGCCCTTACTGTTGTCCTGGATGCCATATTCTCTGTCATCTACATCGCAGTAATGATTTGGTATAGCTGGTTGCTAACTATCGTGGCACTGGCAACTGTACCTTTATTTGCCTTATTAACTTTTATATTCGCTCCCATCATTCGTCAACAAACCAGAACCAAAGCCGAAAGGAATGCCGAAACTCAATCTTATTTAGTAGAAGTTGTCTCTGGTATCCAAACTGTTAAAGCCCAAAATATCGAACTCAATTCCAGATGGCAATGGCAGACACGCTACGCACGTTACATTAGCGCCAGCTTTCAAAATGTCCTTACCTCCAATACCGCCAGTTCCTTTAGCAATTTTCTCAACAAACTCTCCAGTTTGCTATTGTTATGGGTTGGTGCGTATTTGGTACTGCAAAAGCAACTTACATTAGGAGAATTAATTGCTTTTCGTATCATTGCAGGCTACGTTACCAGTCCCCTACTAAGGTTAATTCAACTGTGGCAGAACTTCCAAGAAACGGCATTATCCCTTGAACGTCTTGCTGATATTCTCGATACTCCACAGGAAACCGAACTAGGAGGGGGGGAGTGGGAGAGTGGGAGAGTGGGAGAAAGGAAGAAATTCCCCCCCTCACCCCCTCGCCCCCTCTCCCCCTCTTCCCAAATTCCCATGCCTGCAATCGTCGGGCAGCTTAAGTATGAAAACGTTACCTTCAGCTTCGGCAAGAGTCCTAACCCACAACTTAACAACATTTGTCTTGAAATTCCTAGTGGTGCATTTGTGGGAGTTGTAGGACAAAGCGGTGCTGGCAAAAGCACTCTGACAAAGTTAATACCGCGTCTGTATGAGTTAGATTCTGGTCGCATCCTCATTGATGGCTATGATATCAGCAAAGTCGAACTCTACTCCTTGCGGCAACAAATTGGCATGGTGCTGCAAGATACTCTTCTGTTTGATACTACAGTGCAAGAAAATATTGCCCTGACAATGCCAGACGCGATGCCTGAAGAAATTGTCGAAGCCGCCAAAATCGCTTGCGCCCACGACTTTATTATGAACCTGCCTTCGGGTTATGAAACTCGTGTTGGCGAAAGAGGTGCTGCTTTATCTGGGGGACAAAGACAAAGAATAGCGATCGCCCGTACTGTACTGCAAAATCCACCACTGCTCATACTGGATGAGGCTACCAGCGCTTTGGATTATGCTACTGAACGGCAAGTCTGTCTGAATTTAGCACAAGCATTCAAAGGAAGAACAGTACTTTTTATTACCCATAGATTAGCAACTATCCGTAATGCCGATATTATCTTGATGATGAACCAAGGACAAGTAGCAGAACAAGGAACCCATGATGAACTTATGGCTTTCAAAGGATTGTACTACTGTCTGTATCAGCAACAAGAGACTGCGGGAGGATGAGACAGTCCATCTAAATTCTCTAACCTAGAAAGTTTATAAATAACCAACAATTAAAAGCTTAATCATAAAGCTTTAACAAGTAATCACCAACAAAAAAGATAACACTCTCACAAACAGCCAACACTTACAAATAATAACTATCAATAACTAAAACTTTATAAATAATCACGTTTACACAAACTAATTATGAATAACAATAACGTCAACGGTACAAATGGTAATAGCAAAGATTTCCACAATGGTAATGGTACTAACGATAACGGTAAAAATGGAAGTAATGGCAATAGCTCACCGAAACAATCAATAACTTCTATCCAACAATTGGAACAGCTATCAAATCACGCTACACCAGACTCTATAGAACCAAAACCACCTCGGACTGTAGCACGTAGTCTCCATAAATTTGACCAACCAGTTATTCTTACTCAATCAAGGAAGTGGTCAAGAGCAATTTTGTGGAGTTTAATGGCAGTAACTGCTGGTACTATTATCTGGGCAAACGTAACCAAAATTGAAGAAGCGGTTTCTGCCACTGGTAAGCTGGAACCAACAGGTACTGTTAAGGAAGTACAAGCGCCTGTTGGTGGCGTAGTCAAAGAAATTTATGTTGAAGATGGCAAGCAAGTAAAACAAGGAGAACGCCTCCTCAGCCTTGATTCCACTACTGCATTAGCTCAGTTAGATTCGTTACAAAAAATACACTCTTCTCTTGCTCAAGAAAACCAATTTTATCAATCGCAGCTAAAAAGTGGAAAGAGTGTTGATGTTACATCTTTGAAAATTCCTACCTCAATGCTTGACCTCACAAAAAGTCGAGCCGCGTTGGTTGCAGAAAACCAAGTGTATCGCACCCAATTAGATGATAATTTATCTAAAGTTCGCCTCACACTAGAACAAAAAGAACGCTTTTTATCCAACCAAATTGAACTAAATGCCCGTGTAGCTGCTGCCGGGTTGGAAATTGACCAATCAAAGCGCCAACTCCAGCAAGCTGAAATTAAACTCGCTACAACTAAAGAAACCTTGGTCATGAATCAAGGTATTTTGGATAACGTTACCCCACTCATGCAATCTGGGGCTATTTCCAAAATTCAGTACCTCAAACAAGAACAAGAAGTCCGTAACGCACTATCAGAAATTGACCAACTGATTCAAGAAAAGGCACGTTTGCAGTCAGCCATAGCACAAGGAGTAGCAAAATTACAAAACACTGTTGCTCTTTCTCGTAGAGATTGGCTCAATCAAATTTCAGAAAATAATAAACGTATAGCAGAAATTGACTCTCAACTGACGAAAGCCATAGTAGAAAATAACAAACGCATCGCTGAGATTGATAGCCAACTTAGCCAAACAAGGCTGAATCTGAAGTATCAGGAGATTGTCGCACCAGTTGCAGGTACAATCTTTGAACTCAAGGCACATACTCCAGGATTTGTAGTTACAGTCAGCGAACCAATCCTTAAGGTTGTACCCACTGATGCACTCATTGCCAAAGTGTTTATCACTAACAAAGATATTGGTTTTGTGAAAGAGGGAATGATGGTAGATGTGAGGATTGATTCGTTTCCTAAGAGCGAGTTTGGGGATATTAAAGGTAAGTTGGTGTGGATTGGTTCCGATGCTTTGCCACCGGATCAGATTTATCCGTTTTACAGATTTCCTGCTAAAGTGCAGTTGGAACAGCAGTCGCTTTTGGTGAATGGACGCAAGATACCGTTGCAATCGGGGATGTCCATAGGTGCCAATATTAAGCTCAGGGAACGCACGGTGATGTCGATTTTCACTGATATGTTTAGCTCTTCTGTGGAGAGCTTGAAAACTGTGCGTTAAGGCTTTTTGCAGGAATTACATCAATATTTAGATTGCCATCTTCCGCTGTTTATTGCGTTGACATATAAGTGCTTGGATAAATTGCGATCGCTGTTTGGATTTGAGTTACAGATATTTTTTCTGTGTAACTCGATCGGAAAATTTATGTAACCTAACTCAAATTACGTATAGATTAGTTACAGATAGGTTATGGGTAACTAAGATGAGCAAGCTTTCAGTAGTAGGAGAGGGGTTACTTTCACCTCATAACAGCACGAACATTATTGAAATAAATAAGCAGTGGGAGAAGTGGCAGAGGTGGCTCTTGACTGCCCAATCTTTTCGCTATGTCCCTAATAACAATGAACCACCTTACACCGCTCGTAAAGAGAAGGGAACGAAGGGACAGGCTAGTTATTGGTACGGTTACAGAAAAGTTGGTGGTGTTCTCACAAAACGCTATATAGGACGTTGTGAAGATTTATCTATAACCAAGTTATCTTTCTTTTGTCACTCTAGGCAGAGGAAAAAGAGAAATAGTCTAACCAAAGGGACAAAAAGAGATGATTATGCAAGGTATTCATGATGCTAATTAAATTAGAAAATCCACTCTGAAGTTGGGGAATAGAAAATATCTTGAGCCAAGGTTTAATCAAATTGAAAAGGATTAAAGGTTGAACAATAAGACGTAAATTATTCAAGATATTCTTCCAACCATGTTTTTCATTCCATAAAGGGTGTTCTGCAAATATCTTGAGAATATAACTATGAGATTCATGGAAGACACTTGAATGAAGGCTAACCATGAGATAGGCGCTACAAACTATTTCCCACCACTTTTGAATGTCAGGATAATGAGTCAGTCGAAAATCTGCCCATCCCAGTTCATTTTTACTTTGCTTAAGTCCATATTCTACCCATGTTCGTAGACCGTAAAAATTCCCAACTTCTGAGTACTTAATATCTGGAACATTCGTCATTAAAAACCATGTTGATTTTTCAGGTTGTTTTTCTGTATCCGTTGTGATTTGCCAATAACGAATGTCGCGCCGCTTGCCAAAAATAATCTCTCTAATATATCGAACTTCCTGATTTCCATTCGAGAAAACACGATTGAAACAACGCCATTTGTTATACCTAATGCTTTGCTCCTTTGGTAGCCAAACTCCGTGGTTGCTACGTATAGCTACAACAAAACTAAGTTGTAATTGATTCAAAACACTAATAAAATTCCCATCACTTTCTCCATACAGGCTATCTGCCAAAACCAGTTCAATCCTTTTACCCCGTTTCTTTGAGTTCTCTAATTAATTCTGCTGCAATTTCTGGTTTAGTTTTATATTTATCTCCTGCTTTCAATCTCTCCCGTGGTTTATAAATTTGAAATGTTAAAGGAAAAGTCATATCCTCTATGACCCCATAGGCTGTAACTACAACTATTCCATTTTCAATTTTGCCTAAGTTTCCAATATACTGACGTTTCACATAGTCTGTAGTACTACCTTGTTTTTTGTCTCCAGTTTCATCAATTATTAAAATAATTGACCGCTCGTTTAATACTCGCAGAATTAATTCTAATCTTCGCTTGTTTAAAGATTCTACTGACCATGGTGATTCGGTTAAGAAATGATGTAATGATTGCTGATTCTCTAATCCTACTACCTTGGCTATTTCTGGTAAGGTTTTCCTTTTTATTTCGGATATCATTCCTAAATGCAAATCTCGAAAATTTTCAAAACTCCTGACTTCTGGAAAGAGATTTCGGTAGATTGCACAATATTCATCTACAAATTTAATGCTTGGTTTGGGGCTTCTTGGCTGTGTCATCGTCCCCTCCTGGCTTTCACTCCTCTTTTCTGATTTTACTCTTCCCAGAGTGACAAAAGAAAGATTAATTGTTGATGATATTGGTTATGTCAAAAAATCTGAAGCTGAAACTTCTGTCTTGTTTGAGTTGATTGCTCATCGTTACGAACTCAAAAGTCTACTGATTACCTCTAATCATCCCTTCAGTTCTTGGGATGAAATTTTTGCTGACTCTACTATGACTGTCGCTGCTGTCGATCGCCTGGTGCATCACGCTGTCATCCTTGAAATTCAAGCTGACAGTTTTCGCAAACAGGCTGCTTTACATAAGTCCTCTTCTCATGATGAAAATCGGTCAGAATAATTGACGCGATTCGGTCAGGATAGTTGACATTTATATAGTTACCAGTTCATCGTCGCATTGCTATTCAACGGGACATTGAAACTCAAGATGGGATGACAGAGATTGCTCAAATTGCCCAAATATTTGGACAACAACAACCCATAATGTATGGGTTTATTGGTAATACCATCGCTAATGTTGAGAAGCCGAAACAAGTTCTTGATAACATTGTGCAAGTAATGAGATCTGAGGATCTACTACTTTTTGAGGTTCAGATTATTGACCTCTATAAACTAGAGCCGAGAAATTTCCAGAGAACAATTAGTTCTATTCAAGCAGAGTATGAAAATATCTCCTTTCGGAAGTTTGCATTTAGCGCTCTTCTACAGAACGTTTTTCTAAACCTGACTCCGATTGAGACGGATGATTTCTATACAGTTGAGGTATCCTCGAACGATTGGCAGAATTATGGTCAGGTAATACAAATTGATTGTTTCTTTGAAAATAAAAGCACCAAACCACTTCACATAATACTTGTAGAGGAGGAAAATATAATATTAAATCCACAAGAAAAAATCCGCCTTTATCGGTCTCGAAAGTTTCTTCAAAGCATTCTTCACAACTTTATTGAAGCCAGCAGCCTCAGAATTCTTGAGGAGGAAATGTATTTACATGAAGAGAAAGGGACTGGTTTTGTAGTAATGATGCTCCAACGACAAAAGTAATTTTCATCTCGTAAAATGTCGATTCTGCAAGGTTAATCAAAATCAGACAACAAATGAGCAGATGAATGTGAATTACTCACCTGCTCACTAGGCAATTTAGGGAGAAGCGTTATTGACTAACCGGCATGGGCAAGCTCTTTAGCAATATTCTGGGAATGGTTCACTGCTTGAGCGAACTCATTTAGAACATCTTTTAATCTTTGCTCAATTTCTTCATCAAGTTGCACGCTACCATCAGCTTGAATTTGAATTTGTTTATCTACAGCATAGACTGTACTCAATATGTGCCGCGCACCTAACTCAGATAACACAGGTTTCAAGGCATACTCAACTGATAATAAATGAGCAATTGTCCCACCTGTTGCTATTGGTAGTACAACTTTACCCGCCAATGCTTTTTGGGGTAATAAATCTAGAAATGCTTTAAGTACGCCTGTGTACGCTGCTTTATATATGGGAGTAGATATAATTACTCCACTTGCCTTTGCTAATAATGCTTTTGGTTGTTCTAATGCTGGACTATTGTAAAGTCCAAATGCCAAATCTTGCGCTGGTAAATCCCGTACAGAAATAATGTCTGTCTGTAAATCTTGCTGTGAGAGAATCTTGCTAGCATATTCTAAAATTGCATAGGTTCTGGAAGGGTGGGAAGGACTGCCAGCGATCGCCAAAATATTAGTCATTTTTATTAAAAACCTCTTTAATCTACAGTTGCAATTGTCTTTTCTTGAATTTGCTGTTTTGGGAATTCTCGGTTAGCCACAATTTCGCCAAAAGGACTTAGTACTTGTGGTTCCAATATTGGCTGGTTTTCCAGAGGCAAACGCGGGAAGAGTAATTCTGCGACTCGATATGCTTCTTCTAAATGGGGATATCCAGAAAAGATAAAAGTATCGATACCCAATTCGCTATATTCCTGTATTCTCTTCGCAACGGTATCGGGATCGCCTACCAAAGCAGTTCCGGCACCACCCCGAACTAAACCAATTCCTGCCCATAAATTCGGACTGATTTCCAAAGCTTCGCGACTACCGTTATGTAAGTTTTGCATCCGCTGTTGTCCTTCGGAATCCATACGTGAATAAGCTTGTTGGGCTTTGGCGATCGCCTCTTCATCCACGTAACGAATTAAATCATTAGCTGCATCCCATGCTTGGCTTTCAGTTTCTCGCACAATTACGTGTAAGCGAATACCGAAGCGTAATGTTCTGCCTTCTGCTTCTGCTAACCGCTTTACAGAAGCTATCTTTTCAGCAACTTGTTCTGGTGGTTCGCCCCAAGTTAAATACACATCTACGTGTTTAGCTGCAATACGCTGGGCAATGGGTGAAGAACCCCCAAACCACAATGGTGGATAAGGTTTCTGTACTGTTGGAAAGAGCAGCTTACCACCTTGTATGTTGAGATAATCTCCCTGAAAATCTGCAATTTCCCCTGCTGCAATCTGCCGCCACACCGTCAAAAATTCATCTGTTAATTCGTAGCGATCATCATGGGAAAGATGCAAACCATCCCCAGCCAATTCTACGGGATCGCCACCCGTGACGACGTTAATCAGTAATCTTCCACCGGATATACGATCAAATGTTGCTGCCATCCGTGCCGCTACCCCCGGTGACATCAACCCCGGACGAATTGCCACCAAAAATCGCATTCTTTTAGTATGCGTTACTAGAGTTGATGCCAAAATCCAGGCGTCTTCACAAGAACGTCCTGTAGGTAGTAATGCACCCGTAAAACCCAAATGATCCACGGCTTGGGCAATCTGCCGCCAGTAATCAAAGTTAACTGCCCGCCCGCCAATGGCAGTACCAAGATAACGCCCCTCACCGTGAGTTGGAATAAACCAAAGTAGCTGCATGATGTCTATTCAGAGTCGCTGCAAAATTTCTCTGCTTTTTTATTACGGTAAATCTATCTGTATACCGTATTATTTATTTCACTTCAGAGTATCGCATAGGTAACTAAGTTAACGCAATATATTTACAAAACTAAATACAGTTTATCTATCGTTTTACAGTAGTTTACTTGTTGTTATTTTTAAAATCGTGTGACATACTCGATATTAAATCCACTATTCCGACCGACTTACAGTATTTAATAAATCCTAGTGATTAGAAATCGCGCGGCAGTTGCGACAACGGAGAGTTTCCCCCATTGTTGCAATTGCCATTCAGACTTCTAGTCTGTGGGAATTTTTGGTGTGAGGAATTAACTAATGATAAGAGATTCACAAGGACTAACAATCACAACCGATTCACCAGACGCGATCGCAGCCATTAACCGCTTTATTGATCGAGCGCTTTTTTATGGCAAAGATGCAGAAATAGCGATTTTGCAAGCAATTACAGCAGATCCAACTTGTGCTTTAGCCCATGCCTATGCTGCTGCTTATTATCTTTCTCAAGAAAACAGGATAGCTTGGCAGCAAGCCCAGCCCCATTTGCAAGTAGCCCAAAAGAATATAGCCAAGATTACTAATAGAGAACAGTTATATGTGCAAGCAATTTTAGCTTGGGCAAACAAAGAAATTGATGTGGCGATCGCTCTCCATGAAGAGATTACCAATAAATTTCCCCGTGACTTGATATCAGTACAGCAAGGACAGTATCACTATTTTTACTTGGGTGACAAAGAAAAATTATTGCAAATTGCCCAAAAGGTTCTACCTGGCAATCTTGAAAACCATTATCTATACGGTATGGTTGCGTTTGGTTTAGAACAGTGCCACGAGCTAGTAGCGGCAGAAGCAATGGGACGTAAAGCAACAGCAATGAATCGCTACGATCCTTGGGCGCATCATGCCGTTGCCCATGTTTTGGAAACTCAAGGGCGAGTAGATGAAGGTATCGCTTGGATGGAAGCTTTTGCTGATACTTGGGAAAACTGCAACTCTATGCTGTATACCCATAACTGGTGGCACATCGCCCTGTATTATTTAGAGCGAGGCGATACTGAGAAAGTCTTGGCATTTTATGATACCCATATTTGGGGACGCGCCAGCAAACTATCTCCCAAAGATCAAGTCGGAGCAATTTCACTTCTATTACGACTAGAGTTACGAGGTGTGAATGTGGGTAGTCGGTGGCAACAATTGAGTAGTTATCTTTATCCTCGTATTCATGAACACGCTCTACCTTTTCAAGACTTGCATTACGTCTATGCGATGGCTAAAGCTGGACTTACTGACTGGGTAAACCAGATGTTATTGAGTATGGAACAATATGCTTTGAGTATTAATCCTTTTCTACGACAAGGCTGGTTAGAGGTAGCAATTCCCGCAGCTAAGGGAATGGTTGCTCATGCCAAAGGTGATTTCAATACAGCCATAGCGCAACTCAAACCTGTTTTACCACGCTTGCATTCTGTTGGTGGTAGTCATGCGCAGCGAGTTTTGTTTGAGCAGGTTTATCAAGATGCACTATTGCTAGCGCAAAAGCAGAGTTGGATTTATGGCATTACTGCTTGATAGGGTTGTGTTAGAAAAATTAACCGAAACGTCCACTGATATATTCCTCAGCTTCTGTGGTTGTAGGAGTATGGAACATTTGTTCTGTAGGGCTGAACTCGACTAATTTACCGCGACGTTTGCCATGCTCATCAATTTCTGTATTGAAGAACGCCGTCCAATCAGCAATCCTTGAAGCTTGTTGCATATTGTGAGTCACCATAATGATGGTGTATTGTTGCTTGAGTTCTAGGCAGAGTTCTTCTACTTGACGGGTAGAAATGGGATCGAGAGCCGAGCAAGGTTCATCCATCAATAATACGTCTGGCTTCATAGCGATCGCCCGTGCAATGCAAAGCCGTTGCTGTTGTCCGCCAGATAAAGCTGTACCCTTTGCTTTGAGCTTGTCTTTAACTTCATCCCAGATGGCGGCACGTTTGAGGGATTCTTCTACTAATTCATCAAGATTACCGTTATAACCGTTAGCACGCGGCCCAAAGGCAATATTCTCGTATATTGATTTAGGAAAAGGATTCGGTCTTTGAAAAACCATTCCTACTTGTCGGCGCAGTTTTACAGAGTTAATTTTGGAATCGTAAATATTGCGATCGCGGTAAATTAACCTACCTTCTACCTTAGCTCCAGGGATTAAATCATTCATGCGATTAAAGCAACGCAGCAGAGTACTTTTACCACAGCCTGAAGGGCCAATAAAAGCGGTAATTTGTTTTTGAGGAATTCTCAAATAGACATCTAGAAGTGCCAAAAAACCAGCATAATAAACCTTCACACCTTCAACATCGAATACAGCATCATCTTGTTGATTGAGTGTGGAATTTAGTTGATTTCTACTATTATGATAACTCATCTTAGCTTTTCTCCGAATATATATAAAACCTAGATTTAGACAGTTAATAATTATGCAATTAACTGTTTAATGATAGAAGCGTTGGCGAATATAGATTGCTAAACCATTTAAAGCTAAAACCAAAAGTATTAAAACAATAATTGTTGCAGCAGCAGCATTAGCAAAACCCGGTTCTGGACGAGTAATGTAACTATAAATTTGAATAGGTAATGCCATAAATCTCTGGAATAAACCAGGGTTAAAGGTAAGAAAACCCACAGCACCAACCACAATCAAAGATGCGGCATCACCAATAGCACGAGACACAGAAATAATTACTCCTGTAAGAATACCAGGAATAGCATAGGGTATGACGTGATTACTAAGTGTTTGCCACTTAGTCACACCCAAGCCGTAAGAAGCATATCTGAGGGAATCGGGAACTGCGCGAATTGCTTCTCTTGCTGTCACAATAATAACTGGTAAAGACAACAAAGATAAAGTCAACGCTCCAGAAATCAAAGTAGGACCAAACCCAAGTAAATAATTGAAAACACCTAAACCCAACAATCCATAAACAATAGAAGGTACTCCCGCTAGATTGCTAATATTAATCTCAATAATTGCTGCCCATCAGGTTTTGGGTGCGTATTCTTCTAGATATAAAGCTGCTCCTACCCCAATCGGTACAGTTATCAAAATAACGACAACTCCTAAAAGAACACTGCTGACAATAGCAGGGCGAATACCACCTTGATCGGGAAAACGAGAAGGAGTTTCAGTCAAAAATCCGGGTGTCAAAAATCTGCCTAATCCGTCTCGTAAAACATCAAAAAGTAATAACGCTAGGACAAATAAACCTATCAATAGTCCTAACAAAAAAAGTATCTCAAATATTTTTCCTATTTTTTCTCTCTTATCAACATTATCAGTAAATTCTACTACGGAATTGTGAGAATCATCTCTTGGATAAATTGTAGCCATGCTTATTTACTCGTATTTTTCTTTAAAGCGATTAGAAATCCAGTAACTGATAATATTCAAAATTAGAGTAATCAGAAACAAAACAGCACCTACGGCATATAAAGTCTGAAAATTGAGACTACCACGGGGGCTATCTCCACCAGAAATTTGCGCCATGTAAGCTGTCATCGTTTCTATAGACTCTGCAAAATTAACAGTCAGTTTTGGTTGTTGTCCGGCGGCGATGAGAACAGTCATAGTTTCACCAACAGCGCGAGAAATACCTAAAATAATTGAGGCGATAATTCCAGATAGTGCTGCTGGCAGAACCACTCTAAAAATACTTTCTAGTTTAGTTATTCCTAAAGCGTAAGCTCCTTCTCGTAAAGAACGTGGAACTGAGCGAATCGCGTCTAAACTGATGGAACCAACTGTAGGGGTAATCATGATTCCCATCATTAACCCTGCGCTTAAAGCATTGAAGATTTCCAAGGGAATAATATTTCGCAGCAATGGTGTGACAAACAACAGTGCAAAGTAACCATAGACTACCGTGGGTATTCCTGCCAAAAGTTCCATCGCTGGGCGTAAAATTGCTGCTACTTTTGGTTGGGCATATTCACTTAAATAAATAGCAGAAGATAAACCCAAAGGAATAGCAACTGCCATCGCAATAACTGTAGTCAAAAAAGTGCCATTAATCAAAGGCCAAATGCCAAAATGCTGTTCTGCAAATAAAGGTGTCCACTTAGTATCAAGAAAGAATTGGGCGAACGAAACTTTTTGGAAAAATTCAAATGCCACCTGAAAAATAATCATGACAATTCCAAAGGTTGTCAGCACAGAAACTAAAGCACAACCAAATAAAATTGTCGCCACAATCTTGTCTTGAATATCTTCTGATGGATGTTTCTCTAGTATGTGCCTAGAGTTTTGATGAAAACCATTTTGAGGATTTATGCTCGTCATAATTTTTATAACTTCTGCTTTCTGTCTTGAAAATGGGTGTGGAGGTGTAGGGGTTTAGGGGTGTAGGAGAAAAAACCTCTTTCATCTTTGGCGGGTGAAACTTGTTTCATCGGAACTACCTTAGAAATTAAAGATTTGGTAGGGTGGGTTATGGACATTAGTCCTAACGCACCAGGAATCTGAGATGGTGCGTTGCGCTGCGCGACAACACACCCTACAATATGCCTTTTAAATAAAGTTTGTAATTGGCTCACCTGGTTTTGCTTTTTTGAATTTTGTACCAGTTTCACCAGCAGCAAATTTTCGTTTGGTTTTGACATAAGCTTCATCTGGTAGTGCTACATAACCAACACTGTCTACCCACTTCCAAGAATTTTCTAGATAAAAATCCACAAATTCTTTGACTGCTGGTTTGTTATCTATGGATTTTTTACTAACATAGATAAACAGAGGACGAGACAATGGTGTATAGATATTCTTGACAACGTTATCTATTGGAACTGGTTTTTCACACTTTCCTGTAGGGCCTTTGACCGCAACTAAATTTAGTTTGTCTTGGTTTTGAATGTAGTAAGATATTCCTACATATCCTAAAGCTGATTCTTCACCTGAAACTCCTTGAACAAGAAGATTTTGATTGTGACTAGGAGTGTAATCTGTACGACCATTTTTAGCTTTCTTCGTCACTGCCTGGGTAAAATAATCAAATGTTCCCGTATCAGAAGCAGGAGCATAAAGTTTCAGCGGTTTGTCAGGAAACTTGGAATTAATTTGTTTCCAACTCAAGACTTTGCCATCTGATTTTGCACTCCACATCTTGTCAAGTTCTTTAATAGTCAAACATTTAGCAAAGTTATTTTGACGATTGGCAATAACAGCAATTCCATCTAAGCCTATAGGCAACTCGACAAATTCAATATTCTTGCTTTTACATCTTTCGATTTCTTCATCTCTAATAGTACGAGAAGCGCCAACAATATCAATATCGCCAGCGCAAAACTTACTGATTCCACCACCAGTACCACTGGAAGCAACGCTAACTTTAGCTTCTGGTTTAACCTTCTCGTATTCTTCTGCAACTGCCAGAGAAATAGGAAAACCTACCGCTGCACCATCAATACTCACTTGGCTTTTCTCTTCTTGAGCGCGATCGCACCCAGTGACACCGTAGCCAATAAGCATCAAAAATGTCAGGAAAAACCTACCCTTCAATCGAGTACCAAGGTTCATAGACTCAAATATCTAATTACTTTGAAAATTTCCAAAACAAAATTACATTTATGCCCTTCTGCCTACCTACGCTCTTGCGCGCAACGACTTGGTGCAAGTAGCCGTACCTACCCTACCCTGCGGGAACCCCTTTCGGGGAACGGGAACAGCTTCGCTGAACGGTAGACGCGAAGCGGCTTCCGCGTCTACTGCCCTCCGCCCTCTGCCTTCTTATGCTTTCTTCGCAGTTTGAACTTTGTCAAAAATTGCTCCATCTACAAAAAACTTTTTCTGGATCTGATCCCAACCTCCTAAATCTAGAGAGGTGAATAAGGTTTTGATTGGGGGATATTGTTTTACCACTTCTTGACTAACGGTGGGATTAACAGAACGATATCCTAATTTGGCAAATTCGCGTTGGGCTTCTGTAGAGTAAAGAAAATCAACAAAAGCTTGTGCAACTTCTCTTGTACCGTGCTTGTCAACGTTTTTATCAACTATAGTTACAGGGTTGTCAATGGAAATATTTACTTGTGGTACTACATAGGGTAGTTTTGCTCCATTTTGTTCTGCCAAAATTACTTCGTTCTCATAGTTAATTAAGACATCTCCCTGACCTTTTTGGAAAAATAAATCACTAGCTTCACGGGCATCTTTTGTGAGTATAGGAGCGTTCTTATAAACTTTGGTGACATAATCTAGAGCTGTCGCTTCCTCACCTCCGGTTTGAGTCACCGATCCCCACATAGCCAAGAATTCCCAGATGGCAATACCAGAAGTTTTCGGATTAGCGGCAATCAGTTTCACGTCATCTTTTGCCAAGTCTTCCCAAGTCTTGATGCCTTTGGGATTGCCTTCGCGGGTTACAATTGCGGCTACGGATCTTGTGACAACACCATTTCTTGGAGCTTTGATTTCCCAATCTGATTTAATCAATCCTGCTTGCTGAATTTTGCTGACATCTAGGGGTAGTGCTAGATGTACTATATCTGCTTCTTGGGAACCTGAAATGACAGCAGCAGTTTGAGTGCCAGAACCTCCATAACTCTGCTCAAAGGTGACGTTCTGATTATGTTCTTTCTTCCACTGTTCCACAAATTTGGGAATGATGCGATCGTGAGCAGCCTTGGTTACTGAGTAGGAAACGAGCCTGAGCTTGACATCAGGCTTGCTAGCTGAACTACTTCCAGAGCAGGCGGCGATCGCTACACTTAAAAAAGTACCTGCTAAAAATAGACATACAAATCTTTGTGTAGAGTTGCCATTCAACAAAACTCTGATTACTCGTTGATATGAAAGTTGGCTATTACGCAAAGCTTTCATGACATAAGTCTGGAATCCTCCTATTAGGTAAATTCCCAATTGTGTCAAATGTTGCGACTTGCCTATTTCCATTTATTATTTACTCCTTAATTTACGGTATCTTGACCAAGATGCCGTAATCAAGGCTATTATAGAGTAATCGAATAGTAAACAAAATATACCTTTATCTTTTGTTACTTAAAAAGAAATTCATTTTTATATCACTTTTTGATAAATTTTTATGAGATGCATTTCTATCTAGTTGACTTCACATACTACCCTATTTATTTCTGTATCATTCACAACTTTTATATCAAACAAACTAGCTCCTGCTAGTACAACAGAAGCTGAATTGGGAAAATTTATATCTGTTCGCGATCGCACTTCCTTATCATTTATTTAGCTCAAGTTTCTAAACTTTTTACAACTTGGCTTTGCTCTCCAATTTGTAGCTCAGATTTTTTACTTTTCTCCATAATTTGTCGATTTAGTTCAAATGGAAGGTAAATTGAATAATGATTGCCATTAGTATCAGTAAGTTTAATTTCATTGAGAGATTGCTGTTGTTGAAGTGTAGGCAATACACTCACTTTCATTTCATTGAGATTTTCTTGTTGCTGTTTAATTAGCGGCATCACACTCGACTTCATTTCATTCAGACACCGCTGCTGTTCTCTGACAATTTGAGTCAGTTGTTGGAGTTGCTGAGACTGCAAATTATCCATTTTTTCATGGAGCAGTTCAATATTTTGGGCAGCATTTCGATTCACTAGGTGATCGTATTCGTTTTTCTTGCGATCTACATCAGACTGCCGATTCTGGCTCATCAAGACGATAGGAGCAGTGTATGCTGAGGCAAACGAAAATACCAAATTCAGCAAGATGAATGGTGACTCATCCCAATGTGGTACTCCTGGTGCCAAGTTTAAACCTACCCACCCTGCTAGAACACCAGTTTGTCCAATTAAAAAAGCCCAAGAACCCACTTTGGCAGCCATTGAATCAGCAAGACGCTGTCCTAAAGTCACTTTTTCTTCAACTTCTAGTTCTTGCACTTGCGTTGAATGTTGCTGTAAACGAATAGAATTTTTTTGTTCTTTTGCTTCAATATTTTTTGCCAATTGCCTTCCTGGTTTCATCTTACACCTCTTCTTCAAATCAAGTTTGTAAACTTTTTTGTTTGTTTGCGTTCGATTCATCTTGATTTCAAGATAAAGCCATTTAATCGATAAAAGCAAATATTCTTGTTTTTTGAATCAATAAATAAAAGTGATGCAGGATTAAGAAAGAACCCAGAAGTAGCAGAAGATTCTAAATTCTGAATTCTGCATTCTTCGTTAAAAAAATCAATAACTTATCTTTATTATTTACTGAATAAAGAACATTTGCTTCTATGTATTATTCCAATCCTCATTGGTATCAATCGTCTGTTTTCTCAAAAACTAGCATTGGGTTTTAGGCGATCGCTACAGAGGTTAATTTTTAATTGTGAGTAAATATGCAAAAAATCCCACTTGGCGATGAACTTTAGGGGGATAGAGTTAGCATGAATAATTAGTATTAGATATTTATTTAATTCTTAAAAATCTGATCGAAAAGCGATCGCGTAACTCTAAAGTTAATGGCTATTAGATTTTGATAGATTTCGTCTAGATTATCTATAGTAATTTTACCCTCCAAATGAAGCTTTCTAATTACGGCTAAAGTTCCTTTTACATTTAGCCCCAAACGTATAGCTTCTTTTCGAGCAGCAAAATCATCCAGAAGAATATAATCAGTTTGTAACTCTATACCAAGAGCTATTGCTTCTGCTTCACCTCTACCTAAACGTGTATTCAAGCTTTCTGCTAAAGATTTTTTTCAACCGCAACATCTTGTTGAGATAAATAAGAAAACTCCAGCCCTAGCAAATCTAGTAACTCTAGGAAAACTTCAGGTTCTATATCCATAATTTCCGATGCTTTTTTCAAACTAATAACTCTAGAAAATAAAGCACCTAGTACAAATAGAAACTGTTCCTTTTTTTCAATATTATTAAAAAGCTGAACTTCTGAGGCAATGCTTTTAAACATCTCTTGGGTATTCATGACTAGTATCCTCTAGTTACAAACCGTACAACTTCGCCTGCTTATGCTTGCTGCAAGTCTTCTTTAAAAGCAGGGAGTTGTTGCTAATGTCGCTCTTACATAGATAATAATTGCGATCGCAATAAAGTGTGTACTCTGTGCGATCGCTTCAGACGTTAATTTCTAATTGTGAGTAAATACGCAAAAAACTCCACTCGGCAATATGCTTTGTGGAGGTGGAGTTGCCCCGAAATTTAAATCAGCGATACAAGCGATCGTATTCGCTGCTCACTTTCCAGCCGAACGCTTTTGTTAAGCGATTGGAAAGACTGAATTGAGCGGCAATTTCACCCGCTTCTAAAATTGCTCGATCAGAAAGCCCTGCCTGACGTAATGGCTTGATATCTTCAAAAGAAAGCTCTGTGGCATTCTGATTAATTTTGATCGCAAACTCCACAAGAGCTAGCTCCCGTTCTGTCAGTTCAACCTCTTGATAGTTCAGTGCTAGTACGTCAGGAAATACAGGATCTTTAATTACCTCTCGCAGATGAGCCTTGTGAGTAATAACGCAAGATTCACACTTATTTGCTGCCGAAGATACGATGGCGATGATTTCCCGTTCCTTTGATGATAGTTCACCCTCACCATACATCAAAGCATTGTAGTAGTTAAACCAAAGTAGCAAATGTTCGGGATTGAGTGAGTAGCCAAGGAAGAAGCTATGAACAAAACCATAGCGATCGCGTTGTTCTTTGAAGAGTGCCTGTACTTGGGGTGGTAGAGTTGCTTCCTCTGGCACTTCTAACCAGGAGTTCGTCGTCGTTTTCTTGTCTTGAACAGCTATTGCCTCTTTGTTTGCAGTTGCTTGAACAGGAGGCTGCAAAATTTTGGTTTTGCGACTGTTTTTAGGCATAAAAATCCTTTTATAACCAAGGATGACGGGGTGGATTAACGTTATTCAGGAAGTAATTACCCACAGCGTAGTATTTCCAACGCACAGGATCGTGTAACGTATGCGCTCTGGCATTGCGCCAGTGGCGATCATAGTTAAACTCTTGTAAGGTAGACTTTGTACCTGCCAATTCAAATAACTTGTTAGTTGCCAGCAGCGATGCTTCAGTCGCCAGTGCTTTAGCCTCAGCGACTGCAATAGAAGCTTCAACCACTTTAGTTTCTTCTAAGCCGGAAGCATTTGCTTCATCAATAAATTCACCTGCACGCCGCAAAAGTGCTTCAGCAGCGTGAACTTGGATTTGGACGTTGCCGAAATTATAGATAGTTAGGGGATCTTCATAACCATGTTCTAAATTACTATCAACCCACGGGCGGGTATGGTTGCGAACGAAGTAGATTGTATCTCGTACAGCAGCTTTGGCAATACCAACGTCCACAGCTGCTTGAATAATTTGGGCTACAGCACCCATAGGTGTGGCACGCTCAAAAGCTAAGTAATGAGGAATCACATGTTCTGGTTTGACCTTGACATTCTCTAGAATAGTAGTGCCGCTAGCAGTGGTTCGTTGTCCAAAACTTGTCCAATCATCAAGTAAGGTTAATCCTTCTGCATCCCTTTCTACAAAAGCGATTACCGTTTTACCTTCATCATTAGCAGCAATCACTGGAATCCAATGGGCTAACAATGCACCAGCAGAGTAGTATTTACGTCCGTTGAGAACGTATCCATCACCAGATTTTTCCAAACGTGTTCGCACGTCAGTAACAGACTTGGTGCCAATTTCCGAAAAGGCATTACCAAACCGCTTATCTTGCAATACCAAATCAAAGAAAAAGTGCTTCTGTTCTGCTGTGCCATCTAGCCGGATAGCTTCTACCATGTACAGGTGATTTTGGGGAATTTGCCCAAGACTGGGATCTGCTTCGGAGATAATTTTGACGACTTCTGCTAGAGTGGCATTGGATACAAAAGCGCCTCCATACTCTTTGGGAACTGTAATACCCCACAAACCACTGCCAGAGAACTTTTTCACCTCTTCATTGGGTAAACGCCGCTCTCGATCGCGCTCAGAATCTCCTTTGGCAAATTCAGCTGCTAATTGGTGAGCGATCGCGATCGCTTCTGCATCACTAGTAATTACATGGGTTTGCTGCTCAGTACTAATTGCAGTTGTCATAATTTTGTCTTCTGGGTAGGTGTATTTTTCGTATGCGAGTAAAGCTCACTCACACAGTTACTAACTCGTCAGATGTGCGACGATTAGCTTCTATCTCACGTACCAAAGGAATGACTGTACGACCGAATGCAGGTAAGTCATCGCTATAGTGGAGGAAGCCACCGAGAATTAAATCTACTCCTACCTCGTAATATTGGCGAATGCGATCGGCTACCTGTTCAGCTGTACCAATCAAGCCTGTTCTAAAGCCATCGTTGTACTGTACTAAGTCTTCAAAACTAGAATTTGCCCACATTCCTTGTCGTTCACGAGTAGATGCTCCTGCGTGTTTGACTGCCTCTCCAAAGCCTTCAACTGCTTCTTGATCTGCCTTAGCAATAATCTCTCGCAGCACAGCATGAGCTTCGGCTTCCGTATCTCGTACCAAAATAAAAGCATTCAGCCCAAACTTGATTTTACGACCTTGTTGACGCGCCAGAGCAGATACTTCCTGAATCTGTTCCCGTACACCATCAATAGTATTACCATTCATGAAATACCAGTCAGATACACGGGCTGCCATGCGTCGCGCTGCTTTAGAGTTTCCACCTTGGAAAATTTCTGGATGGGGATTTTGATTGACTGGTTTAGGTTTCACCCATCCACCGTTAATGCGGTAAAAGTCACCCTTGAAGTGGAATTCACCTTCTGTCCACATCCCTTTCAGCACGCGGATAAATTCCTCTGAACGACGATAGCGTTCATCATGATCTAACCAAGGTTCACCATAAATTGTAAATTCACCTTTGAACCAGCCACTGACGACGTTCAAGCAGAAGCGCCCTTGAGAAATAAAATCTATTGTTGCACCCATCTTGGCAACTACACCTGGATGCCACAATCCTGGATGAACAGCAGCAATCAATTTTAACCGCTCGGTAACTGGCGCTAAAGCTGCTACAGTAGAAAGTGCTTCTAGTTGGTATTCTGCACCATAGCTAGCAATAAACCTAGCTTGAGCCAAAGCGTAGTCAAATCCCACCTGTTCAGCTGTTTGAGCTAGTTGAGCGTTATAATCGAAAGTCCAATCTGTGCGTTGGGGAATCTTACTCACTACCAATCCCCCGCTAACGTTGGGAACCCAGTATGCAAACTTGATATCCATGATTCCACCTCTATGTTGAACTGGGATGATGAAAGCGTAAATATTAGTTAATTCTTTAATTAAGGTAAGCTGACAAAAAAGCGATCGCTCTTTGTCTGCTCTAATACTCTATAGTCTTCTAATTCAACTGTGGCAAAACGTTTGACTCCTACTCGTGCCATTGCCCTTTGCAGTTCTGCATCTGGTTGCAGTAGCGCTGACTGCATCTGCCCAATTAAAGGTATACCCAAATGCTGTGCTACTGCCAATGGTGGCATAGGAGATGGGCCAAGTACTCCTACCACATGCAAATGTTGAGAGAATTCAGGAAAGTCGCGCAATTCTTGTTCCAAAACCACACTGTCAATTGCTGCACAGTCTGCTAATCCCTCTACTACCCAACGAATTGAACGTTGATGGGAACCTGATTGTATCGTCTTGCCAAAAAAATTTAAGGGATATTTTTCTTGAATTAATCTTTGACGGAGCAAATTATAACCACTGTTAGATCCAACATCGTTATAGCATAAGGTTTTTCCCGCCAAATCTGCCAATACTCTGATATCACTATCAGCATTGACAATGACGTCTGCAAAGTAAACGGGGCGGTTGTAATATCGAGATGATTCCATTACAGGGGCAACCAATGTCTGCAATTGATCTGAAACCACCTGACAATAGCGAATTAGCGGTAACCCACAAATAAATACTAGATCTATTCGGTCTTGCATTAATAACGGATCTTCCAGAGGATCGCATTCTCCTTGGTATAGCTGTGTTTCCAATCCTAAAACACGACCTAGATAAGCTGTAATGGCTTGGTAGAATCCGAACCAATTGGGAGCTAAGTAAGATACAGCACGCAGTCTTGGTAATACCATTTTGGATTTTGGATTTTAGATTTTGGATTGAAAATCGCTTTGTGCAGATGAGTTATGTCAATTTATTTGTCGCACTCCTTATTGCTAAGTGTCAGTATGATCATTCTTGTTCTACAACAGTGTGATGCTTAGAAACTTGTCTTACCTTTCGCCCTAACCAATGGATGTATAAAAAGCCCAAGCTAGCAAAGGTCAACAGCATAATTCCAAAAATTGTTTTATATCCTTTAGTGTGCCACCATAGTCGCGTGAACAATGCAGCACCTTGTTTTGGTAACTTCCACAATTCATAATCATTAACTCTTTCAACCTTGTGGATAGTTTGGGCTAATGTCATTTTGATTGCTTCCTCAAACTAAATACGATAAGTCGATAGGATTATCGTACATTGTATAACAAATCATCCAGCTTTGTCAAAACAACCCGATTTTGAGAGCTAGCTCTTCACATAATTGGGATTCCATTGCAACCAGTAGTTTTCCAAGCCTCTGGCGATCACATCCGCTAACTTCCCAAAAATGGCATATAGCAAAATACTTAATACTACGACATCAGTTTGCATAAACTCTCTCGCGTTCATTGCCATATAGCCGATACCAGAATCAGCAGCGATAGTTTCGGCGACAATGAGTGTCAGCCACATAATCCCTAAAGAGAAACGCACACCCACTAAAATAGAAGACATTGCTCCAGGGAGAATAATTCGCCAAAACAAACCCCAAGCGTTTAAACCGTAAATTCTTCCCATCTCAATCAATCCTGGATCAACGCTACGAATACCGTGAAAAGTATTTAAATAAATGGGGAACATTACACCTAAAGCGACAAGAAATAATCTCGCTTCATCGCCAATTCCAAACCACAAAATTACCAGGGGAATTAAAGCTAAGTTAGGAATGTTGCGGAGCATCTGAATAGATGTATCTAATAGTTTTTCGGCAATAGGGGAAATGCCATTTATTAGCCCCAAAGCAAATCCAATACTTCCACCAACTAAAAAACCTGTAATTGCTCGTGTAGCACTAATCCCAATATTTCTAAAAAGTTCGCCTGTTTTAGCTAATTCAACAGCAGCATTCAAGACACTTAAAGGAGCAGGTAAAATTCTTGTTGGGATTAAGCCAACAGAAGAAAACAACTGCCATAAAAGAAGTATCGATATGGGTACAACCCAAGGAATAAGTGACTGAGTATGACGATTCTTTAAAAACTTAAATTGGAGTTTATTTTGTTTCATCGTCTGCCTCGAATTAAAATCCTTACGAGAAGAGTAAATTATTTTCATAGGATTATGGGACTTTAGAAATAATTTGTCTGAAGTACTGAATTGATTACAATTAATTCAATTGATTGCTAAATCTAGTTAAATAATTTAACACTGGAAATTCTGTAGTAATTGGAAAATGTATGATAATTAAATTAGTTATTGGTTTTTCCAAGCAGCAATTATTGTAATCGGTAATTCTTCTATAAAACTCCCAGATGGTTCAACAGCAAGTAACGATTCTTTTAAATCTGCTTCAAATTTCTCGCGGTTTTCTCCCACATAACTAGGGAGACAAAAGGCTGTGGAATAGAGATAGCCAAGGTAAGTATCAACCGTCCAAGATTGTTGATATTTAACTTCATATTTAGCTTGGCTGGAGAAAGCTGATAGAGCTAAGATTTCTTCATGGGAAATTTGCAAAGGTTTCCAAACTCCCTTACCACCTTCACCAGTGCGGCGTTGTTCACCTAACCAACGTTTGACAACAGCAACAGCTGTCTTTTTCCAAGGATGATCGCTATTCCAAGGATCTTCGTGAGTCTGGATAATTGCCAAACCACCATTATCAGTAAGTAAGTCATATACGCGTTGCAAGACAAAATCTCGCTGCATCCAGTGAAAAGCTCGACCAATAGTTACCAGACGAAATTTATCAACATGAGGAGAAATATTTTCGGCTCTGTCTTGTACCCAACTGATATTTGTTGCACCCACTGCTGTTGCTTGTTGTTGAGCAATTTGTAGCATTTCAGGATCAGGATCTAAGCCGATAACTTCTTCAAAGCGATCGCGTAAAGGAATAGTAATTAATCCTGCACCACAACCCAAGTCAAGGAGCTTTCCCTTGCCATCAAGATGAAATATCTCTGTGAGCAAATCAAACACAATTGGTGGATATTTCGGTCTGTATTGGGCATAATACCAAGCAGCACCTGTAAATAAAGTTGGGTCGTAGGCAGGGATTGTTGTCATGTGCAGAAATTCCTGAACTAAACTGTCATCATTCTTATGAAATAGCAAAGCCATATTACTCTTCTTTACCCCGTAAACTAATGTTTGAGATATTAATCAATTAGGTAAAAGAGCATTAAAACTTTACTATTTAGACTGAATCAAGTAACTAAAAAACTGTTATTAAAATGGACGACTACCAGCAAGACTTACTCGCTTCATTACCCGTCGTTCATTTGGATCAAAAGCTTCACGATAATGTAAAGTGGCTTGATTATCCCAATAGACAATATCACCTGGTGACCATTTGTGTTTGTAATAGAACTGTGGCTGATTTAAATGCTCTCGTAACTGTTCTATTAATTCTGCTCCTTCTTGTGGATCTAAGCCCACAACTTCTACTTCTGTGGCATAGTCTAGATACAAAATCTTTTTACCACTCTCTGGATGAGTCCGGACTAGTGGATGAGGAAAAACTGGACTGATTAAGGGAATACTTTTATCAAGACGATACTTAGAACGAGGTGCATTTGGTTGATTTAAAAACGGATTATAGGTAATCAACTGTAAATCTGCAATTCTGTGTTTAGTAGCCTCGTCCAAGCTTTCATATACTAAATTCAGATTTAACCAATAGGTATTTCCTCCTTGTGTAGGAACTTCCAAGGCATAAAGTAAAGAACCACTAGACGGGTAAGGAGTCCATTTGTGATCGGAATGAAAAGTCAGTTCACCAGTACCTGTATAACCACCATCAATATTAGAAATCGAAATAATGACAGGTGTAACTCCTGGCTCGGAAGCTAGCACGGGAATATCATTTGGTGGGACAAATAAAGAACCAAAATAAAAGGCAAATTTTAAGAATTGCTGCTCATCAAGCTCTTGATTTTTGAAAATCAAGATATGGTAGTCACGCAGTACTTGCTTGAGTTGCAAAATGACTTCAGGCGCAATGGCTTGGCTAGCATCAAGTCCAGTAACAACAGCTCCTAAAGGTGCATCAAGGGGAGTAATCTTAAATTCAGTCAGAGTTAGTGTTGGCATAGTTAATACAATTCAAAATTGCATACAATTTTTGTAAAAAGCTGTAAAAAAACTCTTAGAAATTGCTAATTTTGAGCGAGTACTTCCTTTGGAGTTATTTCGGCGTACTGCTCAGGAGTCAAAAACCCATCTCTAACATTTACCTTTTTGGGTATGAGTTTGAGGCTGTACCACATATCTGCAACCTCTTGTTGTTTATTGATGACTTGTTCTGTGATTGGTACCAGTTTAAAATCATACTTTGTATGCATGATTTCCAGCGTGGGTGGGTCGAGTTGAGTTGTTTTGGCAAGCAATTGTGAAATTTCTTTGGGGTTATTCTTTGCCCAGACTTGCGCTTTTTGTAATTCCTCTAAAAATACTTTAATTACTTCAGGATTTTCTTGATAAAACTTACGTGTCGTCGAGTAAAAGTTGTTAGTATCGCGTAAGTTTCCACCATCTATCAATACACGACCAACTTTGTTTTGTACATTTCTAGTTACAAAAGGCTCCCAGATAAACCAAGCATCTACTCTACCTTGACTGAATGCCACATTTGCATCTGGAGGAGGTAGATAAACTGGCTCAATATCATTCAGCTTGAGACCTTCTTTTTCTAATGCTTTAACTATGAGATAGTGACCAATAGATGCTTTTTGGGAAGCTATTTTTTTACCTTTTAAATCTTTTACACTTTTAACATTTGAGTTGGTAGGAACTAAAAGTGAAACTGATTTTCCATCAGAGGCATTAGCAGCCAGATAAACAAGTGGTGTTCCGGCTGCTTGGGAAAAAACAGGAGGTGATTCAGCAGTAGAAGCAATGTCAAGTCCACCTGCATTCAATGCTTCTAGTTGTTGTGGCCCGGCGGCAAATTCTGGCCACTCTACCTTATAACCAAGAGGTTCTAATCTTTTTTCAAGAATACCTTTTTGTTCCAAGACAGCTAAGGCTGTTAGCTGTTTAGAACGAACAATTCTAACCACTTTTTTAGTAGTATTACCACTAGATGTACTAGCTGTATTAGAGATGGGTGAAGCTTGTTGCTGAGTGTTATTTGGTGATGAAGTGCAACTCAACAGTGTAGTAGATATTACTAAACTATAACCAAGAGCAAATAATGCAGAGCGACGAGTGATAGGACGATGTTTCCAAGATTCTAGTTTTGCTTTCAAAGCTTGCATAAGTTGACTTATTTTTTCTGTGAGTATATGGTTGAAAATTTATGATCGGAGAATAGAGAGACTCCGATAAAAGTGTTGTCAGATATCCATGAAGATGGTTGTTCAGGTAGTCAAATATTGTCCTTAAATTGAATAAATTTTTAAATTATTATTTTTGATGTAAAATTCAATATTCCAAATTTAAGAATCTAGGAAGTAAGGTGGGGATTACCCACCTTAGATAACTTGATGAGAGGCTTACTGTGGCGAAAACTTATACTTCAAGAATATTGGGTAACTAGAGGTAATTCCTGGTTGAGTACCCAATTACCAATATCGTGCAATTTGTAATCCACTGGATCGTGTAGGGTAAAGGTACGCAAATCCCGCCAATAACGGTCAAACCCATATTTACTAGCTGTGGAACGGGTTCCCATGACTTCAAAAATTTTGTTGGTGATATCTAAGCCAACACGGGTAGCAAGGGCTTTAGCAGCGAAGACTGCGATCGCTATTTCTCCCCTTTCCTCCAAAGTCAGGTTTACGTCCTTTTCCCACGCTTGTTGAACTTGGGCAGCAGTGCGATCGCTCAAAGCAATGGCTGCTTGCAGTTCTGTCCACATTTCTCCATAATGATACAGAATATATGGGTCTTTTTTGGCACTATCTACACCCGATGTAATCCACGGTTTTGTTTGAGTTGCGGTGTATTCTTTGGCAGCAGTTAACGCCCCTTCCGCAATACCCAAATAAACATAAGTTTTGGTTAATTGAGCGATGATTCCCAAAAATGTAGCAAAAGCACCATCAGGAGGATGAGGATATCCCAAGATTTCATCTTTTTTCACCAAAACATCGTGGAAGGTAAATGTATCGCTATCTGTACGTCGCTGTCCGATGTTATCCCAGTCTTGGTTAGAAACGACACCAGCCCTATCTTTGGGAATAACAAACAGCCACGGCAGTTCTACACCATCTTGAAGAGCAGAGAAGACGCGCAAATCTGCAATCGCAACACCCGTACCAAAACTTTTGACTCCATTAACGCGGAAATGCTCGCCATCTGGGTTAATTTTCAGTCTAGTATCGCGCGTGTTGATGGCATTTGCCCAGAATAAGTTATGTTCGGCAGTTTGGCGATAATAACTTTCTTTTTGTTCGCTAGTACCGGAAACATGACCCAAGGCTGTTAAATTGAGGTGATTGCCATACAACTGTCCAATCGAACCATCTGCTTTCGAGAGTTCTTGGACAATTTTTAAAGCTTCTGCCCAAGTTGCACCAGTACCACCATATTCTTGCGGTACAACCAAAGGCAACAAGCCAGTTTCTCGCAACTTTTGGATTTCTACATCTGGAAGCCCGGCTTTGCTATCTCTTTCTACTGCTGTAGCAGTAAGTTCCGCAGATAGAGAAGCAGCGATCGCAATCCAATTTTTAGACTCTTCTTTTACTAATAGTTGTACCATTGCCCGTTAATCTCCTGGTTGTGACTGGGGAGAACTTATGCAGCTTCCGAATTTAGGGCATATTCATGGGAGCGATCGCTTTGAGGTTTAGCCATCACTCGCTGTAAAATTCTCTCGACTGTCTGGGCAAATTCTGCATCTCCTCTCGGACGCGGACGTGGCAGATCAATTTTTACATCCATGCCAATTTGACCGTTTTCTATCAATACCACTCTATCTGCTAGCACTACGGCTTCTTCCACATCATGGGTAATTAACAAAGCAGTAAATTTCTGCTCTTGCCATAAATCCTCTAGCAATTGCTGCATTTCAATCCGTGTCAGAGCATCTAACGCTCCTAGAGGCTCATCTAACAGCATCAATGAAGGTTTACTTGCCAACGCTCTTGCTAGCGCTACGCGTTGACGTTGTCCGCCAGAAAGAATACCCGGCCATTCATAAGCACGGTCTTCTAAGCCCACTGCACGCAGCACTTGTAAAGCTGTTTGCTTGGCATATATCTTGGAATTAGAACCAAGTAATCCTAACTCTACATTGGATAACACTCGCTGCCAAGGCAAAAGTCGTGCATCTTGAAACATCATCCGAATTGTCGGATTAATCCGCTGATGGCTATGTTTGCCATCCAAAAACACGCCACCAGAACTTGGTGCATCTAATCCAGCAACCAGACGTAGCATCGTACTTTTACCGCATCCACTGCGACCAACGATCGCAACGAATTCCCCTGGCTGAATTTCTAAATCGATGTCTTGCAGAACTGTCTTAGTTCCAAAAGACTTCCTCAGTCCTTGTAATTGCAAGTGCATTCCGCGTGGTTCGGATACCATACCAAAAAACCTCCCATCTTTAAACTAATAACTCTCGGTAAATAGAAATGCCCAATCTTCTTCTTTTACAGTCAATTTCTGCTTGTATGCTGTTTGCAAATTTCTACAATACTGCGCTGCAAAGATAATATTGTTTTCTCTGTTAGATGCCTAACAACAGAGACAACTAGATGAACTAATGGGGCAACAGCACTTTTGGATTGACATTTTCCCTGATGTCGTTATGTGTTTTCGACCTACAATCTTTGTCTAGCAGTTATTTCCGTGGCATTGATGCCTTGGATTTTGATGCTAATTAGCGTACTCACATATAATACGGTAAATTGGTAGGAATACCGTATTTAGTTTATAATAGCTTTACATAGTTAGAAAAAAAAGGCAAGCATTTTTTTACAACAAAATGTAAAAGTAATAAGGTGTGCTTAACGCAGTTCAAACCCTAAATTATTTAAAACTTCCCTTAGGCGATCGCGTCCTGATAAAGATTCGGCAAACGCGACTCGTTTAGCTGAATGTTCCGTCCAATCACCGGGTACATTCATTTTTTGGGAATTATAGAATGCTTTCATGACTTGATTGTAAAGTGCGATCGCTTCATCTTGTTCGCTTAATTTATAGGTTTCCCGGTGTAATACTGCTGTTTGGGGTAAGCGGGGTTTAATTGCAGTTTCTATTGTGCGATCGGGATAACCCACACACAACCCGAAAACTGCAAAAACATAAGGCGGTAAATTCAGAACCTGCACCACTTCCTCTGGACGATTACGCAACGCACCAATATAAACTGTTCCTAAACCAAGAGATTCTGCTGCTACTACTGCATTTTGCGCCGCCAATGCTGCATCTATCGCTGCCATCAAAAACATTTCTAAGTAATCCAAACCCTGATGTGGCAGCCCCCGACTTTCAGCAATGTGCGTCAATCTTGCCAAATCAGCTAACCATACCAAGAAAAGAGGACACTGACGAATGTGTGCTTGATTATTAGCTAGTTGCGATAACTTTTCCTTACGGTTGGAACTTTCCACCGCCACAACACTCCACGTCTGAAGATTAGAAGAAGTAGAAGCGGATTGTGCTGCTGCTATTAAAGTTTCTAGAGTTCCTGACGGTAAAGAGTCACTTAGATAAGCACGAATTGAACGATGAGATAAAAGAGTATCAATACAGTCATTCCAAGGAATATCTGTATGGAATGCACTCACACCATAACGGCGATTGAGTAACTCAGTAGGATTAGTCATACATTTTTTGTTAGTGGATAGTAGTTAGTGGTGAGCCAGCACTGCGGGAGGGTAACACGAGCGCAGGTGACTGGCGAACCCGGAGGGTTAGTAGTTAATAACCAACTTAAAACCTAGATCCCCCCTAACCCCCCTTATAAAGGGGGGAATTTCTAAAGCTCCCTTTTTAAGGGGGTGGGGGGATCTTAATGTTCCTAACCAATCTATATCTTTGGAGAAAAAGCCGCATATTGCTGTGGTGTAAGCATTGCCTCTTTCACATCAATTTGTTTTGGTATCAACTTCAGTTCATAAAATTTATCAGCAACTTGCTGTTGTATAGCAATCAAATTCTCATCAATAGGTACAACACCAAATTTTCTTCTTGAACTTGCTTTTTTCATAGTGTCTAAATCAATTCCCAAAACTGGCGCAAGAATTCCTGCTACCTCATCTCGATTTTGATCAGACCATTCTTCTAGTTTTTGAATTTCTTCAAGTACTGCTTTAATAATTTCTGGTTGCTCAGTCGCAAACTTTCTAGTAGCTAAATAATAGCCTCCCTGCTTATTTATTCCTGTGCCATCAATTAAAACACGAGCATTAGCTGATTTTTCAGCGGCTGCATAAAAGGGATCCCAAATAGTCCAAGCATCAATACTACCTTTGACAAAGGCAGCACGGGCATCAGCAGGAGGTAAATATATAGGTTGAATATCTGTATATTTTAAGCCATATTTTTCTAGAATTTGTACTAGCATATAGTGAGCGCTAGAACCTTTTTGGAAAGCAACTTTTTTTCCTTTCAAATCAGCAACTGTTTTAATAGGAGAGTTCTTGGCAACAAGAATAGCTGAACCTTGAGGGCTTGGTGCGATTCCTGCAACATAGGTAAGTGGAGTACCTGCTGCTTGAGCAAAAATAGGTGGTGATTCTCCCGCATGTCCAAAGTCAATACTTCCCACATTCATTGCTTCTAAAAGTTGCGGCCCGGCAGGAAATTCTATCCATTCAACAGATACACCTTCTGGTTGAAGCCGCTTTTCTAAAACACCTTTAGCTTTAAGAAGAATTAGGGATTTTTGATAGCCAAATCTAACGACTGATGCTTTATTTTGATTGGTATTATTCGCCGCCGTTACATTGCTATTTTCAACAGAGTTATTTCCTGTGCAAGCAGCAAATAATAAGCTCAAGCATAATCCAGCCACAAAAGCACCAGAGATAGAAAGAGGCGGAATAGACAAGAACTTCTTTTGACTTAATAAACTCAATAATCTTACTTTTGTAAGTCTTGAAATTACAATTTTTAAAAGTTGCCTCATCATGTTTAATCCGCAAAACAAAATAAGTACACTAATTTGATAGATGTATCGGAGTAGATAATTAAAAAAATATCATACTCCGGTATCTTGATTAGAAAGTAAAAGTAGTACGCAAAGCTCCTACCCAAATTGGATCGTTATCACTATTGTGTTCTGGGTTGAGAATCACATACAAATCTGGGGTAATAGTAATGTTGTTATTTACCCGATAGCTATAAAAAGCCTCTAAGTGTAAAGAAGTATCGTTATCTTCTCGGCGATCCGCTCCAGGATTAGGTCTAAAGTCGTTACTGATAGCTTTAGGCGGTACACCAACGATAAATCCACCTACATTTCCTTCTCTAAACAAATCTGGAAAGGCAAAGGTAAGCGCACCGTTAATGATAGTCGCATCGTTATCACCGCCGCGGATTTGATGGGCGAGTGTATAACCAAACCAGCCAGCTACGTTAAAACCATTAGTAACTTTCCAGTTAAATTGAAGTCCAAAGTTATCAGATGCAGTGGCATTTTGTTGAAAAGGGTTTCTCGCAAATGCACTACCTGTACCACCAGTAAGGTTAAAACCAGTATTACTAGCAAAGTATTTGCGGACATAGCTCAGACCAAAATCTAGCTCGTTACTAGGGGATATAGTTAATTGAGCAAATGCAATGTTGTTCGCATCGGAAAAACCTATTTCCGGTACATTAGTCTGAAAGTTATCTCCTATGTAACTCAGGTTTAATTGGAATTGTTTGCTAAACTTATATGCCAAAGCAGCACCAGCACCGTCAAAGCCAGGTCGGTAAACAGTAGGGTTAAAGGTGGCAAATCGGGAGACAGCACCGTTGATTCCACCAACTAAGGGATTCAAGGTAGGAGTATGAACGGCAGGTTGAAGCGCTCTGGGGCCTACCCAAAAAGTCAGTTTGTCACCTACCGGGAAACGATAATACAACCGATCTAGATACAGTTCACTATCTGCGAAGGCACCTTGTCGATCAAATGTAAAACGGGTCATGTGAGTTCCCGTAGATGGTGCCAAGTTAGGAACATTGCTTGCTTGTAAACCTGTTGTTAATTGGTCTTTACCATTAAAGCTAGTTTGTAAAGCAAGCCTGGCACGGTAAGCAAAAAAGGTGGTAGTGTCATCTTCTGTATCATCAGCGGCAGTGTTATTTACTGTATCGCCAAAGCTATCAGCCACTACGAAGATTGCATCACCAACTAGTTTGGTTGTCGTAGAAAACTGATTCGCTTCTACTTGTGCTGTTCGGGCTTCTAAAGATTCTACTTTTCCCCGTAATTGAGCCAATTCTGGTCTAAATTCCTCTTGCAAGCGTTGCAATGTAGCTAAGTCTTCTTTAGTCGCTAACTCAGCTGTCGAGGATGCAATCAATTTATTGACTTGATCTAAACAAGCATTTAATCCTGCCGCAAATTCATAGCGAGTTAAAGCGCGATTCCCACGATAAGTACTATCAGGGTAACCTACTATGCATCCATATCTTTCTACTAAAGATTGGAGTGCAACAAAAGCCCAATCGGTAGGTTGTACATCAGAAAGCTCAGATACTGATGTAACAGGTGATTCAGTTGTTGACTGTGCTGATGGTTGGGATGGTTCAGCAGGTGTTGTTTCTGGGGTATTTTGGGTGATTGATGGAGATTTTTCTCTTCCTTGTTCTTGGGCAAAAGTTCTTGTACTAGCTACTAAAAACAGCAGCATTAAAAAGACTGGGAAAGTGAATAACAAATTCCAAAATGTTTTTTTCATCTTGATCGGCACACAAACTTCGGTCTAGTACACAATCCTTTGTAATTCCGCACAAGCTAGCGGATGACATCGGAACTATTTGATTTTCTAAAGGAAAGTTCATATGAGCAGGAATTGTAAAGTAATCATTGTTGTTTTTTGAGATTTTCATCAATAATTACTTACAAAATATCCTTCCTCCCTTATTTGCAATTGGAGGAAAGATAGTACCACTCTGGCAAGCAAAAATTACCTTGCAACATTAATATACAGTAAATCAGTAGATTTAAAGTAGATTAATTTTACTAGATAGCATTTTTTCACCAAAACTGTACAGCATAAGTATGATTAGCTACATTTAAATTAAAAATTAATATTTCAATAATTATATTGCCTATGAAAACAATATTTGGTAATATACGCTTTTTACAATTAACTACGATAAAACTATAGTTTTAGTGTACTTTTAGTAAAAATGTAGTATTTTTATAATTTGTAGGAGAATATAACTAAAGAAAACTATTCAAGAATATGAAGTACAATCAACTTGGTGAAAGCAACCTTAAGGTTTCAGAAATTTGTCTGGGAACCATGACTTATGGGCATCAAAATACTATTGAAGAGTCCCATCAACAACTAGACTATGCTATTGCTCAAGGGATAAATTTCATTGATACTGCGGAAATGTATCCAGTTCCTCCTCGTGGCGAAACTCAAGGAAGAACAGAGGCTTATATCGGAGAATGGCTGAAAAAACAACAACGCGATCGCCTCATTATTGCAACCAAAATAGCAGGGCCGGGTCGTCCTTTTAAATGGCTGCGAGGGGGAGATATTAAAGTTGATCGGGACAATATTAAACAGGCTGTGGATGATAGCCTCAAGCGACTACAAACAGATTACATCGATTTGTATCAAATTCATTGGCCAGACCGTTATGTTCCCACCTTTGGACAAACTGAATATAATCCTAGTTTTGAGCGAGAAACTGTGAGTATTGCCGAGCAGTTAGAGGCTTTTGCTGATGTAATTAAAGCAGGTAAAATTCGTTATTTAGGGTTAAGTAATGAAACTCCTTGGGGAGTAAGTGAGTTTATTCGTGTCTCTCAACAGCTAGGATTACCTAGAGTTGTTTCAATTCAAAATGCCTATAATTTATTAAATCGCGTGTTTGATTCAGCTTTGGCAGAAGTTTCTCGACACACCAATGTTGGTTTGCTAGCCTATAGCCCTTTGGGATTTGGTTTCTTGTCTGGGAAGTATACAGGTGATAATACACCAGAAAATACACGCATAACTTTGTTTCCAGGTTTTGGACAGCGTTATTTGAAGCCAAATGTAAACGAGGCTGTTGCAGAGTACGTGAAAATAGCTAAAAAATATAATCTCAAACCTGCACAGTTAGCCATAGCATTTGTACAAAGTCGATGGTTTGTAAGTAGCACGATTATTGGTGCAACAACATTAGAACAACTGCAAGAAAATTTAGGTAGCCTGAATGTAGTTCTCGACAAGGAGATTTTAGCAGAATTGGATCTAGTTCACACTCGTTATCCAAATTCTGCACCTTAATAATTCAAAAATAAAACTTTGTTTAGTATTTTATATTATTACCCTAGATATAATTAATAAAACCGCCATTTATGGCGGTTTTTCTATGTATTTAACTTTAATTATATAAATCTATGGCTGTCAAAATTTATAAAATTTAATTATTAAATACTGTAAATCGATAGATTTATAAGATTTTGAATTTATTAACATATAAATTTTTATTAAAGCTGTTCTTGATTTTCTCAAAAAAGTATGCAAAGCTTACTTCATTAACAAAGTACGGTAAATCGAGCAATAAATCGTATTTAATACTTGGAATGCTACTATGCTGAGGAAGCGTAATTAATAAGCTATCTGTTTGCATCATTGATATATTGCATTTTGTAGTTAGTAATTAAGTGCGATCGCTATCCGCACTCAGGCGCTCGCCACACCATTTGCAAAGATATTTTTCTGTTTAGACAAGCGTTGATATTTGCAGCGAGGAATGCGATGAGTAGGAACCAGTTGTGTTCAACAGATTCATCTACCACCAATAGTGACCAGAACTTAGATTGTGATGTGTTAGTAATTGGTGGAGGCCCAGCTGGCACTTGGGCGGCTTGGAGTGCTGCATCTTTTGGTGCGAAGGTTGTTTTGGTAGATAAAGGTTATTGCGGTACTAGTGGCTGTGCAGCAGCATCGGGTAACGGAGTGTGGTACGTGCCACCAGAACCGGAAGCAAGGGAAGCAGCAATGGCTTCTCGCGAAGCATTAGGGGGATTTTTGTCCAGCCGTGATTGGATGCAACGAGTGCTGGATCAGACTTATGCGAACGTCAACCTACTAGCAGAGTGGGGTTATCCCTTTCCGACGGATGAGGAAGGTAAACCCTATCGACGCAGTCTGCAAGGCCCAGAATATATGCGCCTGATGCGAAAGCAAATTAAACGGGCAGGGGTGAAGATTTTAGACCATAGTCCGGCTTTGCAACTATTGGTAGATGCAGAGGGTGCAGTTGCAGGGGCGACGGGAGTTAACCGTCAGACTAGTCAAAAGTGGGTTGTGCGATCGCACGCAGTTATCATTGCCACCGGTGGCTGTGCTTTTTTGAGCAAAGCTTTAGGTTGCAATGTCCTAACAGGAGATGGATACCTTATGGCAGCTGAAGCGGGTGCGCAAATGTCGGGGATGGAATTTTCCAATGCTTATGGCATCGCACCTGCCTTTTCTTCTGTTACCAAAACCCTGTTTTATAATTGGGCTACCTTCACTTACCAAGATGGCACACCTATACCAGGTGCAGGTTCCCAAAGAGGGCGTTCTGTTATTGCCAAAACCTTATTAACGCAGCCAGTCTATGCCATCTTAGACCAAGCCACTGAACAAATGCGCGTACAGATGCGTCTAGCCCAGCCCAACTTCTTCTTACCTTTTGATCGTGCAGGCATCGATCCCTTTACTCAACGCTTCCCTGTTACCTTACGTTTAGAAGGAACAGTGCGGGGTACAGGTGGGATTCGGATTACCGATTATACTTGCGCAAGTTCTGTACTGGGACTATATGCTGCTGGAGATGCAGCAACGCGAGAATTAATCTGTGGAGGATTCACCGGGGGTGGTAGTCACAATGCGGCTTGGGCGCTCTCTTCGGGATACTGGGCGGGGCATTATACTGCTAAATACGCTCATGGTTTAGGCAAGCAAGCTAATCAACGGCAAGTAGAGGCGATCGGTACAGTCGGATTTACATCTGGTAGTCAACATCAACTCAATAGCCAAGAGATCATCGAAGCTACTCAAGAAGAAGTTTTCCCTTACCATCGCAATTATTTCCGCAATCAGCAAGGGTTAACAGAATCCTTGCAAAGATTAGATAACCTTTGGCAAGAGATTCGTACCAGCCAGGCTACGGATGATGGTAATATTCTCCGTGTCAGGGAAGCTGCTGCAATGGTGGCTACAGCACGATGGATGTACAATAGCGCCCTAGAACGCAAAGAAACACGGGGAATGCACAGACACCTAGACTATCCCCAACAGGATGCCAATCAGCAACACCATTTAATTAGTGGTGGCTTGGATAAAGTTTGGGTAAAAGCTGAAGAATTAGGGACAAGAGAAGAGGATAGGGAGACAAGGAGAGGAGCTAGTGCGTTGCGCGGGTTAAGCGCATTGAAGCACCTGGCGTCACCTGGCGTGGGGAGACAAGAGGCAAGAACATGAATCACTATTCTCCGTGTCCCCATGTCCCCGCGTCCCCGTGTCCTCTTGACCCGATCCCCGATACCCATGATTGAGTTAGTCAGTGAGTCGCGGTGCATTCAATGTAATATCTGCGTCAGTGCTTGTCCGACTAATGTTTTCGACAAAGTACCAGACGCACCACCCAAAATTGCTCGTCAAAGCGACTGTCAAACCTGTTTCATGTGTGAATTGTATTGTCCGGTAGATGCGCTTTATGTCGCCCCGGAAGTTGAACCTCTGGCAGAGATAGACGAAAAGTCACTCAAAGAAGCTGGTCTTTTGGGAAGCTACCGCCGAAATATTGGTTGGGGGCGCGATCGCACCACCACAGCCCAACAAGATTCTACTTACCAACTACTGAAGCAGATGAAGTAGAACAAATTTCTTTCTCCTTTTTCCCATTCCGGTTCTGGGCTGCGGCTTCCGTTGCCCAGGCTTCTTCCTATATCTTTGGTTATTGTTCATGATTCTACATCACACACACAATGGTAGTATGGGGAAAAGTTTCAAGACTCAAGTAAATAACTTTTTTCCCTTTACCCTTTCTTCTTTTTCCATTCACCAAAAAAACTGTGGTGGACTACTAGTATCTGGCTTACTATTCTTGAGTACTGCTTGCAGTTCCACTCAAACCGTCTCGCAAGCAGTGCCAAACTACAACACACAACTTACACCAAACACTTCTACCTTACGTTTGGGTTTCATTAGTACCAATAATGCTAAAGTTCCTACAGGCCCTACAGGTTGGGCAATGCACCAGGGAAAATTTTTACCAGAATTGCAAAAATTGGGGATTACAGAAGTTAAAACACTTTCATTTCCAAATGGCCCCAACTTAAACGAAGCTTTAGTTGCAGGGGCAATTGATGTGGGCATCTACGGTGATACACCTGCATTGGTTGCCAAAGCTAACGGTACTCCCACCCGCTTAATTAGTCAAGAACAAGTGGGGATGAATGCGTGGTTACTGGCGAAGAAAAACGGGCCGCGTTCATTAGCACAACTCAAAGGGCAAAAGGTAGCGACTTCTAAAGGGTCTTATATGCATCGCTATCTAATCGGATTGTTACAAAAATCTGGTATTGAAAAAGATGTAACAGTCATACATTTGCTACCAGCTGAAGCACAAGCAGCACTTGAACGAGGTGACGTGGCAGCGATCGCTGCTGCTACAGGTACAGGGCCGTTGTTAATATCTAAGGGTTATCCAGTTATTGATGAAGCGAAACAGCATCCTGACTTACCAGGAACCAGTGTAACTGTTGCCACAGAAACTTTTCTTGCCAAACATCCTGATTTACCTCAAAAGTGGAATCAAATTAAACAAGCAGCAGTCAAAGATATCAAAGCGAATCCAGAACTATACTATAAATTCCACGCCGAGGCGACGAGATATCCGATTGATGTGGTGAAGACATCTTTTCCTGTCGAACAATTTCCACAAGAACCGCTTCCTCCTAAAGGAATAAAATTGCTGGAAGGAACAAAGCAGTTTTTAGTAACCCAGAAATTAGCTAAATCAGATTTTAAATTGAATGATTGGATTGTGTCGCCGCACCAAAAGTAAACTGAAAACAGATAGTCTCAATGAAAAATATTTTTTCTCTGCACGCTGTTTCAAGCCAGATGGGTAAGAAAAACCATTTCCTTGTGCCTCCTGCCCACCGAACTTCAGAGCCTCCTTGTGGAGGAGCTTGCGCTAACGCCGTGCGACGGTGAATCAGTCCTGAAGGCGGGTTTCCCACGCCCAGGGAACTGTGAACCCGGAGGGCGCTCTGAGTTCTCTCTGCCCTCTGCCTTCTGCGCTTATTCTTAAGGAGGTTTATTTTGAAAATTATTTTACCTGTAGAACTTGCTGTCGATATTGAGCCGTTGTTACCTTTTGATATTAAATTTGTGCGTGTAGATAGTGATGGTAATTTTGATGACGATCCCAGTCATGCAGAAGTGTACCTCAACGGATTCAAATTAAAACCTACTACTCTGCACAAGGTATTAGCAGCAGCACCTGGAATTCGCTGGCAGCATACACCCAGTTCAGGCGTGAATCATATCCTCACGCCCACTTTTTTAGAACATGACATCATTCTGACGAACGGTTCAGGAGTTCATGCCATTCCCATAGCGGAATTTGTACTGAACTTCATGCTTTATTACGCAAAAAATGTCCATAAGTTGCAAAATTTACAGGCTAACCACCACTGGTTCAATTGGTTAGAGTTAGAAGAGTTATACAATAAAACTCTATTAATTGTCGGTGCAGGAAATATTGGTCAAGAAATTGCCCTTCGTGCCAAGGCTTTTGGGATGCGAATTTGGGGTAGTCGTCGTCATCCTGAACCATTACCGAATTTTGACAAAATAGTTGGTGTGAATGAATGGCGATCGCTACTCGGAGAAGCTGACTATGTAGTAGTTGCCACACCCCTCACACCAGAAACTAAAGGCTTGATTAATGCAGAAGTTCTGCGACTAATGAATCCTAATGCCTACTTAATTAATATTGCTCGCGGTGCAATTATAGATGAATCGGCATTACTAACTGCTCTGAGTGAAGGATGGATTGCGGGTGCGGGTTTAGACACTTTTGTTACTGAGCCACTCCCACCCGAAAGCCCGTTTTGGTCTTTGCCTAATGTATTTGTAACACCCCATTGTTCGGCACTGACACCACAACTTCGGAACCGGATTGTGGCATTATTTCTTGATAACCTAGCACGTTATCGTCACGGGGAACCTCTACGCAATGTTGTAGATAAAAATACAGGCTACTAATAAATAAATGATAAGTAAGTTTATTGGAAGTTGTTCCATAGATTTAATTGTGTCTGATCCAACTCAATTGATTGATATTTTTATGATATAACTCATCTAACAATCAAAAGTTTGTCTTGAAAAAATCTACTTTCTAAAAATGGTGAAGAGATGTTCAATGGACAAATTGAAGAAGGATTGTTTGATGGAGAACCTTGGTCACCAGGACTACAGACAAAATTACCAATTCATCTTCAGTTGTTAGTAGAAAAAGAGCAGGGAAGACAAGATGTCTGGGAGTTACCTAACCTAGAATCTGACAATACTGCCAATGAAAAAATCACAAGTTCAAAACTCATACAAAAATATCCTAAATTCTCATTTTTTAGATTCTTTCGGAGATTGTTTTTTAACTAACTTTTGAAAGTTACAAAGGCTTTTTTAGAAATTGAAACACTAAGCGTGACATTTACACAAGCTGCTTTTCTTCTCACTACTGCTATTATCGGTGGGGCATTGACTTCTATAGCTGGTGGCGGTGGCTTTGTCTTGTTTCCGGCACTGATTTTTGCAGGGTTACCTTCTATTCATGCCAATGCGACAGCGACGGTAGCAGGATGGTTGGGATGTGGGGTTAGTCTTGCTGCTTATCGAGATGAATTGAGCGCACAACGACGGATATCTATTGTACTAGGCAGTATCAGCCTTATAGGTGCAACTGTTGGCGCTGTATTGTTAATCTACACTCCGATAACTGCCTTTGATCGTCTCGTACCTTACCTTTTACTTTTCTCAACTTTATTATTTGCTGGTGGCGGTAAAATTGCGACTTGGTTACATTCTCATTTTGGAGAATTAAACCAAGGTTCTTGGCGATCGCTTATTATCGCTTCATTCATCCAATTTTGTATTGCTGTTTATGGCGGATTTTACGGTGCAGGTGTCGCCATTTTAATATTGGCAGAACTGGAAATACTTGGCATGAAAGACATTCACAAGATGAATGCTTTGAAAATTTTGCTGATGACTTGTATGAGTAGTTTCGCTGTGATTACTTTTGCGATCGCTGGTGTGATCGTCTGGCAACCAGCAATTTTGATGATGCTAGGGACTATTATTGGTGGTTATGGTGGCGCATATTATGCCCGAAAGTTAAAGCAGCATTTAATCAGGCGTTTTGTGATTGTAGTGGGTTTTCTGATGACTTGCTACTTTTTTATGCGTTGATCATCAAGCCTTTTGGATATTTGAAACCAGGGGCGCTGAGGCGATCACTTACCCAAATGTAGCTCTTCTGATATTTATTTAGTATTTATCGATACTATCATTCTTTTACTTATACTTATCAAAATTTTTGCTTGTTAACCTAAACTTAAACTAAAGTTGATCTATCGGAGTTATGGATATTTAACTTTACATCTAAAATAGCAGGGCTATAGGTAATGAATATCATGTTCCTTACTTCCAATGATTGGTTGCATATAGGATTTAGACTAGGATTGGCAATGATAGTAGGTTGCCTGATCGGACTGAACAGAGAGCGTAAGGGTAGATCGGCGGGAATGAGAACTTTTATGCTAGTCAGTATGGGTGCAGCACTATTTGTGATGATTCCGCTCCAAGCAGAGGGAGATAGTCCCTATGCTGCAACTAATGCACTTAGTCGCACTATCCAAGGAGTAACTACAGGAGTTGGTTTTTTAGGAGCTGGGTTGATTTTACAACAGTCTTCCCCACCATCGTCAGATACACCCAAAGTTCGCGGATTAACTACTGCAGCTTCAATATGGATAGCAGCAGCATTAGGAGCAGCGATTGGTTGTGGTTTATGGCAAATGGGTGTTATGGGAGGTTTACTGACTTTAGTGACATTAAGTGGTGTAAAGCGTTTGAGAAAGTCAGTTGCTTCGGTTAAAAACCAACAGTCAGCAGCATTAATTTCTGAAGATACAGAAGATTAAGTTTTGCTGCTTGAAATATTGATTCAATAAAATAAGACTTGATTTTTGTTGTCATCTATGAAAAAATTCTTATTAAGTATAAAAAACAGTTCGTTTATCAATTTACTGTACTTTAATGATATTCCACTACCAAATAATGAAATAGATACTTTTAAAGTATAAGACTATTTGCATCTTTTATTTATATTTATGTTCTCAGTAATGACAGTTGGTAATCTGCCGATCTCGATAGAACATAGAAGTACTGTCCAATTGCTTTGCCCTGGATACACCAATGTTTTGTGTAAGGAAACTTTAAAAGTTATGCTCCAAAATCAATAATTTTGGATCGCTCAGTTTTTCAAAGTTTTAGCATGGATGTTGATTGCAAACTATGTCATTAATCTTTTGTATTAACAAATGATTAATGGCTATTTTTTTGAACACTATTAAGTTCAGTGTCAACCTAGATATAATACATCAATTGCGTTTGGCTTTGATTTTCTTGCCGTTCACGCAGATCTTGTAGAGTATATTGTTGTAAAACAGAATTAACTGCCTGATATGCTTCTAAGCAAAAACTTTGAACAACTTTTTTACCTATGCTTTGATTGGTAGTAAAAGCAGCAATTCCTGAACCTCCTTCAATACAGTTAAAAGCATCTAAAAGCGTAATTTCACTAGGCTCTCGTGTGAGGATGTAGCCACCTTTGGAGCCGCGTGTGCTTTGAATTAAACCTCCTTTTCTCAATGTTGCCAATATTTGTTCTAAATAACGACTAGGAATATTCTGAAGTTCTGCTATTTGGCGGATGTGTAAATACTCTCCTCTAGAATAAGCAGTTGCTAATTCCAAAAGAGCTAAAAGTGTATATTCATACTTGCTGGAAAATTGCACGGAAATTCATGCTCTTACTTATCATTTATGAGTATTAAGTAATGAGACCGATTTAGTCTGAATAAAACTAAATTCAATATCCCATTACAAATCGCGATCACAATTTGATTTAACTCTAGAGACTTTGAAGGATAAAAACAAATATTTTTTCTTCTTATTTTAATAAATAAAAGTGATTTTGCAAATGAAAAACCTACACCGTATATCTGAACGGTGCAGGTAGCTAACTGCATGACAACTTTTGGCTTAGGTGCTTAGAACTTAGATGCGATCGCCTTTACTGAGGACTTGTTTGTAACAAAAGCTTCCCATACTGTGTTTGACTCTAAATCTTGGTTTGCTTTTGTTGGAGGAATTGCTGTAGGTGAGGTTGTTCTAACTTGAGGTTAAGTTCTTCAGCTTTTTGCTGGATTTGTTCAAGACTCCAGCCTTCATTAGTTGCTGTGGCAATTAAGGCGATCACGCTTGCTCTTGCACCAGCAGCACAGTGAACTAAAATTGGCTTGGGCAAGTTGTCAATTTCCTGAATTGCTCGATTAACTGATTCTTGGTTAACTTCTGTAGCACTTAAAGGTATATTAGCATAATCGAGTCCAGCTGCTTTTGCTTGTTCCTGTTCATCATTGTCAAAACCATTCTCTGCTGGTGAACGCAAATTTAATACTGACTTAAATCCTGCTTGTGCTGCCTGCTGTAAATCTTCAGGAGAAACTTGTCCAGCTGAACTAAAGTTTTCACTAACTTTCTTGATGTTTGTCATAAGAATACTCTATTTTGTTCTTGATTGATTCCATTTGTAGGTAGGTTATTTTTAACTTTTGTATGGAAAATCAGTCCGACGAGATCGAGCTTTTTTAGTTTACAGTAGCAGGAGCAGATGCAAATCTAGCGTAGCGTTCTAAATAAAATTCTTTAGGGTTAGCGATCGCCTTAACTGACTCCCGTTGACTGACTGCATTCCACCAGTTTTTTATGCGAGTAAACTCTGACGGAAATTTAAACCCTCGATATTCCTCAATTACAGCCCAACGCTCAAACCAAGGATAAAAAGTTAAATCAACCAAACTGACAGATTCTCCAAACCAGTAAGGCCCATTTTGAGATAATTTACTTAACCCTTCAGATTCAATAAATTGTAAATGGTTGTATAGTTCCTGCGCGGCTTGCTTCTGTTGTTCTGTATCCAAAGAACGCAAAAGGTTAGAGAAAGTAGGTACAAACCGGGTATTTGCAAAGTCAACCCAAATTCGTGCTTGCGCTCTAGCTATGGGGTTTTGAGGTAACAACTGTGGATGAGGAAAAACCTCCTCCAAATATTCATTAATAATTGCAGATTCCCAGACTTTTTCCTGCCCATGTTTAATTGCAGGTACTTTCCCGTAGGGTGAGATTTCTATAAAATTGGCAGGCTTATTCTGTAAGTCAATCTCAATTAAATCAAACGTAATTCCTTTTTCTAAAAGTGCTAGACGTGTTCTATGAGCATAAGGGCAAATAACTGCACTGTAGATTGTAATTTCAGTCATCTTTATATTTCCTGTTATTTATAAGTCTCATGTAAATCATGTTTTGGTGTTGTGACATCTTTACATGAGATGATATATTTGCTACTTACTAGCAATTCAAAATCTAATTAAAGCCAAGCGATTTGTTCAGGTGCATAACGAAAAGCCCTAAACACAGAATTTTGCTCTCCACGTGCTACAAATGCAGATTCCCCAGGAGCATTTTGATTTCCAAAATAGGGATTTACGTATTCCCAAACAATTTCACCTTCTGTTGTAACTTCAAATATTCTTCCATAAGCACCCTCTGTAATTAAAGTATTGCCATTAGGTAGGCGTTGCGCTCCCGATATATACGCACTAAAAAAATTATGTGGTGGATTATCAACATATTCCCAAACAATTTCTTTTGTCTGCCGATTTACTTCAATCACACGGGAAAAATTCAAAGCTGTATTATGACGATGAGCACCATTATCAAAAATCAATAAATTCCCATTTGGTAACTCATTAGGAAAATGTTGTTGTGCCAGAACATCATGTCCTAACTTCCAAAGAATTTCCCCAGTTTTTCTATCCACAATTACTACTGTAGAAATATTGCGAAAACTTAGCACTATATTACCATCAGCTAACTCTCCAACCGTGTTACCATGTGACCATTCATGGCGTTCATCTTGCGCAGTAATAATATCTGTTTCAGTGTTGAGATGTTCGTAGGCGTGCCAAGTCCAAATAATTTCACCTTGGGAAGTTACTTCATAAACTACATCTGCATAAATATCGCCATCTAACTCTGTACCTGGTACTCCACCTTTAATTTTAGGAACTAAAGACCGGGGTACTTTTTCAATTGCTAGTATAATTGTGTTGCCATTACTAAGGCGACGAGCATCATGATGATGATCTGAATGTTTGTATTCCCAAAGTATTTTTCCTTGCTTGTCTACTTCTAAAACCACTCCACCTTTAAATAAAGACCATTTCGGAAAACGTGGTGGATTTTCTGGCGTTTTACCATTATAAAATAAATTTCCATTAGGTAATAAATAGCCATACAAACCAGGAGGGTAGGGTAATTGCCATTGATGTACTATCTTACCTTCTAAGTTAACTAAATATACTTCTCCATTACCTGTTAAGGGAGTAAACAATGTATACCCATTTAAAGCTTTTTCGGGGTTATAAACTTTTAAGCCAGTACCCCGACGACGAATTGTATTTTGCTCAACCAATCTTGTCGCTACAGTCATAGTTAATCTTACCTCTTAGGAATCAAAAAGGAACAGGGTTGGGGGAATAGAGCGTTTGGGATAGTGATTTAAACCTCAACCAAAACTTATAAATTATATAAGACGTGGTTTGAGAAACTTACAGGGAACAGATAAATTAAAACAACTATTTTTCAAAAAAATAGACTGAGCTAGTCAGCTTATTCAGATACAGATTTAGGAATATGTTATTTCAATTACTGAATTTTTATCTTTCAAATAATTAGTCACTTTGCTGACTAATTTACTGTCGATATTTTTGAGTATAAAAATGTAATTTATCTGCCTATATTTATCAGATTATAAGCACAGCATAATGAAAACAAGTCAGAATAAAAAATTTTATTCTTGACTTGTTGATTATAAAATACGGCAAACTGATAGATAAACAGTATTTTAGGAGCAGAACTTGATTATTACATATGTAGATATAGATAGCAAGTTTTTGAGAAAAATTTGGATACTGAGTACTTTGTTATATCAACTATACAGATTTTGTAGTCAGCACTTTCTAACTTTTTTAGGACTAAATTCCTCAAAGTACGAATATATAGAAATAAAAAATAAAATAGCCCCACATTAGGGGCTAGTAAAAAAATACACTTTAGTAAGTCGAAGAATGTCAATTATTCATTGGTAGCAATGCCGTAGAATTGTAGGCGGGCAGTTCCAATTACATAATTGTCCGTCTGTTTTCCTGTAGGTAGAGTCTGCACTTGGAAAAGGTATACACCTTCATAGTTAGGATTGCGTAAAGGTTTCAATCCGATGGTGATTGTTTTACCGGGTGCGACTGGTTGATCGAAGGTAATGGTGGCAGTTCGTTGTTGGCGATCGCTTTTAGCAAGTGTGATTCCTAATTTTTGTCCTCGGCGATCGCCTGTTCCTTCAAAGGCGGTACTGTTTCTTTCATCGAAGCCAATCGCTTCCAAACCACGTATTTGGGTAACACTAACTTGTTGCAAGGGTGCAGAAGCCGACTCCGGTACTGTTAGGGTGAAATAATAAGTCGCTTCCCTAACACTGGTTTGATTGTAGGTTGTCTCCGCAGACAGCAAACGTGGTGCTTGTGCTGAGACTAAAGAATTGGTGGCAGGAACATAAAGTAAACAAAGTCCTGTGCCAACCAATAAGGTTTTACACAGAGATAAAATGCTTTTCATGTTAGTCGGAGATGGATATTTATACGCAAAATTTATGTTGGAAATTTCCCAACATAAAATGTTGAATTGGCAGCTGAATTTATGCCCAAAAACCAATTTTTTCCATAGCCATGACAATATAAAACAACTCAAATTTCAAATGGTCTGAAACTTGAATTATTTATATTTACAGTGACTATGTCACTTCAATCAGTTGCTGTGGGCATCTATGTTCTAACGTAACTTATTAATTTTAGCAATTTTATATGCGTGAAAAATCTATATATTATCCTCTGAAAATGCCACTATTTCGATGTACTTAGAGGACTTTACCTTGTTTTGAATGGCTTCAGATTCAAACAAATATTCCTAATCAAAGATAAGATAAATCTAATCTTTGTCTATAAAGCCGATAAACTTATAGGAGTTAATAATATATAACTTCAGAAAATAATGACAGCAAAGGGCAGAAATCAAATGTTCTTACTACTTTGGATAGACTATTGTAATCAGAACATCGTCTCTGAGTAGTCTTGTACCTGTGTTTAGAGCCAGCTTCAGATGTATTTGCTTTGGGATGCGATCGCTTGTTATCCCGCTTTAGTGGAGAGTATCCCAAATGTGCACAGTTACTACAACGCCGGGAAGCTGTCTTTGGCTCTAATAAGTCATAGAAACATGACATTAGTAATCATGAAAGAAATTTAAGTTATAAGTTCGCTCTAAATCGATAGTTATTTTTACTCATAGAATCATCTGCCAGACTTATTAATCTCCCATACAACAGTGGGGTTTTATATCCATCAATTTGTAATAATTACAGAAAAGAATAGCTTCTAATAGCTCTTGCCAAGGTGGAAATAGGATTAAATTTGCAGTAAATCTATCGCTTTAGTGTTCTTGAAAATCCAGCCTGTGTAAAGCTAATTGACTTTCTTAAACTAAAGCAATACTGTACGAATTAACAGGCTACACTACAAAATATATAGATATAAAGGATGCTCTTATGATTACTGAATCTACAATCACCGAGCTGGAAGTTTGCAGAAAAGCTTGCACAGACTGCTACAAAATTTGTATAGAAATATTAAATTACTGCAAGATTCAAGGTGGCAAATACATCGATATGACAATGGTATTGATGATACGTGATTGTGCAGAAATGTGCATGATGTGCATCAACACAATCGATGATGGCTCTGAGTTTATGGGACGCATCTGTGCGCTTTGTGCAGAAATGTGTGATCGCGCTGCTATGGTTTGCGAACAAATGAGCGACGATGCCAAGATGATGGAGTGTGCTGTTGCTTGCCGCAAGTGTTCTGAGTACTGCTATCAGATGGGATTACAGTCTGCTTCTTACTTCCGCAGATCCAGTTTAGTCAATGAGGAGTCATTGCTGTATAGCTGCGACACAAATAATTGGGATGCACTCTAAGCTGAGAGTTCCTTTTTATCGTTACATTAGCGCTCGTTTCTAAGAAAATCCTGAAATCTCGTGCCTGTGTATTCAGGTATCCACCCATCAGCTGAAGTGAAGTAACGTAAAGCTTTCACGTGCAAGGATGCGGCAGGACTAAACCAATGCTCAACTTCGGCGGGGATGTAGATATAGTCATGCGCTTGAACTAGTAGTTGGACTTGATTACCTTCTGGTTGCACAAACCCAAACATTGCTTCTCCAGCCAGTATGTAGAGCGCTTCCGCATCTTTATGAGTGTGGTAGCGGCTGTAGGCTGCTGCTAGGGTATAAAGATTTGGTGAACCTGGATGCAAAACTAACAGGTCATAAAAATGATAATCGACTTTTTGTTTGAGAACCTCAAAGTCATTTTCGTATAAATGCAAAATTTGTTGTTTTTCTTGCTGACTCAGAATATCCTGGGCGAGCAATTCTGGAAAGCGAAGTGATTTTCCTAAATCTTGATGCTCAATTTGAATATTTAGAGTAGCGAGTTCGCGCTGAATATCGCTAAGATGACTGAGGATTTGACCGTTTTCAAGCTTGAGGATAGACATTGTTGGAGTCTCAACGGGTTGAATGGGATTTTAGCTATACCTTAAATACAACTAAATTCCGCTCAGAAAGCAGTAGTTTACTTTTTATATTGTGACACTAACTGCGATCTTCTCACTCCAACAAACCAAAAATTTTAAAAAGGGTGTGCTGAGGTAGCACTCACCAAATCAAGCAGTAACAGCAGGAGATTTGTAATACACAGGTTCATTTCCTGGTTTCCATTTGATGTTGCAACCAATACTCGGCTTTTGCTCTCTGACAATAATACGATCGCGCAACACATCTTCAATTGCTGCTCGCAAATCACTTCCAGTTACAGGTATACCATTATTAGGACGGCTATCGTCTAGCTGTCCGCGATAAACAAGCTTTCGATTCGCATCAAAGAGGAAAAAGTCTGGAGTGCAAGCCGCAAAAAAGTTCTTTGCAGTTTTCTGAGTCTCGTCAAAAAGCAGAGGATAGGATAAATCCAACTCTTGCACGAAGTCTTTAAGAGATTCAGGTGCATCATCAGGATGGGTGTTAGGATCGTTAGCGCTAATTGCAATTATCCCAAGATTGCGATCGCGATAATCTTCTCCCAATTTTGCCAATTCAAATTTGATGTGCTGTACGAAAGGACAATGGCGACTCAAAAATATCACTAGTAAGGCTTTTTTGCTCGCAAATGTAGAGAGTGAAATCGTTTCACCTGAAACCACATCTGGTAAAAGAAAATCGGGTGCTAAAGTACCCAATGGTAACATTGTTGAAGGCGTTAATGGCATAAAATAAAACTGCCTTAATTTCTAACTTAGGTATTTTTGATGAAATAAATGAAATTATGCTGGGGAAGCAACAGCTAAAGGCTCAGGGGAAGTTGCAACTGCACTAAATTTGTTAACAGGACGGGGTAATCCAAGATTCTCGCGCAGGGTTTGCCCTTCGTACTCAGTCCTAAACAATCCTCGGCGTTGCAGTTCGGGAATTACCAGATCCACAAACTCATCCAAACCACCGGGTAAATAAGGCGGCATAATATTGAAACCATCTGCCCCACCGTTGACGAACCAATTCTCTAACTGATCGGCAATTGTTGCAGGTGTTCCTAATATGGTGCGATGTCCCCGCGCCCCAGCGATCGCTAAATATAGCTGTCGAATCGTTAAATTATCTCTGCGAGCCAATTCAGTTAACAGTTGCTGACGACTTTTACCACCGTTAGTTTCTGGTAGTTCCGGTAAAGGCCCGTCTACAGGATACTTAGATAAATCAAATCCACCGATCATCCCCGCCAGTAAACCCAATCCGACTTGCGGATGAATCAACTCCTGAAGTTGCTCGTATTTCTCCTTAGCTTCTTCCTCAGTTCTACCGATAACTGGGAATACTCCCGGCATAATCTTGACATGATCGGGGTTACGTCCGTATTTAGCTACTCTCGCCTTCACACCAGAATAGAATACTTGGGCTTCTTCTAGAGTTTGTTGAGCAGTAAAAATTACCTCTGCTGTTTGAGCGGCTAGTTCTTGACCATCTTCAGAAGATCCAGCTTGAATAATTACCGGATATCCTTGGGGTGGACGAGCTACATTCAGCGGCCCACGTACCGAGAAATGCTTACCCTTGTGATTGGGAATGTGCATTTTGTCAGGCTCGAAGAAAATACCTGACTCTTTGTCTCTTAGAAAAGCATCATCTTCCCAACTATCCCAAAGCTTAGTTACAACTTCCACAAACTCTTTGGCACGTTCATAGCGGAGTGTATGCTCCATGTGCTTTTCTCGATTGAAGTTGTATGCTTCGGCTTCGGTTGCAGAAGTGACGAGATTCCACCCAGCACGACCACCACTGAGATAGTCTAAGGAAGCAAACTTACGGGCGAGATGATAGGGTTCATTGTATGTGGTCGATACTGTCGCTGCTAATCCAATGTGCTCTGTTACTACAGATAGAGCCGACAGCAAAGTTAATGGTTCAAAGTGGACAGTCACCGAACGACTCAAAGCCTCAGTTCCTTGGCCTCGTTGCCGAACAGCTACACCATCAGCAAAGAAGATCATGTCAAATTTTCCCCGTTCTGCTGTCCGGGCGATCTGCCGAAAATGCTCAAAGTTGAGACCGCCGTCTGCTCGTGCATCCGGGTGTCGCCACGCCGCTACGTGATGACCAGAACTCATTAAGAATGCACCCAGTCTTAGTTGTCTTTTCGTACTCATTTATTCTCCTTCTTCCATTTAGAAGCAGCCCAATGACGACAAATACCACCCTTTATAGATATGTCTTTCCTTCTGCCTCCTGACTTGAAAGAGGGTGTAAGGGTGTAAGGGTGTGGGGGAGCCACTGCATGGTGAGCCAGCGCTCTTGGTAGGGTTTCCCGGCATAAAGCATGTGGCGTTGTAGGGGAAAAATTTTTTATACCAATTCCCCATGCCCAATGCCCCATTTTCATGCCTGGCGGTGAAACTTGTTTCATAGGGACTGCCCTCTGCCTTCTCTTAAGCAACAGCCAAGCTAGGGATATATGCAGAAGAATCACCTTTGATTGCCTCACTGTGTCTGCCGTCAATGCTAACTGGCAAGTCACCAGCAATTGTCACTCGTTGGACGCGACGAGGTTGATTATCATAGTCAGCGATCGCATAATGTTGAGTAGCACGGTTATCCCAGAATGCCACGTCACCAACTTGCCAACGCCAACGGACTGTGTTTTCTGGACGTGTTATGTAAGCTTGTAACAGCCGAATAATGTCGTCCGATTCTGTAGTTGATAGTCCTTTGATTTGACGGACAAAACCACCAATAAACAACCCACGCTCTCCAGACTCTGGATGGACGCGAACAACGGGATGCAGGGTTTCATATACTGTGGAAGTAAAAACAGCCCGATAAGCTTTGAGTTCTTCAGAAAGACTGACTGCGGCTTCCGCGTAATCGTAGGCATTGCTGTGTACAGCCCAGAGCTTATCAGCAATATCACGGAAATGTTCTGGTAAATTTTGGTATGCACTAACAGAATTTGCCCAAATTGTATCACCTCCAACGGCAGGAATTTCAATTGCTCGCAGAATAGAACCAAGCGGCGGGCGATCTACAAAGGTGACATCGGTATGCCAATTATTTGCACGAGTAGCAGTTCGACCATAATCCAGATCCAGGACTTCTGGGTGTCCAGGTAGCGATGGCACAGTAGGGTGAGCAGTGGTGACTTCACCAAAGCGTTGAGCAAAAGCTACTTGCCCTTTAGCATCAAGTTGCTGGCGACGGAAAAAGATTACCTTGTATTGGACTAGAGTTTTACGGATATCACTGATGATATCGTCGCTGAGGTCACTACTCAAATCAACACCCACAATTTCAGCTCCAATACGTCCTGCAACTGGTTGAATATCGAAGTATTTAGAAGTCATTGTGTTTATTTCTCTAAGGAATTTTTGTACTTATCCGCTAATACAAAAGAGGACACCCAGACGCGGAGACAAGGAGAATAATTCTCTTTGACTCCCCCACTCTCCCTCTCTCCCCCTCTCCCACTCTCCCCCTCTCCCTCTCTCCCTCTCTCCCCCTCTCCCACTCTCCCCCTCTCCCACTCCTCTTCCTCATCCCATCCTCGATCCCTTTCATACTATTTCTGGCTAATTGTGGGCGGAGTAATTGCTGCATACTGCTCAGGTGTCAGCATCGCTTCCTGAACATTGAGAGATTTGGGAAGTAAGCCATTTTTATAGAAGTAATCTGCAATCCGTTGTTGCTCCTTGATCAGTTCTGGAGAAATAGCTCTCAATCCATAGCTGCGACGACTGAGTACCAATTTCATCACGTCTGGAGGTAGTTTTTGCTCTGGCGCAATCAGCTTTGCAGTCTCTTGGGGATGCGCTTCAGCCCAACGATCAATCTTATCAATCTCCTCAATCACTATCCGCAGCAACTCTGGATTCTCAATTGCAAACTGCTTGCCAGCAATATAGTATCCACCAGGTGAATCAAGCCCTTGAGCAGTCCTGATAATTCGAGCCTTACCCAATTTTTCAGCCCTAGCTAAATGAGGATCGCCACTTACCCAAACAGGAATTTTCCCTTCTAGAAATGCACTAGCAGCTTCTACATTAGGTATACTCAGAACTTGAATATCACTGTATTTCAAACCAGCCTCTTCCAATGCTCTGATAATGAAATAGTGAGATGCAGAAGCTTTTTGGAAGACTACTTTTTGTCCTTTGATATCTTTAACGCTCTTAATCGGAGAATTTGGAGGAACTGCGATCGCGCTTCCTTTACCAGTCTTTTCAGTACGTCTTCGACCAACAACATAAACAATCTCAGCACCAGCAGCTTGGGCAAAGATAGGAGGAGTTTCCCCAACAGAACCCAAATCTATTTTACCGACATTCATGGCTTCCATCAGTTGTGGCCCTTGGGCAAATTGCGCCCACTCCACTTTGATACCCAAAGGTTCTAAGCGCTTTTCCAATACTTTCGTTATTCTGACTAGATCGCCGGCTTGTTGATACCCCATGCGGAGTACTTTGGTCTTAATGCCAGATGGCTTAGTATCCGATACGTTACTAGCAGAAGACTGATTTTCTGCTTTTTGGCTTTGTTGTGTACAACCGACTAACGTTAACGAAGTTACCAAGGTGAATATTCCTGGCATTAACAGCAGTGTAAAGCGGCGAAATATTTTTAGAGACTGAGGTTTGACTGTTGCAACCATAAGTTTTTTTTAAATAAGAAGTTGTGTAACCATCAAATGAAGACTCCAATTGTGAATTGCAATATGGTTAGACTGGGGGCAGGGCTAGGGGCTAAGAAGAGGAGGGGGAGAGGGGGAGAGAGGGAGAGGGGGAGAGTGGGGGAGTCAAAGAGAATTATTCTCCTTGTCCCCGCGTCCCCATGTCCCCGTATCCTCTTCGTAGTACCCGATCCCCGATCCCTTTCACTGCCGACCAACACTTACCAGATATTCTTCTGCCTCTTTTTCTATTGCCGTTCCTTTGAAGAAGTCACGATTGAGGCTGGTATACAACTCCAAAGGATGGATAGATAAGAAATAACGCAAGTCTTCTTCGCTGAGAATTCCCCGTTCTACCATACTGTAAGCATTAGACACCACAGCTGTAATATCAGGTACATCCCAATGGCCGGAATCAGAACCCAGGAATGCTTTCACTCTATCGTTAAAGGGGTTAGCTTTTTTATGGAAGGCATAGGCAACACGGGTATCATCTGATTCGGTGCCAAAGTAGAAGTGATTTAAAAAGCGATCGCGCACATCTTCAGCTTTGGTGATTCCAGCCGCAGCAAATTCATTCAGTTCGCCTGGATCTTCTGGTGCAAAGTATTTGCCGTGGAAACCCAAACCGCTACCAATTTGCTCAAAGCGGTCGTTAATTTCTGGCCCGCCATAACGAGCGAACAGTTCGCGCAATTCCTCTTTGTTAACATTCCCAGGATGATTGTTTTGTAGGATTTCTGGGTTACGGGTTTCCCAATGCCAAATGATATCTGTGTAGAGGCTAGCACCCCAAACAGAACCACCTTCTAGAAAAGCAAATTTCAAGGCAGGAAAGCGACGAGTAACACCACCAAAGAACAGTGCTTTGCAGAATGCTTCACCTGCTGAAGCAAAGTGACCAATATGATTGTATTGGTAATTGGAAATCGAACGTCGAGCAGTCCAACCCATACCGGAAGCGTGGGTGGTAGGGACAACTTTCAATTCTACGCACTTCGCCCAGAAGGGATCGTAATCGTAGGCGCTATCTAAGGCAAAGGTATCAATCCAAGTTGCTTCTCGTTGTATTTCTTCAGAATATTTTTCAAAGCCAGGGATGACACGGGTAACGTAGCCAGGAATTTGAATTGCTTTGAGTCCCAGGATGTTCACTGCATATTCCAATTCCTCAATTCCTTCCTCTGGTGTGTTGAGAGGAATGGTAGCAATGGGAGTGATGCGATCGCGATAAGGACGGAAGATGTCTGCATGATAGAGATTGGCAGCTCGACAAACTGCCCGTCGCATTTCTTCATTCTTAATTTGTGGTGCTAAAGTTGCCAGATTAGGATAAAGGATCGCAAAATCTGTTCCCGCTTCTTGCAAGCGTTCGTGCAGCAATTTAGGTAAGCTAATAGTTGCTAAATTTAGCGTATCTTTGGTAGGACGCCCCCAAAAAGGAGGACGGGCAGTACGGTAGCGACGGCGTTCTTCCCAAGTTTGCTGGAACCAACGATAACGCCCAGCTCCGGGTAGATGCTCCCGAAAGCTATCTACAATCTTGGAACCACCAACTTCAGCTAAATAATCAAGAAATACAGGTTCAAATTCTTGAGTATGCACATCGGTATCAATGACGGGATAACCTAGTTGCTCTCGAATCTCTGCGGAACGAGTTTTCTTCTTAGGACGTTCTAGTGCAATAGTCACGATCGTTTCTCCACGGATACGAATCTTTTGCCGTGTGTGTTCAGTTTTGACAATGTCTGAATCGTTTTATCGCGCTACATTTGCGCTGTATCTATAATAAAATACTAATCATCGACCGATTTATCGGTGATTAATTTAGTATGATTGCATAACCTTAGCTACAATACAAGCCTTTAGCAAACAAAATATACGTTAAACTAAATTTATTAATTACTAATTATTAGGTAAACTAAGTATTGAGTGACATGCCATGACCGTCTCCACTTTACGAGACGCCCTTCTGGTGAGGCCTCCAGCAGTTTACCTTTCTGCCCTGTTTTTAAGACAGACAGTCATGTTATAAATAATACAATCTTTGACTAGCTAAAAATTATACTGACCTACTTTACCAATGAATAAAACCCATAAATTGTTGAATTTGTTGAGTTAAATAATTTCTTAATAAATCAGATGCTTCAACTGGCAAAAGTGTTGTTACAGCAGCATATGTTAAGCAAAATAGAGCAATAATTAAAGCCAAAGACCTTCCAAAACAGCCTGGATTAATTTCAGCAAAAAATAATTTGGCTTGTCCGATAACAGCAATAAATAAAAAGACTATTCCAAATATCCACAAAAAATTAATACCAGATATATTATTTACAATTTCCATAATTAAGTTATCAATTTAATTTGAATAAATTTGAATATAGTAATTCTAAATCATTGAGAAAAATTTTTCTGTTTTTTGTTAGGATTTCTCTGCCTTCATGAAGCAATTTATATTGAATTATGACTGTTAGATAGGTATCGTACTTGATTTTGAGCGCACTATATACACTTCTAACTCTGTTGTTTTCTTTTTTGTTCTCTATAAATAATATCCAAGACCTGTATGAACAAGGTTAAATTAAAATACACTAAATCGATTGTATTACCGTATTATAATATGAAAGTCCTAAAAAACGTCTAGATTTGTTGACTGAATGACTACTAGCAAAACTCTGCACCTACCGAATCATCTTTACGAATATCTCTTGTCTGTCTCATTACGGGAACCAGAACTACTTCTACAATTGCGGGAAGAGACTGCTCGTCATCCAAGAGCGAATATGCAGGTTGCACCGGAACAAGGGCAGTTTCTCGCCTTTTTGGTAAAACTGATTGGAGCTAGGAAAACTCTAGAGTTAGGAGTTTTTACAGGTTATAGTTCTCTTAGCGTTGCCTTGGCTCTACCACCAGACGGTAAAATTTTAGCTTGTGATATTAGTGAAGAGTTCACCGCGATCGCTCGTCGTTACTGGCAAAAAGCAGGCGTGGCAGACAAAATTGATCTGCGGCTTGCTCCAGCGACAGAAACTTTGGAAAAATTGCTAGCAGAGAGCAGCGCAGAAACTTTTGATTTTGCCTTTATTGATGCTGATAAAGAAAACTACTATCGCTACTACGAATTAGTGCTAAAGCTAATTCGTCCAGGTGGATTAATTGTTATTGACAATGTACTTTGGTCTGGGCGTGTGACAGAAGCAGATATTCAAGATTTGGCTACTAATGCTATCCGTGAATTTAATAGCAAATTGCATCAAGATGAGCGTATAGACTTAAGTCTGATTTCTGTGGCAGATGGACTTACTTTAGCAAGAAAACGTTAATTAATCTCAGAAAATTACGTTACTACCCTACGCTGTGCTTTATTAGCAGCCAGTGTTGATACAATGGTTCGGCAGTTAGAGTGAGCAAGACTGAAGCCTTGCACACTCAGCTCGGCTACAGTTGCTCTATCCTTAGTCTGATATTCGGTTCCATGTGGGAGCAATTAACTGCCCGGCCAATCCTCCATTTTGACCAGCTGCAAAAACCTGGGTCGCTAGAAGTATTCTTCCTTTCTTTTTAGTCTCAGAGATTATAAAATCATACCTGACCGTGTCGGTAGAGAAAGGGATTGTAGCAAGACCTGTACCATTTGGTTCTACTGAGTAAGTGCCATTCAACACAGGGGGAAGATCGTTAATGGTTCTAGGACAATTGACGATGGGATTGTTACACGGTAAGTTCGCTATGATATCCACGGTAAGTCCACCGTTTCCGTCGAAGGTTATCGGCCCTAAGCTGGCAACATCACCAGTGTTGTTGACATATGCATAATTTCCCTGAAGACTGGCGTTTGTGAAAGTCTCATTGCTATAGCCCATAGCAGACTGAGCAGTGCAGATACCAAGTATGACCAGAATTACCGCCAATACCTTGAAAATATTCTTCATTTGAGTAGATTTATTTTGCATTTTTCTTATTTCGTCCTACCAACTAAAAATTTAGATTTCCCCAGCTGGATCCACGACGGAACGCGATTTTTTCGACTGTCAGTTGCAACCAAAGTGTGTTCTAGCTGGGAAATACAGGATTTCCCAGCCACTCACATTTTGTAGCAGCTAGCCAGAACGAGTATTTATTAGACTGACTTTATCGGTCTAATACTCTTAATTCGGATGATTAAACAAAGAATTCGCGCTCTAAATCCCCAAATGGCGATTATTCTACGATTAATGGGAATGCTACCACCATCAGGTAGGTTAGGCTGCAAAATTAAGTATTTCTTCCAGTGATATTACTGGGTACTATAGGCATCTTAATTTGATTTCTGAAAAAGACTACGAGATAATACGGAAGGCTTGAGTTTATCTGCCAGATCGCCTGTTGTAGAAGAGTGAGCGATCGCACTTTAGCATTTATCAATTAGGTAGACATCAAACGCCATCTTGCTCTAGGAATAAAATGCCCCAATTCTTGAGTAGTTTTAAAATACGTTAAACCGATTAGTTTATAGTGTATTATAGAATTCAAGCTTTAAAAAAGCGTCTAAATTTTTTGATTGAATAACACTGAGTAAAACTCTGCACTTACCTAATCATCTTTACGAACAGCAGATGGACTCACTTTAGCAAGAAAACGTTAATTAAGTAGAAGGCGGTAGATGCGGTAGATGCGGAGTAGCTACTTTCAGAAGTCGCTAGCTAACGCAACGCCTGACGGCGAACGCGCAAGAGCGTAGGTACAGCTACTTACCCTGCACCGAACCCCTACGGGGAACAGAAGTCGCTACGCGCAAGAGCGTAGGTACGGCGTATCCGTTGGTAGGCAGAGAGCAGAAGCTAAAAGATTGTTTTTGTCTGTGGTCTAGAAATTGGCATTTTACATTTAATTATGTCCGCTTACTTATTCGTTAATCATCATGACAAGTAAATTAGAAGGCAAAGTTGCAATTGTCACTGGAGCTTCTGCGGGAATTGGGGAGGCAACAGCGCTTGCACTAGCAGCAGAGGGAGCAAAAGTAGTGCTTGCAGCTAGAAGAGGCGATCGCTTAGATGCACTAGCACAACGAATTGCAAGCAGTGGTGGCAGTGCATTGCCCATCATGACTGATGTTACAGACGAAACTCAAGTAAAGAATTTAGTTCAGAAGACAAACGCAGAATTCGAGCGGATAGATATCCTCGTTAACAATGCAGGTGTTGCTTTTGTTGGTGCGATCGATGGTGCGAATACCTCAGACTGGCGACGCATGATTGACATCAATGTTCTAGGATTATTGTATGCAACTCATGCCGTGTTACCAATCCTTAAAGCCCAAGGGACAGGGCATATTGTCAATATTTCATCTGTGGCAGGTCGCACAGCAAGAGAAGGTATTGGTGTTTATAATGCGACTAAGTGGGGTGTGAATGGTTTCTCAGAAGCCTTACGCAAAGAAGTTTGCAAGCATAATATTCGTGTCACTATTATTGAGCCTGGTTTAGTAAATACTGAAATTAACGACCACATAACCGATCCGATTGCCAAACAACGCAGTGAAGAACGTCGTCGTTCGATCGCACCTCTCGAAAGTGAAGATGTTGCTGCGGCGATCATTTACGCTGTGACGCAACCGCAGCGCGTGAACATCAATGAAATTCTCATCCGACCAACACAGCAAGAATGGTAAAAATTTTATAGATACTAAATCCAAGCCCGCTCGTATTGTACAGGTGCAAATACCTCCTGCCCTAACATCTTCGCGGCAGATAATCCCCAGTAAGGATTGCGTAGAAACTCTCTTCCAATCAAAACAATATCAGCCTGACCCGTGCGGATAATATGGTCTGCCTGTTCTGGAATCGTAATCAAACCTACAGCCCCAGTTAAAATATTTGCCTCTCTACGAATTCTGGAGGCAAACTCAGTTTGATAGCCAGCACCATAGGGGATTTTGGCGTTGGGTACAGTACCGCCACTAGAAGTATCAATTACATCTACACCTAGTGACTTGAGTTTATCTGCCAAGGCAATACTCTGCTCAATATCCCAACCATTTTCTACCCAATCGGTTGCGGAAATCCTCACCCACAAAGGATAATCTGATGGTAAGACTTTTCGCACTTCCCGAACCACTTCCCTAAGCAGACGGGTACGATTTTCAAAACTACCACCATACTCATCATCACGTTGATTGCTTAATGGCGACAGAAATTGGTGTAAAAGGTAGCCGTGAGCAGCATGGATCTCAATGACTTTAAATCCTGCTGTTAAGGAACGTTGAGTTGCTTGTACAAAGGCATGAATAATCTGTTGGATGCCTTTACTATCTAAAGCTTCTGGGATGGGGTGATTTTCGCTAAAAGGAATAGCACTACTAGAAACCACCGGATACCAGCCACCATGAGATGGATCTAGTACTTTTGAGCCTTCCCAAGGTGGTGATGTGCTAGCTTTTCTACCAGCGTGGGCGAGTTGAATCCCTGCTACTGCACCAGAATTGTGAATTGCGTTGACAATTTTTGCCAATGGTTCGATGTGTACATCCGACCAAATTCCTAAATCTTGGGGGCTGATTCGTCCTCGCGATTCTACTGCTGCTGCTTCTGTGAAAACTAAACCTGCACCGCCGATCGCCCGACTTGTCAAATGAATTAAATGCCAGTCATTGGCGTAACCATCAGTGCTGGAATATTGACACATGGGTGACACTGCAATCCGATTGCGAAAAGTGACAGCACCAATAGTGAGGGGTGTAAATAAGTGGGTCATTTCAAATATGAAGGGTAAAGTGTAAAGAAAGATTTACACAAATATTTTAGAAAATTAAGCCTTTAACAGGACTCTCATCCAGATGTGTTGAAAACTGTCTTAGATGAAGTCAGCAAAGTAGACAAATGGGCTGCAAGTAATCCAAAGGATCGTCATATGGAATTGGACATCTTTTATCATGCAGCACATTGAACAGTGGGCATCTCTAATTTTCAATTCTTTCTGTGCGTCCGGCAAGGTTGGCGATTACCACAGCTAATTCAGTCGGGTTTACTGGTTTAGGAATGTGAAACTGAAAGCCTGCCAACAATGCTTTTGCTCTGTCTTCTGCTGTTGCATGGGCTGTCAGTGCCACCGCAGGAGTACTTCGCCATTGCTTTTGCGGAAGCAATCGCACTTTCCGAATTAGTGTGTAACCATCTTCTTGAGGCATCCCGATATCACTGACTATGACATCTGGCTGAAAATATGGCAGTGTATCCAACGCCTCAGCAGAGGATGGAACCGCCACCACTTCTGCTCGATACTCCCCCAAAATAGTTAACAGTAACTCGCGAGTATCTGCCTCATCATCTACTACCAGTACCCGTAAGCCTTTCAAGAATGGAACACGCTCTTGATTGGTTTGCTCCCCATGTGTTTGTGGAAGTAATTGCGATGAATTTGCCTTAATATCAACAGCTGACATCGGCAGATAAATAATAAATGTCGCTCCTTGTCCAATTCCTGGACTATGAGCAGAGACTACGCCACCATGTAATTCTACCAAATGCCTGACAATTGCTAATCCTAATCCCAGTCCACCATGCGATCGCGTGTTGGAACTATCGCCTTGACGAAAGCGATCAAACACGTAGGGCAAAAACTCAGGAGAAATACCCTCTCCTGTATCTTGAACCCAAATTTGCACGCTGTCATCTGTGCGTTTTACTTGCACACTCACCCTTCCCGCTTGGGGTGTAAATTTTACAGCATTAGCAAGCAAATTCCATACTACCTGTTGTAAGCGATTGGCATCGCCAATCACTACCCCGACTGCCGAATCTAATTCAGATTCAATTTGAATTTTTTTTGCGATCGCGGCTGGGCTGACTACATCCAATGCAGCTTTAACTATCGATACCAATTCTATCGGTTGGAGATTAAGGTGAAGTGTACCCCTAATAATTCGCGATACATTTAAAACATCCTCAATCAACATTGTTAGAGATTTGGTATTACGGTCAATTGTTTCCAGCGCTCTTGCTGTGGTAGCTTCATCAAACTTACGACTTTTGAGTAACTGTGTCCAACCAAGCATAGCATTGAGGGGTGTGCGGAGTTCGTGGGAGAGTGTTGCTAAAAACTCATCCTTCATGCGATTAGCAGTTTCCGCTTCGGTACGTGCAGCTTTTTCACTTGCTAGCAGTTTTTCCCGTTCTTGTTCTGCTAGTTTGCGATCGGTAATTTCATTAATGAGAGCAACAAATCCTTTTACTTCTCCTGTTTGATGGAAATGGGGAACATACGAAACATGAACGTAACGCATACTGCCATCAGCAACAGGTATTTGGGTTTCGTAGTTGACTTCTTTTCCTGATAATACAGTTTCTATATATGGCCGAATCGACTCATAAACCGACTCGCTCACCACTTCTTTGATATGTTTGCCATAAAACTCTGCCGTAGAAAGCTTATACCAGTCTTCATACTTTTTATTATTAAAGCGGTAGCGTTGCTCGGCATCGACATAGGAAATAAAAACTGGTACAGCGTTTGTAATCAAGTACAGTTCTTCTTCCCGTTGGCGCAGTGCTGTTTGTGTTCGCTTGCGTTCTGTAATGTCTCGCACTGAAGCCACTCGTACTTTTCGGCTCTGGTATATACTACTTCTGCCAATGACTTCTAAGATAATCTGCGTATTATCCTTCTTGATTCCTGTTACTTCATAAGGTTCTTGATTGTTAGATTGAATTCTTTCTAAGATAATTTTTTGTGACTCTGGTGTGACAAAGTCTGCTGCCGACTTGCCAATTACTTCGTTAACTTCATAGCCAAAGATTTTAGCAAAAGCCGGATTGGCATCTGAGACTTTTCCATTTTCATGAATCACAACACCTTCAATCGTGGCATCAGCTAAGGCACGAAATCTACTTTCACTTTCACGCAAGGCGTTCTCTATCTGCTTGCGTTCTGTGATATCCCGTTGCGTTCCCCAGGCTCGTACTAAAATGCCATTTTCTAAAATTCCTACAAGATTATTTAAAAAATACTTGCAATTACCATGCTTATCCACTTCATAAGATTCGGCATTAATCAGGCGGTAACCAGAACGAATAAAATTGCGCAAATATTCAATATTCTGAGGTTCACAAGCAATGAGAAAATCTTTTAACTTAGCTCCAATAATTTCTTCAGCATCAGAAAAGCCATACATTTTTGCTGTAACATCGTTACAATCTTTTAGATAACCATATTGGTAAAAATGCTGAATTTGCTCGTCTTCCGAACAGTCTGACGAAATCGGTTGCTCTAGTTCAAAGCACCAAATACCTTCTGTACTTTGCTCCAAAAAAGCGCGGTAGCGTTCTTCGCTACTTTTAAATCTTGCCTCGCTGGTTTGAAACCGCTGCAAACTTTTTTCTAAGTATTGTTTGGCAGTACGTAATTTAGAGTTTAGCAGCCCAATTAGTGTGGCTTCCAAGACAAATACACTCAAATATAAGATGTCCTCTATACCAAAACCCCAAAGCGAATAAACTGGTTCGAGAAAACTCAGAGATAACATAGACAAAGCTATTGCTAGCAGCCCTGGCATAGTACCCCCATAACAAACACTAATTGCCACAGCCACAAAAATAGTAGAAAAACATATGGTGTTAACAGTGATTGCAGTAATAGCGTTAGTAATAAGATACTACCAACAATCAAAACCGTCAGGGCATAGGACGTGAAACGGGAGGCTTCTCCTTTCAAAACGGATTCTCCTTTGATGCAGATGGCTGAAAAAACAATTGCCAAACTCATCTAGTCAAAGAATGCGATCACTACACACCTATTTTGCAACATATACTGATTTTTACTTAGAAAGTATGTAACAATTAGTATTTTATACATATTTATTTTATAAAGTCAGTTGTCTGTACAGCAAGTAGCTGTATCTACTTCTTTAGATAGAGTATGCAAGAATTATTGAGCGTTTCTATCTATCTGTAGGTAGAATATATAAATCTATCCAAAGTGGTAGAAAGTATCCTCAAGCATAAAAATTTCTTTCTTTATATCCAACATAAAAGATTATCATAATTATTTCTGATTGATTGGATTCCAAAATATTTATAGTTTACTTTTTGCTAATACTATTGAAGTAAATAAGATTTTATTTTACCTCGCTGTTCTGCGATTAAATAGTTTTATCAAACTTGTAACCTATTTTACAATGTACCAGGGAAAAGATTGTAAGTAGAAGGCAGGAGGCAAGAGGTAAGGCGGTTCCCGTCACGTAGACGCCGGAGGCGGTGAGCCACCTACTTAGAACATCGGACAATAGATTCCTGACTTCTAGTGAGAAGTCGGGAATCTATGTATTCTGCATAATAATAAAATTTCAATTTGATTAAAGAATAAGTTTGTGCTCAAAATCAACCTAAATTTTATTATTATTAGTTGCCAATTTTCTATAAATAAAGCAGCGTTACTGCAACGGATAAAATCGAAAATCAACTGTCAATTATTAGAACTTTTACTTTCTCAAAGTAGCACGTTCTAATAAAAAAAGTCTCTTAGCATATATTGGTGTTCTCTATTTGAGCATGACTCTTATTCATTTGCCCTCTGCTTGACTCCAAAAATTTTAACTATGTAAATGTTAATTTGCCGTAATTAATCATCACTTTTTAAGCTATGTTAATGAATGGGCATAGGGCAAACCTAATACCTAATTCCTAAACAGGGTTGTAAAAGGCGAAAAATGGCTCGCACCCCCACATTATCTTTTGATCGTGGCACGTTAATTTTGCATCCACCACCACGCGGCAAGGGCTGGATGGATTATGCCCTATGGGATGATAGAGTTGAGAAATTTAGAATTCCAGCAGTGAAATACCGTGCTTTAGTAGAAACACTGCAAGCAGAAAATACCAATTTCCATGACGAGGCTAAAGCATTTTATCCCCTGGAATTAAATTCTAGTATGCAAATGGAACCCTACCCCCACCAAACTGAGGCTTTAGCAGCCTGGAAACTGGCGGGGAGACAGGGAGTTGTAGTGCTACCCACAGCTGCGGGAAAGACTTATCTAGCGCAGATGGCGATGGAAGTGACGCCAAGAACAACCTTAATTGTGGTGCCAACTTTAGATTTAATGCACCAGTGGTATGCACATCTAGTAGCGGCATTTCCTGATGCAGAAGTGGGATTGCTAGGTGGTGGTTCGCGGGATAAAACGCCAATACTGGTGGCAACTTACGATAGTGCCGCAATTAATGCAGAAACGCTGGGAAATCAATATGCATTAATAATCTTTGATGAATGCCATCACTTGCCAACAGATTTTAATCGGGTAATTGCAGAATATGCGATCGCACCATATCGCTTAGGGCTTTCTGCTACACCAGAACGCAGTGATGGCAAACATACTGATTTAAATTTTCTCATCGGGCCAGAAGTATACCGCAAAAGAGCTGAGGAACTAGCGGGAAAGGCACTGGCAGAGCATGAAGTAGTACAAATTAAGGTGAAATTATCACAACACGAGCGTCAAAAATATAATCAATTAATTCAAATTCGTAATGATTTTTTGCAGCAAGCAAAGATTTCTTTAGGAAGTATTCAAGGCTGGCAAAAATTTGTCCAAATGAGTGCGCGATCGCAATCTGGGCGTAGAGCAATGTTAGCGCACAGAGAAGCGAAAGAAATTGCCTTAGGTACGGATGGGAAATTAAGAATTTTAGCAAATTTACTTGCTAAACATTATCCAGAACGAGTTTTAATTTTTACTGCCGATAATGCTACCGTTTACCGCATTTCTAGTGAATTTTTAATTCCGGCAATTACGCATCAAACTCCTGTCAAGGAACGCCATGAGATATTAACAAAATTTCGGGAAGGAGAATACAAAACCTTGATTGCTTCCCACGTCTTGAATGAAGGAGTAGATGTGCCAGCCGCTAGTATAGCAATTATTTTATCTGGTACGGGATCGGCAAGGGAATATATCCAAAGGTTAGGAAGGGTATTAAGAAAGGGGAAAGATAATAATAAGCAGGCGATTTTGTATGAAGTAGTGGCTGAGGATACAGCAGAGGAAAATACTTCGGCAAGAAGGAGAGGGGTAAAGAATAACGAACCGCTAAGACGTAGAGAGCGTGAAGAAAAGAAAGACAACAAAGGGAATTTGCAGGTTGTTTATGGAAGTAATCCGCACAAAAATTATCGTGCTGCGGAACAGTTAGAATTTAATTATTTTACTAAAAATAAAAAAGCTCAAAATCAAGATGAATTAGAGGAATGAAAAATTTCTTACTCTTGGTGTTCTTTGTACCCTACCCTGCGGGTAGCTGCTTGCGCGTCTATGTGGTTTATAAAAAAATCTAGATGTTACCAACAGATTTACTAAGTCATCGTCAAAATGGTGAAGAGATTATTCCAAAAAGACTAAAAATTGATAACCAACATTTAGAGTTGGCAACTGAGATTATTACTTCTTTTCAAGAGGCAATAGGGAAAACTCAAGGTGCGCTTGAGCGTTTGTTACTGGAATTAGAAGGTGACACTCCTGATTATCGTGTGAAGCGGGGTTTAGCTTATATTCTCAAAAGTAGTTTCTGTACGTTTGAGGTGGTGAGTCCACTCGAACCTCAGATGTTAAGAGAAAGGGTGTTTACCCTTGCAGCTAAGTCTGTTCCTAGTAAGGAGTTAACACAAGTTACTTTAAGTAAAATCGCTGATGAATTAAGTCAAGAATTGGAGCGTGAAATTTTACCAGAACAAGTTAGTAATGGGTTGTATGCTGATTTAGCAGAAAATAAAATTTTGACTACTTTTGATGCACCTACAGCAACAGAATTATTACATCGCTATAATTTATCCCAAGTGCAAGGTGTGTTTTATAAAGCCAGTCAACTAGTATTAAATGCTCATCGTAATGTTCCTGGTGAATATAAGCTTTTATTCCGCTATCTTAAGTTGTTTCAATTGATGGCATATATTGAGGGAGATGCCGACCACGGGTTTACAATCACAATTGATGGGCCGACAAGTTTATTCTCTCCAAGTACTCGTTATGGTTTGGCAATAGCTAAATTAATCCCTGCTTTACTTCACGTTACGAAATGGAGTCTTGCCGCTACACTACAGGTTCGTGATTTTTATACAGAAACTTGGAAAACAGGACGTTTTACTCTCAATTCTGATTGCGGTTTAGTATCTCATTACCCACCAGGAAAACCTTACGATAGTATGTTAGAAGCATCTTTTGCTGATAAGTGGGACTTATTGAAAACTGAATGGGTTTTAGAGCGAGAAGTTGATTTAATTCCTATTCCTGGTAGTGTGATGATCCCCGATTTTAGGTTAGTGCATCCTGATGGGCGTAGCTTCTTATTAGAAATTATCGGTTATTGGCGACCAGAATATTTACAAAAAAAGTTTGCTCAAGTTAGACGCGCTCAATGTCATAATTTAATTTTGGCTATTTCCGAACGTTTGAATTTGGATAAAGCTGGCGTAAAAATTAATGATGTTCCGGCGAGAATTGTTTGGTTTAAAGATAAATTGTTGCCAAAGTCAGTGTTATCTGTAATGGAATAAAATTATGCTCGTTTAAGTTATTATATTACGTATCATTTGGTTGTGGAATTTGAGCAAAAACAGCAGATTGCAACAGTCCAGGAAGTTGATTCCAAGCTACACTACCTTTGCGACTTTTGATATACAGTTGCATAAATTCTAGTAAAGCTACAGTACTTTCTTCTGGGAGAAGATTGACAAACAGATAGGTAGGTTTATCTGGATTAGATACAGCTACTACACACCCCTGACTGCACGCCCATAAACATCCGATGGCTTGAACCTCCACTTCATCAGCTGGGAATTTTTCACTGCATAAAGTGTTTAGTTGGTCAAGTAAAAGTGTGCCATCGAATGGAGGATTTTCTGGTCGTTCTTCGGAAGAACGGTGACAGGATTTGCAGACGAATAACGTGTGTTTAGGCATAGGTTATTACTAGGTATTTAAATAGATCGTTGAGTAACTCGTGAGCCGCAAGAATATTGAGTCCACGCCAGACAGAAAAATCTACTAGGTAAACTTGCTCTTGCTGCACTGCCTTGAGCTTATTCCATAAAGGTTTTTGTTGAAGTCGTTTTATGATAGAGCGATCGCCTTTTCGTAGTGGTGCAACAAAAAGGATATCGCTATCAATTTTGGGTAGGAGTTCTTCAGAAATCGTTAAATCATTATCACCAGATTCTTCAAAAATTGGATTTAATAATCCAATATCATCTAAAATTCCACCAGCAAAAGATTTTTTACGAGTGATAACTAATTGTCCAGAAGCAACATAAGCAAATGATATGCGAAGAGACCTTTTTTTATTACCCAGTAACTGCTTTACCTCTTGAACACGATGATTATAATCATTCAAGAGTTGAGTAGCTATCTCGGTTCTTTCAAAGACTTTGGCCGCATCTTGGATATTTTGTTTCCAATTGCCTCTGGTTTCCATCCAAGGCAGAATTACTGTCGGCGCAATTTGCGAAGCATATTTATAAACTCCTTCAAAGAATGGATGGGAAATAACAATAATTAAGTCAGGATGAAGTAATACAAGTTTTTCTAAATTAATTTGACCTCTTGAACTGCGTAAAATTTCAATTCCATCTGCTTTACTTTGAAAGTAACGAAAGTCATCTTCTATTTCAGTTGTTACCCACGTTGCGATCGGTTTGATGTCTAAAGCAAGAACAGTTGCAAAGCTATTAAAATCCAAGGTGACAATTCGTTTGGGATTGAGGGGAATACAAGTTTCTCCTCTTGCGTGCTGCACTAATCGGCACTCTGTGCTTGGCGCTTCAGAGTTTGAGTCTGTAACCTTTTTAGTCAGATTACTGCTACAAGTCCATACAAGGGTAAGTGTTAAAATTACCAATAAAAATAGGGAAATAAAGCGACGTAAAGGTATTTTCACCAGTTTACCCCCTTACCTCACTGTCGTAATCTTTGCAACACTCACTGACTTCCTTTCACGAGTTTAGATGTTTTAAGTAAGTATTTCTCAATGTCATCCAATACAGCATGAGCCGCTAGAAAATCAGAGCCGTACCAGGTTTGGAAATCGACAAAATATACTTGATTCTGCTGAACAGCCTTAATTTTAGACCATAGGGGTTTACGCTGAAGGCGCTCTAGAGTGGAGCGATCGCTTTGTTGATATGTTCCAATAAAAAGGACATCGCTATCAATTGTGGGCAAACTTTCATCCGAAATTGGCAAGGCTAGATTGTTCAACAATTTAGGAGAAAGCAATCCGAGATCATTCAAGATTGTGGCAGAAAAGGAGTTTCTTTGGGCAAGATATAATCCATCGCTAACAAAGACAAATGATGCCTGAAACGGCTGAGTGTAATTGTTTTGCGGATATTTATGCAAAGTCCCTAATGCCTGCTTTAGTTTTTCAACTCTTTGGTAATAGCCATTTAAGAGTTGAGTGGCTACTTCTGTCTTACCAAAAACCTTTGCTGTTTCTTTCAAGTGTTGTTTCCAATCTCGTGAAATTTCTGTCCAAGGAATCAATACAGTAGGAGCAATTTGTGAGAACTGTTTGTAAACTCCTCGTAGTGAAGGAAGAGAAATACTAATAATTAAGTCAGGTTTAAGTAGCAAGATTTTCTCTAAATTAGGCTGATTAGAAAAACTATGTAAAGCAATTCCTTGGATTTTGTTTGCTAAATGAGGAATCTCCATAGTCCCCTCTATAGGAGACCAAACTCCTGCTGCAATCGGTTTGATATCCAGAGCAATAAGGTTTGCAAGGCTAAGTATATCTGAGGTTACAATTCTTTGAGGATTGAGTGGAGTGCAGGTTTTTCCCATAGCGTGCTGAATTATTCGACATTCAGTTGTGGAAGACAATCTGCTCATATTATTGTGTGGAATATGAGCCAATCTGCTATTACAGGCTTTAATTAGAAAGACACTAAAACCGATAAAGATAAATAGTATAATTGCGCTTTTAACTCTTTTGAACATTGTAGAAATATTGATTTTTAAAACCCTTCCTAAAATATTAGAGAGGGTTTAGGTAAGATTAACTTTAGTCCGATAGTGTATTATGTGAAAACACTAAAGTCGGATCAAAACTCCCACGAAATAGTTCCTTGGATTGTGAATGGCGCACCATAAAAGACGCGATCGCGGCTGAAAACACCTTCAAAGTAATCTACGTTGAAAAGGTTTTTGATATTAATTGCAGCCCGAAACTGTTCTCGTTTGTAAAAGATAGCTGCATCCGTAGTTAGATAGCCTGGGACTGTGAATGAATTAGCGTTGTCACCTGCGCGATCGCCTACATAAAACAGTCCTAAACCCAATCCTAAACCTTGCAAATTCCCTTGTTGAAATTCATAGGTTGTCCATAAACTGGCGTTGTTGGGGCTAGTTCTCTGCACACGGTTCCCTACGAGATTTGGGTTGTTGTCGTTGCTAATGCGTGTGTCATTGTAAGCGTAGCTGGCAAAAATGTTCCACCCAGGTAAAATTTCTCCAGTCAAACTCAGTTCGATCCCTTGACTATTTATCTCACCAGTTTGCACTGAGAAACCCAGATTTGCCGGATCGCTAGTTAAGACATTTGATTGAGTAATGTCATACAAAGCCAATGTTGTTGAAAGCCGATCATTTATATCTGTTTTCACCCCAACTTCGTACTGCGTACCTCTAGTGGGTTGAAAAACGCTACCATCAAAAGCTCGACCAATCGCTGGCTGAAACGATTTAGTATAGTTTGCATAGAGAGAAACAGGGGGAATCGGCTGATAAACAATGCCTACACGGGGGCTAAAGGCATTTCCTGATTGACTAGTTTCTGTACCTGCAAGAAAGTCTCTATCCGTTTGAGTGAATGTATCAAATCGCCCACCAACAAGTAATTTCAAATTATCTGCAAATGTAATCTGATCCTGCACCAAAATACCAAGCTCATATAGCGTACCACTTATATCAGTTCTAGATGTAATCGCTCCTATTGGTAGACCATAAACTGGATTGAATAAATCAATAGGTTCAGCCGCCCTAGTCGTAGATATAAATGCACTGTCATATCTGCCTAAATCAAAGCCGACTAATAACTGGTGCTGGATTGAACCTGTCGAAAATTTACCAACGACATTGGTAAGCATACTATATTGATCATACAGGTCGCTGGAATTAAAGTTCCGCCTTCGCTGACTACGACTATCAGGTGTCAAACCTTCAGGAAATGTAAGATTAAAGGTGTAATCAACAGAATCGTAGCGGAATGTGTTGCTGACTGACCAATTTTCACTAAATTTATGCTCTAGTTTGTAGCCAATTCTTCCCTGTATAGTATTCAAGTTACCTTCATTTGTAATCCGGTCACGAGGTATTTGACCATTGGGATTAGGCAAGATTGTGCCAACGGCGGGTAATCCCAGATTACCATTATCCAGAGAGAGGTTTTTGTAAGTTCCATCAATACTTAAATTAGTGTTTTCCCCCAATGTAAAACTAATAACTGGCGCAATTACTAAGTTTCTGGTTCTACTAAATTCAGTGAAAAAACCTTGATCTCGATAGGATGCGTTCAACCGATAAAGCACTTTCTTATCATCATCAAGAGGCCCCGAAAAATCCACTTCACCTCGATAAAAATCAAAACTTCCCACAGTTGCTTCAACGAAATAGTAGGGGTCGCGTAGAGGTTGCTTGGTGACAAAGTTGACTGTTCCACCCGGCGATGATGAGCCAAATAAAATAGAAGTTGGGCCTAAAAGAACATCAATTCTTTCAATTCCTGTAAGATCATTGCCTATATTAGCACCGACACCACCCCCTACTCTAGAAACAATCCCATCAAGTGCAGGCGCACTAAAAAATCCCCTTACCTGTATGCGTAATGCGTCAAAGTTACTGGGAGCCGCATCACGGACACTAGGGGAATTAAGAAGTGCGCTATTCACATCAGCACGCTGATCTCGCAAAACTTGTTGGGGAATCACTTGAATCGATTGGGGAATGTCACGCAAAGGTGTATCAGTCCGTGTCGCCGTATTTGTGTTCGGCACACGATAACCATCCTGCTCACCCGTCACCACCAACTCAATTGGTTCATCCTGCTGTGCTGATGGTTCCTCTTGTGGTGTCTCACTAACAGGTTCCTCTGGTTGTGTTTGCACCGCAGTTCCAGTAGGCGTCAAACCAAAAATCAAACCCTCATCACTGTCAAATAACTCCACAACAGGTAAACCCTCCTCACCAGTCACAGTAACTCGGATAGTATTAGCATCCAGATTTGTGACCGTTATCTCAGTAATTCCCGTAATTGGTTTTTGGGAACGGAACGTGAACGCATCACCAGACGGTAGCCGCAGTTGTGCGCCAGGAATATCAGCAATAAAGTTATTCCCCTGGCTACGATTTGTGATTTGTAATTTTTCACCAACAGAAGTCTGTAAAATTACTTCTACACCCTTGTCTGTAGGATTGGCTTTCACTCCTGTCACTGGTACAACGCCTACCTGGTTGCCCTCTTGCGACGGGGGGTTAGTTGGTGCTGGCGACTGTACTAGGAAATCTGCACTTTTAAAAATACGCTCAATCTCACTGATGCGAGGAATTTCTCTTTTCTCTCTAACCTGCCTGAACTCTGAAGCTTTTGCAGGATAAGCTAAAAGCAAGAACAATGCAATTATTCCACACTTGTAACCCAAAAACCAAAATAGCCGCAACATTCCCCACACTCCGCACTCAGTTAAAATTTTAAAGAGAATACTTCTCAAGAAGCTGATATGCAGAGTTTAGAGTTTTTATCACAATCGAGTCTATCCTTAGAGGGCGAGTTTTTATCCCAAAAAGATGAGGTATAAATTTTATACCTAATAAAATCTCTTTATGTTTGATACTATCTGCAAATTCCTTGCTGAAAATTTCCCTACTGACTTTGCCACCTGGCTTTTAGGAGAAGCGATTACTCTTACCCAATTAAGCCCTAAAGAATTATCTCTTGAACCCATCCGTGCAGATGTCCTGATATTACTGCAATCAGATGAAATCGTACTGCACGTCGAATTTCAAACTCAGCCGGATGTTGCTATTCCTTTTCGTATGGCGGATTATCGCTTGCGCGTGTATCGTCGTTTTCCTCAAAAACGAATGCGACAAGTAGTAATTTATTTGACTAAATCTACATCCGAACTTGTTTATCAAACAACTTTTGCCATTGACAATTTGCAGCATCAATTTGCAGTAATCCGTTTGTGGGAGCAATCCACGGAAATATTTCTGCAAACTCCAGGCTTACTGCCATTTGCAACTTTAAGTAACACTAACGATAAAATCAACACATTACAGCAAGTGGCTACTCAGATAGATCAAATCAGCGACAGAAGAGCGCAAAGTAATATTACAGCATCAGCAGCTCTTTTATCTGGACTAGTATTAGAAGAAGAAGTGATTCAACGTTTACTTAGGAGAGATATTATGCGTGAGTCAGTCATATATCAATCAATAATAGCTGAAGGTAGAGAAGAGGGTCGAAAACAAGGACGAGAAGAAGGACGAGAAGAAGGACGAGAAGAGGGAATTAGGCTTGTTGCTGTTAATATGCTTAAAGAAGGAATTTCCCCTGAAACTGTAGCTAAATTAACAGGTTTATCACTTGAGGTCGTGCAACAGTTAGAGACTACTTAAAAATTTTCCCCTTTAAACAAGCACTAGGAGTAGTACCAAATTTCTGTTTAAAGGCTCCCGCAAAATGACCAAGATGCTCGTAACCTACGCTATTTGCTACTTCAGCTACGCTCATTTTACCTTCAGATAAAAGTAACCGTGCCTGCTCCATCCGAAAGTGATGCAAATAGCCAAAAACTGTGTGTCCCAAAACTTTACGAAAGCCTTGTTTGAGTTGGTGATGATTAAGTCCAACTAGCTGCGCTAACTCCAACACTGAAGGAGGATTGTCAATACGGGATTCTAAAATATGCTTTGCATAATAAATCTTATCAACTAAATCCTTTTTTAATGTATGGCTAAAACAATGTGTTGCTTCTGCCTCAATATCTTGTTGCAACCGCAAAGCTATTAATTCCAGAATTTTACTCTCCAGGTATACACGTCTAACCAAACCCTGAAAAGGACACTGGCAAATTTGCTGCAAAGCTATCTGCATTTGGTTGGTAACAATTCCGTTGTGAAAGTAATGCTTTTCGTCTGGTTTGCGAAATAGATGCTTCATCTGTGACGGAATGGCATTATCATCAAAACCCATAAATCTGTTGAACACTTCGGGTTCTATATGTATCTTGACAGCTTGATAAGGTTCACAAGACAAATACTCATGAAGTAATTGTGGTAAAAAACCGCTACCTGATATGATGCTATTACCAGCACAATTTAAGTCGTAACGGCTACAATTTATACCCCCTGAAATTTGAAAATAAAATCCCAAGGGATGTTCCATTTCTGGATAATCAATAGTTAGATTGTTATGTACTCGGTAATCTTCAAGTGTCAGGTAAAATCCTTGCCGTAGCTCAATATTTAAGATACTTCCCTGACCAAACAATTGTGGATATTTACACAATCTTTCTGAGTAATTATTCTCTATATCTGTGTATTCTTGTACTGGTGTAACTAATTCCAAAAACTCCTGGAATGAAACTATATTAGTCATGACACTAAGGTTGTATATTTGGCAACTTGTCTGAAAAGGAAAAGCTTAATCGAATTATTTACACTTTGTTCTTTTAGAAATTATATTTGCAAGCAGATTCTTAAGTAGTACGTGTAAACAGCTACTAGAATTTCGGTATACAAATTGATTGAAAATCAATAATTCTAAATTTTAGGTATTAAATTACACTAATAAATCAACATAAATCACTCCCCGTAATGAAATGACTAGAATTGCTTTGTATGTATTATTTTTAACTTATATAATTTTCAGAAACTAATAAAAAATTATATCAAGAAATAATAAAATTTTCCCCAGCATCAGTTGAAAAAAGATAGCAATAAGTCTAAAGTATTATCTTGATTAGAAAAATTACACAAACATATAGATGAATGATTTAATAACTCATAAACCACTAAAAAGATTATCAACTAGATGCTTGAAAATAGTTAACTGTTGAAAGAGTAAATATGAAAGGCTCAAAACAAGTTCCCAAAACAGATAATCTTCTTCAAGCAACGGCAAGAGCATGACAAAAGCAACCACAACATTACCTAGAGGCTGGAAAACACCCCAAATATCACCTTTAGTAGGTCTAGTTCTAGGACTAACGATCCTACTGGTTTGTTTGGTTTACAGCGTCACACTGGGTGCAGCAGATATACCTTTAGACAAGATTTTGGCATCCTTTGTAGCTTTTGATGGTTCCTATGAACACTTAGTCATCCAGACTGTGAGATTGCCGCGATCGCTCATGGCTATGCTTGTAGGTTCAGCCTTGGCAGTATCTGGAGCATTAATGCAAGGTTTGACACGCAACCCCTTAGCAGATCCAGGTATTTTGGGTATTGAGTCGGGGGCAGCACTAGCTGTAGTTGCAACAATTTTTATTTTTGGCAGTTCATCCCTGAGTGTTTTAACCATTGTGGCTTTCTTAGGTGCAGGAGCCACAGCAGTGTTAGTCTACTTTCTTGGTTCTCTGGGGAGGGGAGGAGCTACTCCACTGAATTTAACAGTAGCAGGTGCAGCGCTTACAGCTTTGATCTCTTCTCTAACTACTGCCGTTCTCATCATCAGTCAACGAACTTTAGAAGAAATTAGATTTTGGTTAGCTGGTTCATTGGCTGGGCGCGATACTAATATACTCTTTCAAGCACTACCTTTTATTGTCATTGGATTAATAATTGCTTTTGCCCTTGGTAGACAGATTACTACTATGAGTTTAGGTGAAGATGTAGCCAAAGGCTTAGGTCAACAAACAGCTTGGATTAAAATAATTACTGCTATTAGCGTGGTTTTGCTAGCGGGCAGTTCTGTGGCTCTTGCCGGGCCAATCGGTTTTATTGGCTTAGTAGTTCCCCACATAGTAAGATTTTTCATAAAAGCCGATTACCGTTGGATTTTGCCTTATTCCGCGATCGCGGGCGCAATTTTGTTGTTGATTGCAGATATCGCAGCGCGTGTATTACTGAAGCCCCAAGAATTACCTGTGGGTGTAATGACAGCAATTGTTGGCGCTCCCTTTTTTGTTTATTTGGCTAAGTCAAAGGTGAAAAAATGAAGATGGATTGGCTAGTCATCCGTTCCGAGGCAATCTCCTTTCGGATCGACCGACGTGTACCACTGATGTTACTGTTGCTAGGACTTACCATTTTCGTGGCAATGGTTATGAATGTGGGTAGGGGTGAATATCCAATCTCACCCTTGGATATTGTCAAAACTTTATTTGGTATAGATACAGGAAATCCCGATCATGCTTTCGTGATTTACAATCTGCGTCTGCCCCGCACCCTTGTCGCTTTGATGGTGGGAATGGCAATGGCAATCTCCGGCACTATCTTTCAAGGGTTAACACGTAATCCCCTAGCTGATCCCGGTATTATCGGTATCAATGCCGGTGCGAGTCTCGCCGCAGTCACAGTAATTGTATTATTTCCGTCAGCACCAATTTATACTTTGCCTTTATCAGCTTTTACTGGTGCTTTGCTGATGGCAGTTTTAATTTACTCCCTAGCTTGGAACGGAGGTAGTTCTCCGCTTCTGTTTATTTTAATGGGTGTTGGTTTGTCTGCGATCGCCAGTGCTTTCACCAGCTTGCTGATTACCTTCGGGGAAATTTATGACGTTAGTAATGCTTTGGTTTGGTTAGCTGGCAGTGTCTATGGGCGTACTTGGGAGCAAGTCTTTTCGCTATTACCTTGGTTGATTGTTTTCATCCCAATGGCGTTAATACTAGCAAGGCATTTGAATGCTCTAAACTTGGGAGATGACGTAGCCAAAGGTATAGGTACTCGTGTGGAATGGCAACGTGGTTTACTCGTGCTAGTAGGTGTAGCCCTAGCAGGTGCAGGAGTTGCCACCGCCGGCATGATTAGCTTCGTTGGTTTAATCGCACCCCATTTAGGACGACAGTTAGTGGGTGCAACCCATGAAGGTTTGATCCCTACCTCAGCCCTACTAGGAGGAATGATTGTTGTGATCGCAGACTTTTTGGGAAGAACACTGTTTGCACCAATCGAAATTCCTTGTGGAGTAGTAACTGCTGCTGTAGGCGCTCCTTATTTTCTTTATTTATTAATTCGTAACCGCAAAAAATAGGGGACTAGGAATAAAGACATCTTCCTAATCTCTAATCCAAAATCCAAAATCTAAAATCTAAGAATGGAATCACTTATGAAAGGACTATCAACCAGAGGTTTATCTTTAGCTTACGATGGTGTGCCGATTATTAGAGATTTAAATTTGGCAATTCCCGCTGGACAAATTAGTGCTTTAGTTGGTGCTAATGGCTGTGGTAAATCAACTTTATTAAGAGGTTTGGCAAGATTACTCAAACCTCGTGGTGGTACAGTATATCTTGATGGAGAGTCTATATTTAAACTTTCTACCAAAGAAGTAGCTCAACAGTTAGGTATTCTACCTCAAGGGCCTGTAGCGCCGGAAGGGTTAACAGTCAAAGATTTGGTAGCACAAGGGCGTTATCCTTATCAAAATTGGTTGCAGCAGTGGTCAGCAAAAGATGAGAGAATTGTGCAACAGGCACTAGAGATTACAAACTTGTTGGAGTTGGCAGAGCGAGAACTGGACACTTTGTCTGGTGGACAAAGACAAAGGGCTTGGATTGCGATGGCATTAGCGCAAGATACAAATATTTTACTTTTGGATGAACCGACCACTTTTCTAGATTTGGCGCACCAGATAGAGGTTTTGGATTTGTTGTATGAGCTACACCAACATCAAGGCAGAACTATTGTCATGGTGTTGCACGATTTAAATCATGCGTGTCGTTATGCTGATTATCTAGTTGCTGTCAAAGAAGGTCGAATTTTTACTGCTGGGGAACCGAAGTATGTAATGACTGAAACAATGGTAGAGGAAGTTTTTGGGTTAGAGAGTCGTATTATTCCCGATCCGGTAGTGGGAACTCCGATGTGTGTGCCGATAGGACGTAAGGGGGGAAGGAAATTACAAACAAAATCTTCTAGTTTATAATTTGACTGAAAAAGTGAGCAAAACTCGCCATAGCTGCAAAAACGTAAATAAAAGACTAAAAAAGCTGATTATATACAGGTTTTAGCTTTTTGATTCTCCAATTTAATCATTGAATATGGAAACAGAGGAGTGTTTGAAGGTACTCCAAGGTTAGATGCGATGGATTTATGCAGTAGCTTTCATTGATCCTCACCTTCTTGCAAGTAGGAGTGAAGATTAAAATATCCGGCTTTGGAATGTAATAGAAGGTAAATGTCTAAAAATTCTCAAAAATCTTAGAACTTATGCAGGTATGAATATTTTAGATGCCACTGGTTTGACAATAACCCAGCGAGATACACTTTTAACATTGGGAGCGATCGCTGACTAATCGGGTTGATAGTCTCTGGGCTGAAACACTTATTAT
>NZ_JAYKTT020000002.1:0-302490 GCF_038404745.2 Chlorogloeopsis sp. ULAP02 | reverse complement strand
GATAGTAGGGGAGCCAGTGCGCCCTTGGGGGTTCCCCCGTTGTAGCAACTGGCGTGCGGGTTTTGTTACTAATCTTTCGGTTAAAACCGATGATTTATCTTTTGAACCTACTCGTACAGTAATTAGTTGTTGATTGTTTACCACTAACTACTATCTCTATTAACTACCAAAACCCAAATATCCGCGTGGTGTAATCATCCAGTTGGCATGGATGCGAGTATGAGAGTTGCCAATTAATACTGTAGTCAACATATCAACTGTAACATCAAGTAATTTTTCCAAAGTGGTAAGAGTAATTTCCTCATCTTGACGATAAGCCGATCGCACTACTGCTACTGGTGTGTTGGGATGGCGATACTTGAGAAAGATATCTCTAGCAATTACTAGCTGTTTGGTACGAGCTTGCGATCGCGGATTATATAAAGCTGTAATAAAATCAGCTGCTGCCGCCGCTTCTAAACGCTTTTCTATCACTTCCCAAGGCGTAAGTAAATCGCTTAAGCTAATCGCACAAAAGTCATGCATCAAAGGTGTTCCCACCCGCGATGCCGCAGCTTGCAAAGCGCTAATCCCAGGAAAAATTTGGATGCTCGGTGTTTTCCCATCCCAACCTAGACTTTGCAACTCTTCCAAGACTAAACCTGCCATACCGTAAATTCCACAGTCTCCAGAAGAAATAACTGCTACACTCAATCCCCAGTTGGCTAACTCTATTGCCCGTTGAGCGCGTTGGCGTTCCTTGGTTATTGGTAAAGATTCTACAATCTGCCCAGGAGAAAGCAGAGAATTGATTAAATCTATGTAAAGACTGTAACCAATCACGACTTCTGCACTACTGATGGCAGTTTTAGCAGCTGGCGTTATTTGATCTAATTGCCCCGGCCCGGTGCCAACAAGTAAAATTTTTCCAGTACGTCCGATGTATTCTTTTTCTGCTTCGGCAACTGCAATTGTGACAGCGCCTAGCTCTCTCTGCAATCGAAAAATTTGCTTGGGGACAAATAACCTCACCTCGTCTGCTGCGCATAAAGCAGCAGCTTCAGCCACACTAGGTGTTCCCACTTCTTTTTCCACAACTTGAGAGGGGTTGGGAACAGAAACTATCCGCAGAACATCAGCAGTAAAAGTTTTTAAAGGCCAATCTCGCTCTTGGCAAAGTTCTACTAAACCAACTTCATCAGCTTTAATATCAATCGTGGCAATTCCTGCGATCGCATCTTCTGCCAGTTGATGTTCTCTAAATACCTGTCTAATAGCTGTTTCAATTAAATGGCGAGAACTTCCCCGTTCACAACCAATTCCCACCCACAAAACGCGTGGATGCCAGTAGATTTCGGGGAGTTGGGGAGTGGAAGAAAGTTTGGCAGTAATCCAAATTTTCGCCTTTGGTATTAGGGATGCACCGAACTCAAAAGCATGTCCAGCGGGTAAATGGTTCTGCCACAGAGTAGAACCAGCTTCTTGAATGACTTGTACAATTTCACCCCTTGCCACAGCTGCACTAACACCCGTCCAGTTACCATTACCCCGACGCCAACCAAAGGGAACTCCCAACATATCTACTGCTGTTAGTCCTAAAGCTGTGGAAGCCCCAGTGATCACAGGAGTTGCCTCTAGTTGTAAAGCAATCAAATTTGCTAGCTGATCTCCACCACCTTGATGTCCACTGCACAAACTAATTACAAAATGTCCCGCCTCATCAACTACTACTACCGCCGGATCTATTGATTTGTGTTGCAACAAGGGAGCAATTAGCCGCACTACCGCACCTGTTGCCAAACAAAATACAAAAGCACGCTGCGTCTGCCACAGTTGTGCTATGTGATTTTTTAAAGAGCCTGTGTACGTGTTTGCACCTTTAATTTGGATTAAATCTTCTGGCACCCATAGAGTTGTGCCAGGATTTTGCTCAAGTACTTGTAGCTTTTTTGCACCTGTAATAGTGGTAGCGATCGCAGCAAGTGGAGAAAATTCAGCTAACAGCACTTTGCTAATACCTTCACGTTCTTGAGACAACTATGTGACATATTTCTTTCATTGATATTCACTCCTGCGCTCCTACCGCTTGAAGACACCTTACCACATCCTTATACCCGTTAAACTCCGCCAGCATCAAAGCTGTATAACCACCTTGGTTTTTCATATTTACATCAGCACCGGCTTGTAGCAACACTTGCATGGCTTCAGTGTAATCCCGCGAAGCTGCCCACATTAAAGCTGTTGCTCCTGCTGAGTCTTGAAAATTTACGTCTGCACCTTTTGCTACTAGCTGTTGTACTATTTCTATGTGGTTGCGTTCTGTTGCTTTGATCAAAATCGTTTTCCCATCGTCTCCTTGGCTATTGGCATTAGCACCGTGTTCTAGCAAAATCTGCACAGTTTCAACGTGTCCATGTATTGCTGCCAGCGTCACAGGGACTTCACCAAAATTTTTTGCATTCATATCCGCCCCATGTTGTAGCAGTATCTCAACAATTTGACTATGCCCCTGCAATGCAGCTACAAGTAATGGTGTGTCACCGAGACAATTTCTCGTTTGCAAATTGGCACCCCTACTCAGTAAAACTTTCACTACTTCCGTGTATCCTTCTACAACCGCTAAATGTAGGGCTGTTTCACCATCTTGATCTTGAAAATTCACATCAGCGCCTGCATCCAGTAAAGCTTGGGCGATCGCACTGTGTCCTGCTGCTGCCGCTGCTAATAGTGCTGTGTTGCGATCGCTTACCCCTGCTGCCAACAGTGCTTGCACAACTTTCAAATGTCCCAAGTCAACTGCCAGAAGCAATGCAGTTTCACCATCTTGTTCTTGAAAATTTACATCAGCACCAGCAGTCAATAATGCCTGCACCACGGCGGTGTGTCCCTGCTTGACTGCAAGTTTTAAAGCGGTATCATCATCCTTATCTTTGATATTTACATCTGCACCAGCAGCCAGTATGGCTCGCACCACATCCACATGATTTTTGAGTGCTGCTGCCATCAAAGCGGTACTGCCATCTTCGTTCCTAGCATTTACATCTGCGCCTTTTGATACCAAAAGCCTCACAATATCAAGATGATTGGCACTTGCTGCCAACATTAAAGCTGTCAAACCGTAGCGTTTCCTACGCAAATTAAGGTTTGCTCCAGCATCAATAAGCGATCGCACAATTTCCGTAAAGCCTAAATTGGCAGCAAACATTAACGCCGTTGTGCCATCACGATCGCTCACATCAGGCATTGCACCCGAAGCAAGTAGGACTTGCACCCGCTTGATATCACCACTTTTAGCAGCCGTCAATAAATCTTTAGTCATTAGTCATGAGTCATTAGTCATTGGTTAGTGGTAGGGGCGGGTTTTTACAACAATCTCTCTAGGATGCCGAAATATCTAAATCAACCCACCCGTACAGTGGTTAGTGGTTAATAGTTCTCCCTCTCTCCCACTCTTGTTGTCCCCTTGTCGCCGTGTTTCCTTGTCCCCCACTCTCTTCTCTCATCTCCTCATCATCCCATTCCCCATTCCCAATTAGGGTTATGCTAATTTTTATGAAGATTTAATAAATGGGGCAAAGGCTATGAATCTGGAACTATCGCCATCGGTCAAATATTGGTCACAATTCTTTCACCCAATCCTGATGTGGGCGTTATTGTTATTTAGCATTTATGCTGCCTATTTGGGGCTACAAGTGCAGCGTACTAGAAATGCTCAAGGTGAACAAAAGAAAGAACTAATTAAAGGGAAATATAACGTCAGACACTACCAAATGGGTTCTATACTCCTAGCTTTGATGGTGATAGGCTCTATTGGTGGTATGGCTGTCACCTACATTAATAATGGAAAATTATTTGTTGGCCCGCACTTATTAGCAGGACTTGGCATGACAAGTCTAATTGCTTTATCTGCGTCTCTATCTCCTTATATGCAAAAAGGGGCAAATTGGGCGCGTGCCACTCATATTGTGTTGAATTTTGCCTTATTGGGACTGTTTGCGTGGCAAGCCATCACAGGTGTGCAAATTGTGCAGCGAATTATTAGTAATGCCTAGCTAATAGCTATTAGCCATTAGCTAGTGGCTAATGGCTAATTATTAAATTTTTCATAGATTACTCATTTTTTAGCAGGAAAGGGTATGTCCCACGATTGATGAAAATCTTGCTGTACTTTGCGAGTTAAGCGACGGGAGACTTGGCGGACAATTTGGTTAAGTAGGCGATCGCCTGTAGATTGAATCAAAGGCTTTGGTAATCGCTGAATAAATTTGGGAAAGTAAATGTCAACTGTTAAATTCAATTCCCACTCTACTCGTGTTATGTCCTTTGAATTTGAGGTAGTTTCGTAATTCTGATTTTCTTCTACCAATTGCAGCGAAGCTCGATAATCCACATCATAACCAGGAGCTTGATAGCCAGGAATCGGGATAGTGCGAATCCGGTAAATTCCGTTTTCTGGACAAAGGAGTTCTAAACCAATTTTTGGCTCCACTTCATAACCAAAGGAGCCAAAACGACCAATTAATAAAGCATAGCCATTTTCTCCCAGTGGTTCTACCTTCATTGGCTCGGCACAGCGCGAAAACCACGAATTGTGATTTTGAAGATACTCAGCAACTTTGTCTGCTGAGGCAAACATTTCCATACAATCCTGATAATGACCATAAAAGCGAGTTGATGTTCCTGAAGTTTCTTCTGGAGATGCTTTTTGGCTATCTGCTTGTGCGATCGTCGTTGCTACAGACAAAACGGCTTCTGTTGTTTCAAAGGATTGATATTCTCGATTTCTGGAAATCATAAAGGATGTTTGTATGAACTTTAGTCAATGTCTAAATAAATATTTCCCATCTTCAGAAATACTTTTCGCACTAAGATCCCATTTTGACTGAAAACTTAAAAACAGATCATAAAATTCATGGAATCTCTAAAATAAGAACTAAAACAAACCATACTAGTTTCCCAGGATAGCGTTAATCATGAAAGCTTTTGTAGCAGGGGCAACAGGTGAAACCGGTCGTCGAATCGTAGAAGAACTGATAGCCAGGGGTATTCCTGTTCGCGCTTTGGTGCGAGATATTCAGAAAGCAAGGAGTATTTTGCCTGCTGAAGCCGAACTAGTGCAGGGTGATGTTTTAGATCGACAAAGCCTAACCACTGCTTTAGGAGATTGTACTGTACTGCTGTGTGCTACAGGAGCAAAACCTAGCTTTGATCCAACAGGCCCCTACAAGGTAGATTATGAAGGAACTAAAAATTTAGTCGATGCTGCTAAGACAAAGGGAATAGAGCATTTTGTCTTAGTTTCTTCTTTAGCGGCTTCACAGTTTTTTCATCCCCTAAACTTGTTTTGGTTAATTTTAGTCTGGAAAAAACAAGCTGAGGAGTATATTCAAAAAAGTGGTCTTACGTATACAATTGTCCGCCCAGGTGGCTTGAAAAACGAAGATAACTCCAACCACATCGTGATGCAGAGTGCCGATACTTTATTTGAAGGCAGCATTCCCCGCCAAAAAGTCGCTCAAGTGTGTGTCGAAGCGCTGTTTGAACCAACAGCACGGAATAAAATTGTGGAAATAATAGCTAAACCCGATGCTGCTGTTAAAAGTTTCGGGGAACTATTTGCCAGCATCGCTTGATCCAAGAAATGGGGACTGGGGACTAGGAGAGTAATAAAACAACCACTAACCAATCACCAATACCCAGTCCCCAATCTAGCCGAAACGATCGCGTCAGTTATTGTTAAATTCTTGATGGTAAAAGCAAATTTGAAGAATTGGACTCTCAAAGGCTTTGAACTCAAAGGCGTTGAAAAATTCATCGCGCCATTAGCCACCCTTCTAGTATTCGTATATTTGTTTCAGTGGTACATAATTGACGGTATGCGATCGCGTCCCGATCCCGTTTTTACGGTAAAACAACCACCCTTAGTTATGAAAGGGGGCAATCCTTACATTCGTGCTTTGATGCGAACTATCTCAGCCAGTGAAGCAAGTAGCAACCGCCCTTATTCGATTTTGTACGGTGGACAGCACATCAGCGACTTAAGCCGCCATCCAGAGATATGTGTCACAATTGTCACTGGTCCTAATAAAGGGAATTGTTCAACTGCTGCGGGTAGATATCAAATCATCAATAAAACTTGGTTTTTAGTAGCACCTAAATATCACCCCAAACCTATGCGGTTGATGTTTTGGAATTCTTACAGTTTTGAGGCAGAGTATCAAGATGCAGTTGTGTATCGTTGGTTAAGCGATCCCGAAGTTTGGGGAGTTGATATTCCTCAGCTTTTGCAAAAGGGCAAGCTAAATGAGGTATTGCGACGACTTTCGCCTACATGGACAAGTTTGGGATATGGCATAGAAACTAATTCTGTAAGTCCTTATTTGCCTCAGATTTATCAGAAAATGTTGAAAGAAGAACTAAAGGCAACCAAAAAACCACAACAAAAGGTTGAAAACCGAAACCCATTGTAAATGTGTTGCATTCCCCTCAAGTACAGTCTTCTAAGCATAATCCTTTGATTGATGCCATAGGAAAATTCTCATTTCTTCATTCCAATATCCGCGATCGCTAATTTCACTATCATAACTAGCGATCCAATCAAAGATTTTTTGTGCTTTTCTGAGTGCTTGCTGCTCATTCCGATAAAATCGCGGACTAGGGCGGAATACTTCTCCATTTATATGTATCGCTGCTATCAGCCAATAATCACTATATTCTCCTTCCGGAATAATTTCTAGAAATCCGCCGTTGTAAGGCTCAATAATTCCCAATGTCATTTGTCAAACCAACTAAAATCTAATACATACTAGACTTAGAAAAAATACTCTGTTATCAGGTTAAGCCTGGTAACACTATTTCATAGACTTTGCTTCTAAGAAAAATTGCCGGATATTTTCTACAAATGCCACTGTATTTTCAAAATGAATATTATGCCCGGCATTCCTAATTACTTTCAACTGACTTAATTTACATATATTAACCATTTCTGTATTAATATCTATAAATTTTTCATCATATTCGCCAGCTAGTAAAAGTAAAGGAATTGTATTATCTTGAAGTTTTTCCCATAAAGAAGGCTGAAATCCTGTACCCATCATCCGTAGAGATTTTGCTAATTCCTTCGGATTATTCTTTAGCCTAATTTCTATCAATTGCTGAAACTGTGGATGGTTTTTTATATTGCCAAAAATTGATTGGCTATACCAAGTTGACAAGAAAGATATCCAATCACTTTCTTCAACAATTCTGTTTAACTTTCTTGCTATTTGCTCATCATGTTTTACTCTTTCTAATCTTTTTACTTCTGTTGGCAAACCCGGAGAAGCTGATTCCAACACAACTTTAGTAAATCTGTGGTGAAAATGTAGAGCAAGATATAAAGCTAATCTACCACCCATTGAATAACCAACCAACAAACCTTTAGAAATTTTTAAATAATCTAATAAATTAATTAAAGACAAAGCTGTATTTGTCATTTGATAACATTCATCACTACCTAAAATTTGAGTTTGCCCATGTCCAGGCAAGTCAATTACAAGACAATTAAAATCCCTCTCTAGTAACTGAATAGCTTCCTCGAATTCATGGCAGTTGCCCATAAAACCATGTAGAAAAATAATTAGTGGTCGATTGGGAATGCCACGTAAATAATAGTGATATTTATAGTTTGCTAGTATCATCTTTTTAAGTCACGAGTACCACTATTTAGCACTACCTTAGATTACAAAAGTTTTTAATAAGCAATAAGTAAAAAATCTCAGACAAAAAACCAGATATAAAACCTATTTTAATTACAGCGAATTTCAAGTTGGTGAGGTACCAAAATTTAGTCTCAAAGTCATAATATAATATCTGTCATCTGCTGTATGAATCACGGCTACTAAATTATGCTGTAAATCTGCATGAATTATTGATAGGACATAAATAAAGTCCGCCGAAACGGACTTGAAGAAACATTTGAGATTTAGGAACTTAGACGTTGTCTACTCAAACCCCAATTTCCGCAAACGCACTTAAGGTAAGAACCTATCTAAAGCAGCTTTGAGTTGCTCAATTTCGACATCAATATTACCCTCTTCTGCGGCTCTAAGAACACACTCACTTAAATGTTCATCTAAAACAATTCGTGCAACCCGATCCAGTGCACCCCTCACAGCAGCAATTTGGAGTAGAACATCAGGACATGGGCTATTTTGCTGTACCATTGTCTTGATACCGCGAATGTGTCCTTCTATACGTGACAATCGGTTGACAATTCGCCGTAGAGACTCTTCACTATGGACGTGAGCATGAGCCAACTGCCCGTGTTTGTGAGTGTAATCTGCATGGGCATGATCTTTATCCTCAGGAAGTAAATCTTCATCTTGTTCACAACTGGGCAAGGATGATTTGGCAATTTGCTTCGATCCGTTCATTGGTGTTACAGAAATTCTGGTATTAGATTAGATCCTAGCCTAGAGGGCATAACAGAGTCAGAAATTAGAATAGAAGTTATAAATCATAAATTTTTCCTACGTTTTGCCTTTTCGGTTTTATTATTAACTCTGGAAATGGATGAAAGCCGAACCTTGAAAGTGTAAATGTCTAGAATAGCTTTTTAATGATTTTTTTTAATAAATTTAGTATATAGGTATGTCGTGCCAGATCCAAAGTAGAAGATTGAGCCAGACCATGAAACATCCTGATGAGAGTAAGCGTCAATACGCAGAGATTCTCATCTAACCTGTAAAAAAGCTTCACACAGAAAGCTCACTATTACGCAACTACATAAAATGAAATATTAGGTTGTGGTTATGCGATTTTCCCACTTACCCAGATCTATACGTCAATTTACTACCCACGTTTTAGCCGTAATTTTGGGAGTTGTACTAACTGTTGGTACACTGCGAGTTTCTCCCTCCCAAGCTGAACCGGCACCGAATCCGATCACAGCCGACACGTCACAATTAGTTGCCCAACGGCAATCACCAGCAGCAGCAGCTATTGGTAGCAGTAGCTTTGTGACGGCAGCTGTCAATCGTGTTGGGAAAGCTGTCGTCAGAATTGATACTGAACGTACGGTGACTCGCCGTATGCCTGATCCATTCTTTGAAGATCCATTTTTCCGGCGGTTTTTCGGTGAAGGCTTTCAGGGACAACTTCCTCCAGAACAATTACGTGGTCTTGGTTCTGGTTTTATTATCGACAAGAGTGGCTTGGTTTTGACCAATGCCCATGTGGTTGATAAGGCTGACAAAGTGACGGTACGCCTCAAAGATGGTCGCTCTTTTGAAGGTAAAGTTCAAGGTGTGGATGAGGTTACCGATTTGGCATTAATTAAGATTAACGCTGGTGATTTACCAGTTGCTCCTTTAGGTGCCTCATCTAACGTTCAGGTTGGAGATTGGGCGATCGCTGTGGGTAATCCTTTAGGATTTGATAATACTGTCACCTTAGGAATCGTGAGTACCCTCAGACGTTCCAGCGCTCAAGTCGGTATCCCTGATAAACGCTTAGATTTTATTCAAACCGACGCTGCGATTAATCCTGGTAACTCTGGTGGACCTTTATTAAATGAGCGGGGTGAAGTAATCGGTATTAACACAGCTATTCGTGCCGACGCAATGGGAATCGGTTTTGCTATTCCCATTGACAAAGCCAAACAAATAACAGCTCAATTGGAACGTGATGGCAAAGTAGCTCATCCCTACTTGGGCGTGCAAATGGTGACTTTGACACCCCAGCTAGCAAAACAAAATAACAGCGATCCCAACTCCCCAATTCAGGTTCCAGAAGTGAACGGAGTTCTGGTGGTAAGAGTTTTACCCAACTCCCCGGCTGCTAATGCAGGCATTCGTCGTGGTGACGTAATTGTCCAAATTGAAGGACAATCAATTACTAGTGCCGATCAATTACAAAATATTGTGGAAGATTCTCGTGTTGGTCAGGTGTTGCAGGTGAAAATACAACGCGGTAACCAGACACAACAGCTATCTGTGCGCACGGCAGAGTTGCAAAACGCTTCTTTATAATCTGATTTCACCCTACTGTTGGGTATTAGGGGCAGACCTTGTGCCTGCCCCTAAAATATCAAGGGCAGTTTAGGATATCAAGAGAGCTTTGAGCCTGTTCCCTGTTCCCTACTATGGTCAATTTGCCCCTGCTTTCTTTCTTGATAAAAACTGACGTAAACTCAGCAAATTTAAAGATTGTCCTACAGCTAGTGGCAAAAGGGATACTCCTTCTAAACGAGACTGTAACCAACCTTCCCCCCAATACCACTCGTGAAACCCATCAATTCCTTGACTTAAAATTAAACGCAGGCAGTTGGGTTTTGCCACTTCCACCTGATGAAGAATTGTGATCGGCCCAGTTCGAGTAGTAAATTGCAATCCTGAATGTAACTCTTCTGGCATTCCGGGAGATAAACGGCCAGAAAGGAGCCATTTTTCTAGTTGTACAGGACGTAGCAGACAATCACGAAGTTCAGCTTCGGAGGCTTCGATTTCTATCCGCAATAAGCTTTTTTGAAAAGTACCCAGCATTAGATAAATCGTTTGCAAACGTAGGGGATTTTCTCGATCTTACAAAGAAGAACTTTTGTAAGATCGAGAATTTGGGGTAATTCACTATCTCAATGTACGGATATCCTTGTTTAATTTGGTCACTTTTAATCAAACTGTGAACTTAGAATAGAAGAAGTAAATTTGTAAAGAAATGTAAGGTTTTTCATGGCGGATCAATTAATTCGCGCCACAGCAGCCGATGGTGGAATTCGTGCAGTCGGTGCTATTACCACTCGCTTAACCGAAGAAGCACGGCAACGCCACAAGCTTTCCTATGTGGCTACGGCTGCCTTGGGACGAACTATGGCAGCAGGCTTGTTAATGGCGTCCAACATGAAGCGAACCGGTTCTAGGGTTAATGTCCGAGTCAAAGGAGATGGCCCTTTAGGTGGTATATTAGTGGATGCAGGCTTAGATGGCACAGTCAGAGGTTTTGTCGAAAATCCAACTGTGGAACTGCCTCCTAATACTAAAGGTAAGCTAGATGTTGGTTGTGCTGTTGGTGAGGGCTATCTTTATGTTGTACGCGATGTCGGTTACGGCTACCCATACTCCAGTACAGTAGAATTAGTCTCTGGTGAAATCGGCGATGATGTGGCTCATTACCTCGGTGCTTCAGAACAAACACCCTCAGCAGTGGTTTTAGGTGTATTTGTGGGTGCAAATGGAGTAACGGCTGCGGGTGGCTTACTAGTACAAGTGTTGCCCAAAGCAGCGAGAGATGAAGCTCTAATAGAAACCTTGGAATCACGAGTTGCCGCTTTATCTGGTTTCACACCATTGTTGCAGGCTGGCAAATCTTTAACAGAAATATTTCAAGATTTGTTAGGAGATATGGGATTGGCAATATTTCCTGAAACTCAAATGCTGCGCTTCCACTGTGGTTGTTCTTTTGAGCGTGTTTTAGGAGCACTAAAAATGCTGGGAGAAACAGAATTACAAGATATGATCACTAAAGATGATGGTGCTGAAGCAACTTGCGATTTTTGCGGCACAGTATACCAGGCAAGTAGCGCTCATTTAGCTCAGTTAATTGTCGATTTACAAGCAGAATCTTCTGCTACAAATTAGTAGTATAAATACATACCCAAATTGTAAGATGGTAATGATATCTATGGAGATAAGTTCGTGCAAGAGGTAGCTTTTTCCCGATAGGAGGGTTACCATGACAACAACAGAAATTGAAATTTAAGGCTGATCGCTGTTAAATTACCTCGGTGTGAAAAATGACAGAGCGGGATATTCCAGAAAGTTGGTCGCAAAACGGAGGCATGCAGCCAGATCCGATAACAAGATTATCCCAATCAAAACCAGGTGTGCCAGCTAGTGGTTCCACCTCGAAGTCTGCAAAGCGGTCAAAACGGAGAAATCCTGAACCACCATCTCCGGAAGATGATCTTCATTCCCAACCAACTTTGCCACCTAGCCATAGTTCCAAAAAGCTGCCGCGCTGGGTGAAAAGTTGGGTTTTGTGGGTGTTATTGTTAACAATAATCCCTGGAACTGTAGCATTCATGTCAATGGCGATGCTGTTAAAACTGCCAGCAGCGCCAAACTGTCCAGCGATTTTCTGGCCTCTTGCTAGTGCTTCGGTAAGATTGCACTGTGCTCAACTAGCAGCTTCTAAGCAAACTGTAAAGGATTTGCTGCAAGCGATCGCCCTGGTTAAACAATTGCCAAGAAGCCACCCACTGCGACCGGAAATAGACCGTTTTATAGAAGAATGGTCGCGAGATATTGTCAAGTTGGCTTCGGAAAGTTTCCACGCTGGCAAGTTAGAGGAAGCGATCGCCACAGTTCGACAAATTCCCGAAGATGTACCTGCATACAAACTTGTAGAAGAAGAAATCTCTAGCTGGCAATCAATTTGGTCGGATGCAGAAAACACCTACAATGAAGCAGAAGCTAAAATGCGCGAGCAAAAATGGCACGACGCATTTATGACTGCTGCGAAATTACTGCGGGTAGATAATAGATTCTGGGCAAGTATTAAATATGATGAATTAAATCGTCTGATTACCGTAGCTAGAGAAGACGGCGAGAAATTAGCAAAAGCCGAAGGATTGGCACAAAGCGGCAATGTGGACAATTTAATCAAAGCGATCAAGCTGGTAGAGTCTATAGAAAAAAGCAGTTACGTTTATCAGAAGGCTCAAGAAAAAATTCCCAATTTTGGACGCCAAATGTTGGAGTTAGCGCAGCAAAAATTAGACCAGCGTGATGCTGACGAAGCTATTTCCATTGCCCAACAAATTCCTCCGATTACCGGATTGGAGTTGGAAACAGAAGACTTTATTGCTTTGGCTGAGGCGCAAAGAAATGCCTGGGTAGGTAACGTAGCCGGCTTAGAGACAGCTATTGCCCAAGCCAGCCAAATTGATGCATCAAGACCAAGTTATGAAAAAGCACAGCAGTTGATTGCCTTCTGGCAGCTAGAAATTGAAGATGTCGCTAGGCTAGATAGAGCGCGATCGCTAGCGCTTCAAGGCTCAATTCCCGATTTGGCAGCAGCCATTACCGAAGCACAACAGATTCCCGATACTAATCCTCGTGCGCAAGAAGCAAAACAAGAAATTAATGGCTGGGTTGCACAGATCCAGACAATTGAAGATAAACCATATTTAGATCGTGCTGAACAAATAGCTGTGTCAGAAGATGTCAACTCCTTGCAAGCTGCGATCGCCGAAGCAAGTCAGATTAGTCGCGGACGTGCATTATATCGAGAAGCGAGAAGAAAAATTGCCAATTGGACAGCAAAGGTTCAGCGTATTCAAGATCAACCTTTCCTAGATCAAGCCAGGAATTTGGCTAGCCTTGGCAACCTTGCCGGTGCGATTACGGTTGCACGACAAATTGCCCCAGGAAGAGCACTTTCTGGTGAAGTACAAGCAGCCATTGATGATTGGCAAGGACAAATTGACGCAACAGAGAATTGGAAAAAAGCACGGGAAGTAGCACTGGCTGCCAATCCAGAAGCTCTGGCAGAGGCAATTCGATTGGCTAATCGAGTGCCTGTTACTAGTTTTTTAAGAACCGACGTTAATATAGCCATTGATCAGTGGAGCCAGCAAATATTGCAAACAGCACGCTCTCAAAGCGAGTCTGATATCTTGAAGGGAATTGAAACAGCTAAACTAATTCCCCGTAGCACAGCTGCTTATAGCGAAGCACAAGAGCAAATCCGGATGTGGCGCGAGCTGCTTAATCCTAAACCTCAACCACAGTTTCAGCCACCACCACCATCAACGCAGCTACCAACACCGTTGATGATTGAAGGACAGTAGCACTTAATTTTATTTATATCTGTGTTATCTCCTAACCTGAGGATATTTCAAAGGTTGGGGCTCTGAATTTGCATTACCTGCTCCACAGTCAAGTCAACAATGAACTAGAATTAATTTTTATGCAATAGGGGCAAAACAGATTTCTCAGGCACAGACTACAGCGCTGTAAAGTTTAGAATATTTGTTTGCATTTACGTTGCATATGTTATAAAGGGGATTTAATTGCTACACAAAGCTACTGACAATATCTCCTGTCGATTTTTTAATCTGGCATAGATTGTTCTTTATATAAAATATGAGCTATCATCTTTGGCCAAGCAGTTGTAATGTGACACTCAATATTGAGCAAGTTCACACTTAAACAAAATTTTGACAAACTGTAAGAAAGCTGAATGTGCCTTTGCGCTAACGATTACAGTCTTTCATTTCCAATTTGTCTTCCATAAATTTCTTGAATTTACATTTAGAGGTAATTAATGACTATTACTAATTTTAACAAAAAAAACAATCAAAATCAAGGATGGAAACAGCAACCGCTGTATCAAGAACCAAATTTGCTCGAAACGAGTTTTCAAGATGACAACATTGAAATGCCAGATATTTCTGGTGAAGATTCGATTTGCAATGTCTCAAATCGCGGTCGAGTAGTTGTTTTGATTGATGGTTCAAACTTATTTTATGCAGCTTTACAACTAGGTATTGAAATTGATTATTCAAAATTACTTTGCCATCTAGCTAAAGGTGGCAAACTTTTGCGTGCTTTCTTCTACACCGGAGTTGATCGCACCAATGAAAAACAACAGGGTTTTCTATTGTGGATGCGTCGCAATGGTTATCGTGTAGTCACCAAAGATGTAGTGCAATTTCCTGATGGTTCTAAAAAAGCCAATTTGGAAGTTGAACTTGCTGTAGATATGATGACTTTAGCTCCCTACTGCGATACTGTGGTTCTAGTGAGCGGAGATGGAGACTTGGCTTATGCTGTTAATGCTGTCTCCTACAAAGGAGTAAGAGTAGAGGTTGTTAGTTTACGCTCAATGACTAGCGAAAGCTTAATTAATGTGGCTGATTGCTTCATTGACATCGATAGTATTAAAGAAGAAATTCAAAAGGCTTCCCATTCCCATTCTCAGGTTAGTTATATGTAGCCTCTTAAAATTAGGGGCTAGGGACTAGGAGCTAGAGGCTAGGAATATAGGTTTTCATTACCTGCTATCAGTTGGTAGAGGGTGATCGCGCACTAACTCCTTTGGAATTGTGCTTCTATTTGCTTGACTACTGTTAGTGCAGAGTAACTGACGCCTGCGGTACCTTCACCGGGATGGGTTGAGTCACCAACCAACCACAAATGGTTGATGGGTGTACGATTGGCAAAACCAAAAGGGCCAAACGTAGGTATTCTTTGACCAATACCACCGACAATTCCTTGCTCGCGTGCTGTAAAATGTGCAAACGTGCGGGGTGTTGCTGATTCTACATGAATCATAGTTTCCGGTTTTAAGTAGAAAAATTGAGCAAGGCGAGCGATCGCATCTTCTGTATACTTTTTCTTTAAACCTTGATAATCTTCTGTGTGCCACCAAGTTTGCGGATCTACAAAGGTGGATGCAATAATTGTGCTTCTTCCTGCAGGCGCACGACCATCCCCTGGACGACTAACGGATACAAATAAAGAATTGTTCTCACCAAGCGGGCCATTCCCATCATACATAAACTGAAGGTGGGGTGGACATTCAAGCGGAATAGCGCTTTCATCCACACCTAAATACACTACAAAAGCACCTGATGCGGGTGGTAATTTGTGTACACGCTTTTGATATCCACGGGGCGCTTTCTTGCCTAACAATTGCATTAAATTTTGGACAGTAACGTTAGCAACTATGCAATCTGCTGGTTCAGTCCACACTTCCCCAGTTTTGCGATCGTGAATTACCACTGCTGTTGCTTTGCCATGCTTGACGATAATTTGTTCGACACTATGACGCATTAACAACTGTCCGCCATTTCTTTCCAAAGCTTCTACTAAGCGATCGCTCAGTACCTGCATACTACCTTGCAGATGAAATAATCCTTGCGGTTGTTGCGATACACTCAATGCCGTAGCCGCGTAAAGTAAAGCTGTTTCCTCGGCATTTACCTGAGAATATAGCTTCAATTGCAAATCCAAAAATGTGCGCAAACGTCTATCATTTTCTAATCCATAGGCACGCAAAGCATCCCCAACTGTAAATAAGGTATAAGGCACGGTAATTAATGTACCTGGACGTACCGCCTGAATTAGTTGTGATAAATCCCAAAGGTTACGGGGTGGTAGTACCGGGTTGCGTCCTTGAAATTCCCAACTCGCTTTAAATAATGCTGCTATTAACTGCCAAAAAGGCTCACTACCAGGAAACTGCCTTTGCCGTTCTTCTTGCCATTTTTGGGGATCGCGCCAAACATTTACAGGTGTTTTTTCTCCAGGTAAATAAACAGCACAAGCGGGATCGCAAGGTGTGGCTTTTGGTAATTCAATTGCTAATTCAGAGAATATTCGCTGGTGGATTCCTCCTGGCTCCAATCCTGCTACTTGGGTAGCCCCCACATCAAAGGTAAAGCCTTTACGCTTAAAGGTAGAAGCACAGCCTCCTGGTACTAAGGCTTGATCCAAAATTAGAACACTGTATCCTCTACGCGCCAATAATGCTCCAGCTGTGAGTCCGCCGATTCCAGCACCAATCACGATCGCACGGGATTTATTTTTACGACTGGTCATTGAAGATTTCTTTATATTTCTTAATATTTATATTTATAATTTTATCTGATTGTCGCAATTGCCCATAACAAAAGCGCCTTCACAACACAGGCAAGACTCAGTAAATTTTCTGTACTGAAGTGATATCTTTACAATGCTCAATTAAAGCCTATGTAAGATATAGAGTATTAGCGTTCCTCTCAATCACCCATGACCTCAACCCTGCTAAAATTTCCTCGTCTGAATGCACCCACACTACACCAGTTGCCCAATGGTTTGACAATCGTAGCTGAACAGATGTCGGTGGAAGCAGTTAATCTCAGCTTGTGGGTTAACGTTGGTTCAGCCATAGAAACGGATGCAATTAATGGCATGGCTCACTTTCTAGAGCATATGATTTTTAAGGGGACTGAGCGGCTAGCAATGGGCGAATTTGAACGTCGAATTGAAGAGCGGGGTGCTGTTACCAATGCCGCCACCAGCCAGGATTATACTCATTACTATATCACTACTGCTCCTAAAGATTTTGCCGAGCTTGCCCCACTCCAAATAGATGTGGTACTAAATGCTAGTATTACTGACGACGCCTTTGAACGGGAGCGATTTGTCATTTTAGAAGAAATTAGGCGTTCTGAAGACAATCCCCGTCGTCGAACTTACAGAAAGGCAATGGAATTAGCATTTGAAGAGCTACCTTATCGACGTCCGGTATTAGGCCCTGAAAAGGTTATTTCCCAACTCCAAGCCCAGCAAATGCGGGATTTTCATAGTAGCTGGTATCAACCTCAGTCAATTACAGCTGTAGCTGTGGGCAATTTGCCAGTAGAAGAATTAATTGAAATTGTTGCCGAGGGATTTACACAAACTGATCGCCATCAAAAAACAATAATCAACAAGCAACATTTAGCGATCGCTCCCGAACCTAAATTTACAGAAATCGTCCGCCATGAGTTTATTGATGAAAGTCTCCAGCAAGCAAGACTGGTAATGCTTTGGCGAGTTCCAGGGTTGCTCCAACTCGATGAAACTTATGCCTTAGATGTTTTGACAGCTATTTTAGGACATGGGCGGACATCTATGCTTGTCAGGGATTTGCGAGAAGAACGGGGACTAGTTTCCCATATCTCTGCGAGCAACATCACTCATAAACTCCAAGGGACATTTTATATTTCTGTCCATTGTCCGGTGGAAAATTTAACTGTTGTAGAAGAGGCGATCGTCCAAAATATCAGGAGACTGCAAACAGAAATCATCCCAGAGTCAGAAATTGCCAAAGTGCGCCAGCGAGTTGCGAATCGGTTTATTTTTGGTAACGAAACACCAAGCGATCGGGGCGGGTTGTATGGCTACTATCAAACATTGATAGGAGATTTGGAACCAGCCTTTGATTACCCGAATCACATTCAGGCGCAGAATGCAACTGACTTGATGGCAGCAGCCCAAAAGTATCTTTCTCCTGACGCTTACGGTGTAGTAGTTCTCAAACCACATCAGTAAACAGTTCTCAGTATTAGATAATATTAACTGTCCTCTGTCCCCTATCTCCTAAACAATGTGGACTGAAATTGATGCCCATATTAGTCAAGTAAGTGGCGAAAAATTTTGCTCCTCACAGCGACGCAGCGTTGGTGGTGGATGCATCAATCAAGGATATGCTGTCTGTGATGGTAAGCGTACTTACTTTACCAAGCTTAATCAAGCATCCCAAGCTGCCATGTTTGAAGCAGAGGCATTGGGTTTACAGCAAATGTTCGATACAAATACCATTCGCGTTCCCAAGCCAATTTGTTGGGGAACAGCAGGTAATTCTTGCTATTTAGTGTTGGAATGGTTGGAGATTGGTTCGGGTAATACCAAGTCTTGGGAAGAGATGGGGGGCAAATTAGCAGCAATGCATAAAGCCATCAGCCAGCAAGGTTTTGGGTGGGAAATAAACAACACTATCGGTTCTACACCCCAAATTAACACTTGGACATCAGACTGGGCAGAATTTTATGCCAAACATCGTTTAGGTTATCAATTCCAGTTAGCAAGACGACGGGGCGGGCGTTTTGCCCAAGCAGAAGAACTACTGGCAGCGATTCCTGAACTATTAGAAGGACACAACCCGCAACCTGCTTTGGTACATGGTGATTTGTGGGGTGGGAATGCTGGGTTTAGCGTGCAAGGAGAACCTGTAATTTTCGATCCAGCAACTTACTTTGGAGATAGAGAAGTTGATATCGCAATGACAGAACTTTTTGGTGGTTTCCCAGCAGCATTTTATCGGGGGTATAGCGAGATATTTCCCCTAGATGAAGGATATGAGAAGCGAAAGACTTTGTATAACTTGTATCACATCGTCAATCATTTTAATCTGTTTGGGGGCGGGTATGAGTCTCAGGCTAATAGTGCGATTACAAGAATTTTACGCTAAATTTTGCCCTAAAACCTTGACTTTTAACTTTTAACTTTTTCACTCTCCCACTCTCCCCTACTATGGACTATAGTCAGTTTTTCAGGAGTTTTGGGAATGAGCGCAGCAACAGATCCCGTGAAATTGATGAAGCAAGAAGTAGGCAAAGCTGCCGCAGCTTTAGTCAAATCAGGTTCTATCGTTGGTTTAGGTACGGGATCGACTACGGCATATGCCATTCAGTTTATCGGAGAACGCCTTCAGTCTGGTGAACTCCAAGATATTGTTGGTGTTCCTACCTCTTTTCAAGCAGAAGTTTTGGCAAAGCAATATGGTATCCCGCTAACCACTTTAGACGCTATTGACCATATTGATATTGCCATTGATGGTGCTGATGAGGTAGATCCGCACAAGAATTTGATTAAAGGTGGCGGTGCGGCACATACTCGTGAAAAGGTAGTAGATTATCTAGCTAATCAATTTGTTGTCGTTGTCGATGGTGGCAAATTAGTCGATCGCCTGGGTTCAGTTTTTCCCGTGCCAGTAGAAGTTATTCCGATGGCAGTCACGCCCGTAATGCAGGCGATAGAAAAGCTTGGTGGGAAACCAGAACTCCGTATGGGAGTCAAAAAGGCTGGCCCAGTAATTACCGACCAAGGTAATATGGTAATAGATGTTAAGTTTGAGACTATAGCTGATCCTGAAAATCTAGAGAAAACACTGAATAATATTCCTGGTGTTTTGGAAAACGGTATCTTTGTCAATTGTGCCGATGTAGTTTTAATTGGCGAAGTCAAAGATAATCAGCCTGTGGTAAGGAAGATATAAGTTTGTAGAGACAAATCTTGTGTGCGATCGCAACAGTCAAAAAGATGAGAGTGCGATCGCTTTTTTGTTTGCTCATTTACCAAGCTCTTCTTGCTGCCGCTGCTTCTCATACTCTCGTAACTGCTGCAATAACTTTTGTTGAGATGAGTTTAGAGATTCTAAATTAACATTTGGTTGAAGTTGTTTGTTAGCACTTGTCAAAGCAGGAGGTGAAAGGTGAAACATCAACTGTTGTTGACTTTTTTGTGGTGTTGTTAGTCTGATATTTGGATTTTTAATGTCCGTTTGAATTGCATCTAAGGTGGATGCAACTTGCACTTGCTGTTGCATTTGTTCTGTAGAAGACACCAAACCACTCAAACCATTAATCAACTGCTTAATTTTTTCCCGCAAAGCTGGATCGCCAGTTATATCATCCAAATCAGAGGTGATTTTCTGAGTATTTTCAAATGTTACTCGTGCAGAATCCAGAGTTTGTTGCAGTACCAACAGATTGCTAGGAGTATTTAGCGCTTGGGTAGCATCACGCAAATTAGCTGAGGCTTGGGCTGCATTTGCCGAGAGGGTTTCTAAATTTTGTAGTAACTCTCCTTGCGTTAACCGATTTACGGTAGGTGATAGGCTACCAACTGTTGTTCGCAGTTGATTGCTGGTTTCGGTAATATTATTTAACGCTGTAACTAGCGAAGAACGATTTGTTGTCACCAGGGTATTGAGGTTATTGAGCAACTGATTAGCTTGATTTGCAGTTACACTAATTTCCTTGGCTGTAGTACCAAATTGAGCAACAGTTCTAGAAGTGGATACACTGATTGTATCTGCCGCATCTGATACTGCATTTGCAGCATTTGAAAAACTATTCAATTGGCTTTGCGTAGATTTAGTCAAATTAGAGATATCACGACTGAGTTGAGCTACTTCGGCTGCGGCAACAGAAGTGTTTCTTAATGCTTCATTGGCATTGCCATAGAAATTTGGCTGAGTATAAAGAACAGCCAAGCGACTGGTAGTGCGAATTAACTCATCAAGGCTAATACCAATTTGACCTTTTAACCGTGAGCCATTACAAACAATCAAGCTAGGATCGCAATTTTTGTCTAATGGTTTAGCAGTAACTTCTTGGGAGGTTAATGGTGATTTGGGTGTAATGTCAACGATACTTTCGCTAATCAAACCGGATTGATTGGCTTCTACCGTGACATCACGAGGGATAACAAGGTTAGGATCGGCAATTTCTATTTCTACTTCTACATTGTTTGGCCCCGGACGGATAGCGGAAATATTACCAACCTTAACGCCGCGGTAGCGAACCGCAGCCCCCCTTTGCATCCCACCAGCATTAGCAAATTCAACAAACACTTTATACGAGCTTCTAGCAGCAGTAAAGCGATTTAACCATAAGATAATCGCTCCAAATACGCCTAACCCCACTAATATCAATAATCCGACAGAACCTTCTCTCAATGTTCGCGATCGCATTTTTTCTCCTCCCTATTGTTAATTGCTAATGACTAATGGTTTACTGCAATGAACTTAGCTATTAGCATTTAGCACTTAGCAATCCAAAATCCCATATTGTCTTAACCTACTACTTGAATGGGTCCTGATACCTTTCCACTCATAAACTGTCTGATCAAAGCATTATCTGTGCTATCGATTTCGTTAACTGTACCCTGCCACTGCACTTTACCTTGATAAAGAAGGATAATTCTGTCTGCCGTCCGGCGAATAGTACTGTCTTGGTGAGTAACAATTGCGTAGGTACCACAGGCTCCCTGCGTAGATTGTAACTGCCTGATTAAATCTTCTATGACTGTTGAAGCGATCGGGTCAAGTCCAGCTGTAGGCTCATCATAGAGTACAACTTCTGGCCCTTCTTCAGGGTGTTCGGGATTAGACATAATCGCACGGGCAAAACTAACTCGTTTGCGCATACCTCCAGAAAGTTCCGCAGGATAGCGATCGCCTATCCCTGGCAAACCCACCATCTCCAATTTTTCTTCAACTAACTCGCGAATACGCGCTCTTGGCAATTTCGAGGATTGATACAATAAAAATCCTACATTCTCCTCCACACTCAGTGAATCAAATAACGCCGCTTGCTGAAATACCATCCCAATGCCAAGCGGATCGCCTCCATCCTCAATCAAACCCTCGCGCCGGGTTCCTTGTATGTAAATTTCTCCTGCATCGGGGGCTATTAACCCCGCTATCACGCGTAAAATTGTCGATTTACCAGTGCCACTAGGCCCTATTATCCCTAATGCTTCTCCTTGATAAATCGTCAAATCAATATTATCTAAAACCTTATTGTTACCAAAGGACTTAGAAATTCCTTTTAATTCAATCAATGGTTCGATCATTAGTCAATGGATATTGGATAGTGGTTAGTGGTAAACAACCAACTACTAACTACTAACTACTAACAAACAACAAAAATGCAAGATAGTGATGTCATCGTTATTGGTAGCGGTATTGGCGGGTTATGTGCTGCTGCGTTACTTGCTCGTTATGGCAAACGCGTAATTGTATGTGAAAGCCATACAATTCCTGGTGGTACTGCTCATAACTTTAGACGAAGGGGATTTGAATTTGATTCTGGCCCCTCATTCTATTGTGGTTTAACAGACGCCCAGAGTTTAAATCCCCTCAAACAAGTTTTGGATGTTTTAGGTGAATCGTTAGAAGCTATACGCTACGATCCGTTGGGACATTATCATTTTCCAGAAGGTACTTTTGCAGTTTACAGCAATACCGAGCTTTATCGTCAAGAGGTAGCAAAAATTACCCTGAAAGGAGCAACAGAACTAGAACAGTTTACCCATCGCCTCTTGCCTTTGTACGAAGCTATGAAAGGTATACCTAGTCTAGCACTGAGAGCAGATTGGCAGATGTTTCCTGTCTTACTCAGGCATTACTTGCCATCTTTGTGGAAAATGCTACCCCATTTATCCCTTGTCCGAGCTTCTGTAGGTGATGTGATGGATGCTACAGTGCAAGATTCTTGGGTGAGGCGGCTGATTGATTTAGAATGCTTCCTACTTTCTGGTTTAAAGGCACACGGTACTATTGCTCCAGAGGTAGCTTTTATGTTGGGAGAACGTTCCCGTGCTGGTGTTGAGTATCCGGTAGGTGGGAGTGGGGCAATTGTCAATGCCTTGGTGCGGGGATTGGAACGCTGGGGTGGGAAGTTGCTGTTAGGATATCACGTTGAGCAAGTTTTGGTGGAGGCTGGAAAAGTTGTAGGTGTGCGGTTGGGAAAGAAAGACAAGGGGACACGGGGAGGTGGAGACACGGGGAATGATATCTCCGCGTCTTCAATTCTCAAAGCACCGATAGTAATTTCTAATGCCAGTATTTGGGATACTTACACAAAACTTTTGCATCCCGAAGAATTACCTGCGTCTTATCGACAAACGGCTTTAGCTACACCAGCAGTCGATAGCTTTATGCATTTACATTTAGGTATTCGTGCCGATGGGTTGGAGAATTTGACAGGACATCATGTGGTAGTTCACGACAGCAGCGAGGATATCACCACACCAGGGAATACTTGCATGATCTCAATTCCCAGTGTTTGGGATGCAGCACTTGCTCCCAAAGGGCATCATGTAGTTCACGCCTACACCCTGGAACACTATGCTGGATGGGAACGAAATGAGGAATACGAACAAAAGAAACAACAGAAAGCAGAAACTTTATATCGCGCCCTAGAAAAAATTATTCCCGATCTCAGACAGCGCATAGTTTTAGAACTGATCGGTACACCACTTACCCATGCTTATTATTTGCGGAGATATCAGGGAAGTTACGGCCCTGCGATCGCAGCGGGTAAAGGAATGTTTCCAGGGCCGCACACACCTATCCAAGGATTATATCGCGTCGGTGACAGCACTATGCCGGGAATTGGTGTGCCAGCAGTGGCAGCATCTGGTATTTTGTGTGCGAATACGTTGGTACATCCCCAGCAAACAACAGAGCTACTTTGCTAATTGTTCTCTCATAACTGACAAATTGCTTTCAGGGATTGTAGTAACTCCATTCCACGTCGAGGTTCCATGAGATTTAGTAATGGCATGAGTTGATAAATTGGAGGATTACCTTGTTGAAGATGAACAAATTGATAATACTGTCCGTTTGTTACCAATCTCCAAACAGATAATTGATTCTGTAAGCTGCGAGATGCATATGTCAGCAATTGGGGCAATCCCTCGGATGGAGAAATACTACTATTTTTAGATTCAATCAATAATATCCAAAAATAAGCATTAGCTGTTGTTTTTTTAACTTTGTTAACAGCTAAAATGTCCATTTTTCCTTTAATTATTTTATCTTCATCTTCAATTTCTATATCAATAATATCTTCTTCCAAAGTAATTTCGATTGGATAATGATAAAACCCTGCCAATCTTAATAGAGGAGCAATTACAAGGAACTTTACCTGACCTTCGGAAACTTTACCAGATGTGAGGTAGCGGCGAAAGTCATCTCTAATTTGCAGAAGTTCTTGTTGTTCTAACTCTGTGAGAGGTTCTAAAGATAACAGAGGTGAAAATGACTCAATATACTGTTCTTGAAAGCCAAAAAGGCGCTGCACATCTTCTAGGGATAAATTGCGGGTGTTAAGAATGGTCATTTGTTTTTGCTGAATGGGATAGTCTAGCGTAGATGCTGCACAGATTATTGCTCTATATTGACAGTGTAATAATCTGTTTTTAAGATGGCAAAGCAACAAACGCAATATTAAGTTTTGCTAGGTTTACGCAAAAATTTAAGTAGCCCATTTACAAGGATTATACTGGGAACTAAATTAGCAGATAATAGTTCTAATTAGTTTAACCAAACTAATGTGCTTATTTTGCTTGTAAATATGAAATTCACTACTTTAAAAATTTCATTTACATTGATGCTAATTGGCATCAGTATTTCACAACCAGCTTATTCTCAAAATCCTATCTCAAAAACATCTAAACTGTCTCAAGAAGTTCCTAAACTACGCCAACAGGGGCAAAGCGGGTTAGAAGTATTTCTCAAATCTCACGTTAATGAATTAAATTCTCCACAAATTCGAGCGGCTTTAGATGAACTTTGTCAGCAGCGAGATTGTTATGCTTCAAAGCTGTATTGGTATACCAACTTAGAGCAAGCAAAATCTGCCGCCAAAGCTAGTGGTAAACCAATTCTATCTTTACGGTTGTTGGGTAACTTAAATACAGATCTCAGTTGTGCTAACAGCCGATTTTTTAGAGTAGCACTTTATCCAAATACTGAAATTTCTAAGAAACTAAGAGAAGATTTTATCCTACATTGGCAATCAGTGCGTCCTGTACCGAAAGTAACGATTGATTTTGGCGATGGACGTAAATTAGAACGGACAATTACAGGTAATAGCATTCACTATATTCTCGATAGTTCCGGACGTCCGATTGATGCTATTCCCGGATTATACAGCCCCAAAGCTTTTTTAAGTCAACTACAACAGGCAGAAGTAGCAGCGAAGGAAATTAGCAAACGTAACGGCTTGGAACGAGAGGCTTTTTTACGCCAGTATCACCGCGATCGCCTCAATGTTATTCAAACCCAATGGACAGCAGATTTATCTCGGCTAGGTATTCAATCTCCACCACGAATGGTAGAATCTCCTAATAGTTCCAGTGAAACTCCCAACGCTACAGTAGCAGGTTCTTTAGCAGTAGCGAAGATGAGAGTGGAAAGTCCTATGCTGAACACAATCCAGCCTGGGAATGCAGGAAATCAAAACACTCCCTCAGAAATTACCGATCAAGGGACTTGGAATAGAATTGCCCAATTGCATTCTGCTGATGCCAAGCTTGATGGAAACAGTATTGCTTTAATCCGCGCTAAAAAAAATCAGTCTACCAAAAACCCGGAAGAGAATTTCACCAGACTGATTCGCAATTTTGAAGCTGCAATGGCTCTTGATACAGTCAGAAATGAATATATGCTGCACAGACAAATTCATCAGTGGTTTGTACAGGGTAATCAAACTACTAATGTAGAGGCATTGAATGAAAGAGTTTACGCTGAATTGTTTTTAACTCCTAGTTCAGATCCTTGGTTAGGGCTTGCCCCAAATGATATTTACAGTGCAATTGATAATGAAGGCATCCGTAAGTGAAATCCCATTGCTTTCTTATTAACTTAACAATGACATTTCAGCTTTACACTCTTCTAACAATCGTTGTCGCAATGTCTCTAGGACTTTATCTACATAATCTACCAAACTACTACTTTCAATAGCCAAAGGTTCTAAATGCCATCCTTCTAATTCAAAATGAAGGAGTGGACATTTTCTTAATTGCAATTGTTCAATGAAAAAACTGACATCATCTTTTGCAATACAATCCGATTTAAAGGAAATAATTGCGGTTAAGTTAAACAAAGTTTTGCTTTCTTTAATCATACATCTAGTTTGAGAACCATTTGGAAATACAAAGAAGTTAAGAAAAGGGTTTTCCACACCAGCAGTATTACTAATTTCAGGTGCCAGTAGTAAAGAAGGTTGGTTAATAATAAAAGTATTTTGATGTTCAATTTTTAACTGCCGTAAATACAAGAGAAACTAGTACATCAGAATTTATGGTATTAGCAAGGGTTAAAAAGTAACCTTGAATAACTGTACGACTGAGGTTTTCAAATTCAGGTGGTACATTTGGCAAACCAGGTGGCAATTGAGGCTTGACGAGAAGCTCAAAGGTTGAAAGAAGCATAAATTCACCTTATTTAGTAAAGACTAAAGTTCCCAGACATTGAGAACATGAACTATTTTTTAACTGTTGCAAAAACAGACAAAAGCAATCAGTTAAAATCAGCAATAGCTATCACAATCACTATTACTAACTTGTAAGCTCTTGGTATTCATTCAAATGTCAATATGGAAATTTCTTAGTTCTTTACAAAACTTTTCAAAGTAAAATTATTCTACGCAGAAATAAAAATGTCTCTAGTGAGTGTGAGTCTCAATTACCCCTACCAATCAACACCAAATCTGCACAACCTTTCCTTGCAACTGTTGCCCCAACCAAGGCGTATTATCAGAGAGTGTATGCAGGCTTTTTCTTTCCACTTTCCAACTTTGCTTGGGATCAAATAAAGTTAATTCTGCCTTTTGCTCTGGCGCGATCGCACTCGGAGTTTGTTTTAAACACTCTGCCGGGCGACTACTCAATGCCTGCCACAACTCTACAGCTGTAAATTCCCCGGTTTCTACTAAAAACTGCCACAACAAGGGCAATGCTAACTCAAAACCAATGGCTCCAGGTGGTGCTTCGGCAAAGGCGACGGTTTTTTCTTCGTAAGTGTAGGGTGTGTGATCGATTGCGATCGCATCTATAATTCCTGTTCTTACTGCCTGCCGCAACGCTTGCAAATCTGCGGGAGTTCCTAAAGGCGGTTCCAAACGCAGGCTAGGATTGTAACTTTTCACAGCTTGCGTATCAAGTAAAAGGTGCATCCAGGTAGTGCTGGCTGTGATGGGCAAATTTTGAGCTTTGGCTGCTGCAATCAGTTCGACACTACGGGCAGTTGAAACACGCATGATATGTACTGGCGTACCCATAGCGGCTACTAACTCGATCAAAGCAGCGATCGCACTTGTTTCCGAGGCGGCAGGATTTCCAGGTAAACCAAAGCGAATCGAGTCTACTCCTTCCCGCATCACTCCATTACCCATGAGTTGGCGATCGCAACACCAAAGTGCGATTGGTTTAGCTAATAGCTGGAGATATTCCAACACTCGCCGCACCAGCACCAAATTTTCCAATGGCTGGCGATCAGTAAAACCAATAACTCCCGCCGCAGCTAATTCTGCCAATTCTGTCATTTGCTTGCCAGCAACTTCTAGGGTAATTGCACCCCAGATGTTGAGATGGGGAAGAGAGGAGGGGGAGAGGGGGAGAGGGGGAGAGGGGGAGAATCTTTTTCCCGTATCCTCTTGCCTACGTGTCTTTTGTAACAACTGTGCTACCACAGCAGGATGATCGATGGGTGGGGAGGTATCAGGTAAGATGCTGATTCTGGTAAATCCTCCAGCAGCGGCAGCTTGCAAGAGAGACGAGAGGGTTTCCCGTTCTTCAAATCCCGGTTCTCCGGAGTGGCTGTACAAATCTACCAATCCCGTTCCCAGAACCAATCCACGACAATCTTGGATGTGAGTGTTACTAGGGATATCAGAAATATTACTGGCAACCACCTGGATGTAACCGCTGCTCAAAAGCACATCGGCAATTTTGTCAGTTCCAGAAACGGGATCGATTACCCTTACTTGTTGTAGCAAAATGCTCGTCATAGCATAAATTTTATAACGCTCCGGCTGCGGTTTTATCCAACACTCCTCCACCTAAATGAGCGGTAATGTTCATTGCTTGCAACACTGGTAAACCACTCAATCCTGATGGGTAGTCAATCACACTGACTGCACCATTACCTTGGCGGAAGTTCCAAAAGTTTTCTGCTGATAAACCTAGAATTTGACAAAGCAAGCTTTTGTTAGTTGCATCGTGAGCAACTACTATTCCAGTTTGGAGTCCCTTTGTCAAGGCTGCTTGCACAAGTAACTGCCAAGCTATGGCACTGCGTTCCCAAACTTGTTGTAAGTTTTCTCCATCTGGCATTTGTACTTCTGCTGGTACAGTTCGCCAACGATGCAACTCGCCTGGAAATTCTTGGTCGATTTCTGTTTCAAATTTTCCTTCCCAAAGTCCGTGGCTGATTTCCCTCAAACCATCCTGCAATTCTAAATTTACATCAGGATGGTGCTTTAGGATTATTTGTGCTGTTTCCTTAGGGCGCTGCATCGGGCTGGTGACGGCAAAATCCAATGCTATATCTTTAAGAAATTCGGCAGCTTTTTGTGCTTGCAGTCTGCCATTGTCGTTTAAGGGAACATCAATTTGCCCTTGAAATCTACCTTGGCGGTTCCATTCAGTTTCGCCGTGACGCACCAACAACAAACGCACTCCCTGATGCTTGGGGCGTAAGGAGGGCAAAGTTTCTCCCAAGTGTTGCGTCTGGTTCATTGATTCTAGCTGCACCGAGTCTCCCAATCCTCCAGAGAAATTTAGCACGCTAATGCCACAGTTAGATTGCTGAATGGAATGATACCGAGATGGGGAAATGCCGAGTGCTGTACTAATTAAAGCTCTGTTAATACCGTTATGTCCGACAACTAATATTGTTTCACCTTGATGACGAGGTAAAATTTCTTGCCAAAATTGCCGTGCTTGTTCGTACAAAGCTAAGACAGGAAAATGTTCTCTGCTGCCTTGGGCTTCTTTGACAACCATCTGGAGTTGATGAGGTTGCTCGTGCCAGATGCGATAGTCTTCAGGAAACTTTTGTTTAACTTCAGCCGAAAGCATTCCCTCCCAAGCAGGCAAGTCTACTTCCAATAGGCGATCGCTCGTTTGAGGAACAATATTACTTTCTAGCGAGCTATGAATAATATTTGCTGTCTGTTTAGCTCGCTGTAGGGGGCTGCTGTAAATGGCATGAAATGAAATATTACTGAGGGCTTTGCCTATTAGAGCGGCATCGTTACGACCTTTTTCAGTTAATGTGGACGTATCAGTGCGCCCTTGGATGCGCTTTTCGGTGTTATAGGTGCTTTGAGCATGGCGCACAATGATTACGCGAGTCACTTTTTGCCCTCCTCTCTCTAAAGCACTAATTCTACTGCAAAGTGTTTACGGAATAGTTGGATTGATTGAAATTGCCTGTGATGGAAACTAAAGTGCGATCGCCAAATGCTATTTCATCCATTTCCCGCGAACTACCCCACAACCGTTAACTTATTTATAAACTACTTGACAGCTTGAAGCCGCAGATTTTACTGTTTTTTGTGCAGGTGTGTTTAGTTTTATCGACGCATCTCGCCGGAACCTTGAAAACCCTATAATTTCGTTGAGATGCGTCGATTTGGGTATCACAAACTCAGTCCCTGCAAAGTTTCCAGAAGTGAACTCTTTCTATAACCTTTTCCCCTAACGGGGATGGAAACAAGTCTTCCACGCTCTTTACCCGATGCCGCGTGATGTCGGATTCATTGCAGCTAACAAGAACTTTTCATACTCATCAAAATTTTCCGTTAGCACAGGGAACTCAAACAGTGAAGTACCCTGCACTTCCTAAAAGCATTTAACCAAAGAGTTACCAGAGTACACAAAATAAAACACTGGCAGACCGTAGAAAAGTGTAGCCTGACAGTGTTTTAAGTAAATCATCATAATTATTTGTAGGATGGGTAGAGCGTGAGCGTTAGCCATCAAACTTTATCAATGTTGGGTAACAGCAGCATCAACCCAACCTACATTCAAGTTTTATATTTAATAATGTCTACCTACTTATCACAAAAAAATTAACAACCTAGTTTTTGGCTTACATAGCGATTTAAGCTAACTTTTTCCTCTGCTGCTTTCATGGCTAGCTTACGATGAAGCTCTGGAGGAATACGAACTTGAAATTTACCACTATAGTTTTTTTCAGCAATGGGTTCTGGAATTATTTCACCATTCGCTTCCATGTCTGCTACTACATCTTTTACCAAGTTTTCAATACCTTCGAGTGCAGCAGCACGATTCTCATGGAGATAAGATAAACTAGGAAATTCAATACATAGACCTACAAACTCTTGATCCTCAAGTGACCAAGTAATTTTATAGGTATAGCGATCATAGTTCACCATCTTCCACATCCTCTTCGATTTCCTTAAGTTTTTTTATTGCCTCCAAAACCTGTTTAACCTGATAAAACTTGGCTTTTCCATTCTTTTCTTGAATGTTGACGCGTGGATCTCCAGCCCAAGGGGTTTTATAGATACAGTGACTCGTTCCTTGCTGTCTAGGCTCTCCAAAATAATGATTACAAACCTTTACTAAATCAGTAAACTTTACATCCTTAGGATTGTTCTCAATTTGAGCAAGGAGTTTTTCAATTTGAGCCATAAATTTTTATACCAAGCTGTTATCAAAATAAGTAGAAGATTTCTACAAAAATGACATATAAAACAACCTGGTTTTACTTAACACTTGAGCTTGATTTAAGCATAGTATCAATATTGGTACTATGTCAACTGTGACAGTGGCGATCGCCTTTTTTTTGGCTACCTTATCGGCTAGATTGCCCCAACAGCAAGAATGCCAGCTATCCCCTCAATTTTGGACAATATGGGCATCAAAACTAGTAGAATGTTGCCTGTTAGCCAAAAAAGCCACGCTCTAGAGTAGATGGATCAATATCTTTAGTAGTGGTTGAATGCCTCATCTGAAGCAATTAACTTCCCACAGTGGATAATTGATATGGTAAGGAAGTAGTTGTAACAGGAATAGTAGATAAAATAGTACGAATAAAAATAAATTTAGTTTATATTTTCCATTAACAAAAAACCTAAATTATTACGCTAATAGTATAAAAAGGTATAGTAATGACCAGAAGCTTTGAAAATAGCAGGTCTACGACCTTTCGGGATGAGTTTAAACTGCTGCTGCGTGCTCGCTACCCCCTTATTTACATTCCCACTTATGAAGAGGAACGGGTGGAGGCTGCTATTAAAGAAGAAGCAGCTAATCAGGGTAATCGCCCAGTCTATACTTGGGATTTTGTGGATGGTTACCAGGGCAATCCCAATGATGCAGGGTTTGGGCAGCGTAACCCTTTGCAAGCTTTAGAATTAGTTGAAAAAGTACCCGCATCTGCACCAGGAGTGTTTATATTGCGGGATTATCATCGATTTTTGGAAGATGTGGCAATTTCCCGTAAACTCCGCAACTTGGCACGACTGCTCAAGTCGCAACCAAAAAATATTGTCCTGTTGTCACCCCGCATTGCCATTCCTGACGATTTAACGGAAGTTTTGACGGTTGTAGAATTCCCTTTACCCAGTGCTGGCGAAATTAGAGCGGAATTAGAGCGCTTGTTGCTGGCGACAGGGCATTCTCCTTCTGGAAAATTTTTGGATGATTTGGTGCGCTCTTGTCAAGGGTTAAGTATGGAGCGTATTCGCCGCGTTTTGGCACGAGCGATCGCAACCCACGGCGAATTACTACCAGAAGATGTCGATTTAGTTTTGGAAGAAAAGCGCCAAACGATCCGTCAAACCCAAATTCTTGATTTTCACCCTGCTACCGAGCAAATTTCTGATATAGGTGGGCTAGATAACCTCAAAGATTGGTTACTGCGGCGGGGAGGTGCTTTTAGCGATCGAGCGCGACAGTATGGTTTACCCCACCCCCGTGGTTTGCTGTTGGTAGGTATTCAAGGTACAGGAAAATCACTAACAGCAAAAGCGATCGCCCATCACTGGCATTTACCTCTACTCCGTCTTGATGTGGGACGATTATTTGGGGGTTTGGTGGGTGAATCGGAATCACGAACGCGGCAAATGATCCAAGTTGCCGAAGCTCTGGCTCCGTGTGTATTGTGGATAGATGAAATAGACAAAGCGTTTTCTGGGCTTGGTAGCAAAGGTGATGCCGGAACTACTAGCCGAGTTTTTGGTACTTTTATCACCTGGCTAGCAGAAAAAACTTCACCTGTGTTTGTTGTTGCTACCGCCAACGATATCCAAGCCTTACCACCAGAAATGCTCCGCAAAGGACGATTTGATGAAATTTTCTTTGTCGGATTGCCCACCCAGGATGAACGCAAAGCTATTTTCAATGTGCATTTGTCGCGACTACGTCCACATAACTTGAAAACCTACGACATCGACAGATTAGCATATGAAACACCCGATTTTTCTGGAGCAGAAATTGAACAAACTTTAATTGAAGCTATGCACATCGGCTTTAGTCAAAACCGCGACTTTTCTACCGATGATATTTTAGAAGCCGCCAGTCAAATCATTCCTCTGGCACGTACTGCCACAGAACAAATTCAAAAATTGCAAGAATGGGCTGCGGCTGGGAGAGCGCGTTTGGCATCAAAACACAGCCCCTTGAGCGATGCCTTTGGTAAGCTACGCTAAGGCTTCAATACTAAAGAAAATAGTGAGTTATGAAGCTCAAAGTTAAGAGTTATGAAGCTCACATCATAACTTTGAACTTCTTTAGAGGCAAAACTAAAAGCGCCTCTACAATAGTCATAATTCCTATTTTCTATCTTTAATGATCCTAAAGTTGTAAATATGCTAGTTGGAATATTAAAATTTTTACTTGGTTTTTCCTTGGCGATCGCTATTTTAATTGGTGGCGGAATTGCAACGGCACTGTATTTAATGAATCGAGTTTCCGTACCGCCTGCAAAACCGATTTACGCTAATGATAAACCCGCAGTGAAAGCGCAAGCTCCAAAACCTAAGGAGCAAACATCGAAAGATACAGCCAAGACTTCCTCTAGCGCCTTTATACAAGAGTCTACTTCTACAAGCTCCAATTCCACAGAAAAAGCCCAAGAAGAACTCAAGACAGAGAAATCTCCAAAACCAGAAGAATCAACAAAACCATTGCCATCGGGTGCTTACCAAGCACGTGTGACTTGGCAGCAAGGCTTGACGCTACGAAAGGAACCCACAGCAGATGCAGAACGTGTGGGTGGAGTCGGTTTTAACCAAAGAGTGGTTATTTTAGAGGAAAGCAGTGATCAAGCTTGGCAAAAAATTAGACTAGAAGATGGGACACAAGAAGGTTGGGTAAAAGCTGGGAATATTGAGAAAGTCGATGAATAAGAGAATGCCCAGTCAACACAAAAAAGATTTGCTATCCAAAATTAGGATGATGTTCTGTATTTTGAGTGATTTTGAGGTTAATAAAAGTAAAGCTTAATTGCAATATTTATAAAAAGGGAAAATTACCAAAAATATGGTGTTACTTTTGTGAGTAAGCTAACACCTTGATTGGAAAAAACCCCTCAAATAAAACAAATTATGTACAATCGAAATTCCCAGTATGATTGGCTTTCTGCTACAGTTACTGCTGCCTTGGGTGCTGGTATCGTCACATCCTTTGCTGTTAGTCAAGGTCAAAATCCATTAGTAGCATTAGCCATTACTGGCTTGGCGGTGTCGGTGGCATTAATTTCCGAGTATTATCACAGGCAATCAAGGTCTTGATATGTTTCAATTCTAGATTTTGGATGGTGTAAACTACTGTCGAAATATTCAAAATTGAGAGTTAAGAATTAAAAGTTAAATTTATAACTCAAAATTCTTAACTCCTAACTGCAATTATTTTTCACTGTCGCTTAGAAACTGGGCGTCGCTGTTCGCGTTTTTCTTGTTCTTGAAGACGGCGATCGCGCCAACCCGCTAGCGTTAAATAACCAACTCCCCCAGTAACCACTACTAGCAGTACTAGAGCAACCAGAGCCAAAATACTCAAAAGTGGACTTTCCACGATACCTCTACAATCCGTTGCGTCCCCAAACTACCATTGCAATTGACCAGGTGAAAACGACCAACAGTGAAACCCATCCTAGTGTCAGAATCGCCATAGTGCTACTTTCAAACTTATTTACAAAACTACTCCATTATTTATGATACTGGGAATTGTGATTTGTCAGTTCAAGCAATTTCCAGCTAAAATCAACCACACCTCGAACATGGATTTGATGACAGAACGCTTACAATCCTTGAAAGCAGGAGTTTTAGGAGGTTTCTGCCTTTTTTTAGCTTATCTAATTACGTCTTTGCTCAATAGTTTGGTTTTAACTGAGCATTTCTCAGCACTGAGCGATTTAGACATCAAGTCGCTAGATTGGCGTTTTTTGTTGAGTATTAGTTTTGTAACCTTCTCAGGCTTTTTATTTGGCGCTACCTACCGCTATATTATCCGTCAAGATCAAAATCCACACCTCAAATCAGGTGGGGTGCTTGCCTTTGGTTTGGTAAGAGGATTAACCCAGATCGATGTCGGAGTCACTTTTGCCAGCAAGATTCTGCCATTAATCGTAATGGCAACAGAAAGCGTGTTGTGGTTTGCAATCGCAGCGATCGCACTTGATGCAGCGCTCCAACAAGGTTGGATTAAACCTTTTAAGAATTAGAGATACGTGAGTGTGTGAGTTAAGCAGCCAATTCAAATTCAGAAAACTCTGCGTACCTCCGCGCTTCCTTAGCGCTCCTCTGCGTTTTACAATGGACTGGCAAAGAAACTAATCAATCTGAAAAGCAACTCTTGCCAGTACCCGATCATTAGTTCCCATCCCTAACTAGCATACACTTGTGCTTTCTCCTGCTCTAAGACATAAGGCTTTTCTACACCTTGGGCAAGATATTCCACTAGCTGAGATTCAATTTGCTCGCGGACAATTTGCCGATACTCCAGAAAATGTTCATTATGAGCACAGACAGCGAGGTAATGCTCGGCAACTCCTGGATTATGTTTGATGATACTGAATAAGTGATGCCAGAATTTCCATCTGGTTTCTCGTTTAATCCCTTGTCGCCAAATTACAATTAACAGTGCCTTCACAACAACCCAATCTGGCATTTTAAAAGGTGCTTTCCACTTTGGCGTACCCATCATTAGAAAACAGCGATAAGTACGATCTAAGTAGCGTACTGGATCATATAAACTACAAAAAGCCTCTACATATTCTCTTGCAATTTCCTCTAGAGGGCGAGTGGGGATAAAGTTCATCAAAGTGGTTTGGTTAATATTGCCGTCTTTACCATCCCTGAGTCTTCCTTCTTGATTGAGACGATGCCACAGTGCTGTATTTGGTAACGCTTGCAACATCGCGAAAGTTGTTGAGGGAATCGCTGCTTGTTCGGCAAAACGGACGATGCGATCGCCTGCACCTGCTTTTTCACCATCAAAGCCAATAATAAATCCTGCCATTGGGCGCAAACCTGCTTTGATAATGGTTTGCACTGCTTCCACGAGGGAACTGCGCGTATTTTGGAACTTCTTCGTCAGTTGCAGACTGTCTTCATCTGGTGTTTCAATTCCCAAAAACACCGCTGCAAAACCAGACTCAACCATCAACTCCATCAATTCTGAATCTTGCGCTAAATCAACAGAAGCCTCGGTGTCAAATCGGAAAGGATAATTGTGTTGCTGCATCCAGACTTTTAATTCTTTGAGCAACAACTTAACATTGCGTTTGTTGCCGATAAAATTATCATCCACCATGAACACACCGCGCCGCCAACCCAACTCGTAGAGATAATCTAACTCTGCTAAAAGCTGTGCAGGAGTTTTGGTACGGGGTTTGCGACCATACAAAACAATAATGTCACAAAATTCGCACTGGAAAGGACAACCACGCGAAAATTGAATTGACATCATGTCGTAGGCATCAAAATCTAGTAAATCAAAGCGAGGAATTGGAGTTGCTGTCACATCTGGTTTTTCGGTAGCGCGGAAAGTTCCAGATGTTTCACCTCGTTGAACTGCTTCGACAAACATTGGCAGGGTAATTTCCCCTTCATCAAGAATGAGAAAATCAGCCCCTGCTGCCTTTGGTTCATCAGGCATAGAAGTTGGATAGGGGCCACCTACAGCAACCAACTTACCACGTTTTTTTGCTTCCCGAATTTGGTCGAGCAAATCTTGCTTTTGCACGATCATCGCCGAGAAAATTACCAAGTCTGCCCATGCCCATTCTTCCTCTGTCACTGAGCGAACATTGCGATCGACAAGCTTAAATTCCCATTCCTGGGGTAAAATCGCCGCTACTGTCACTAAACCCAAGGGTGGCAGCAAAACTTTGCGATTTACTAATGCTAGGATTTTTTCGTATGACCAAAAGGTTTTGGGAAATATAGGATAGACGAGTAAAATCCGCATATAGTTTCCATCCTCCTCACACTCTGAATTATTCCCAAGTTGGCTAAATCAAAAGTGTTGATGATTTTTTTGTTAATTTTGTTTCATCTTAACAAACAAAGTTCCGTAGATACGATAACCATTTTGCCACCCAGCTTATTCCAAATCTTTCATAATAGATGCATAACTTGATAGCGAGGATATGTATGGCTTCAACTCCGACTCCAAGTGTGGAAGAAATTAAGAATATGATTTTCCAGTTACCGATAGAAGAACTTATGAGATTAATAGTTGCTATTGAAGAAAAACTCGAAACAGTCGCAATTATGCAACTAGCAGAGACAGGTTTTCAAGAATGGAACGAGCCAGAGGAAGATATTTATAATGACGAAGCCTCAAGCATTAGAAATCTGGCTAGTTCGTTTTCCTTTCAGTGATTTAACTTCTACTAAACTTAGATCAGCCCTTGTGATGGCAGCCCACCGAAAAGAATTTATTATTTTGGGTATTTTCTCAAAAATTCCCGTTAATGAGTTGCATGAAACTTGGGTATTGCTTGCAGATAATCATCCAGAGTTTGCACAAACCAGGATTGAAAAAGACTTCTTTAATCAGAACCGATAAAATCCCTACTGTGAATGAGTTGGTTTTTCAAAGGCAGTTAGGTATTTTGCCATTAGATATATTTAGTATCGGTACAAGCAGCTCTTAAAAAAGCTTTGAATATTCAGTAGTAAAGATAAGTTAGATTAGACGATCACTTGCTTAATTAACCTGAATCCGATCGCACTACTTGCAAATCTATAAACAAACAGCGATCGCCTGTTTTTACCTCAACCCAAAAATAGCGATCGCCATGTTTTGCAACTACGTTTCCACATACCACTACAGAAAACATAAAAAGCGATCGCATCACTACCAAGCGAAAAACATCAAAGCTTTAGGCGACTTTTAACGGTTTTTGAGGCAAAGCAATTGCTTCTGGCAGAGGCTTTCCCTGCTCTTGATACCATTCAATCAGAGATTCAATCACTTCCTGTCCGTGTTTTGCAGCTTCTTCGTAAGTTTTACCGTGAGTATGGAATTGCTGCCAAGGAAATTCCGGTAAGTGTACTAAGTAACAGTTATCTTCATCTGACCATTGGATAACCATACTATAGCGATGGTTCATTGCTCTACCCTTAATTTAAACTTCCACGGTAAACGCAAATATTCGGAGGCTTCTTTAAGGGTGAGAACGTCTGGTAATGTAACTCGCTCCATAAGCTATTGCTAACATAGGCTGTATAAAACCAATCGTAGCAGAGATTATAATCGCCTGTTTTTACCTGAAGCCAGATAGTGCGATCGCAAAGTGTGTGCAAAGCACTCTCATTATATTTTGCAAGTAAATTGCCACATAACACTAAAGGGAAATATAAAAAGCGATCGCATTTACTCTCATATCTGCAACTCACAAGCGATCGCTTGCTTAATTGATCTGAAGATGATCGCATTTACTCTCATACCCACAAACAAACACCAAGAGTGCTTTGCACACGCTTCGCGAGCAACAACTCCTAACTTTACCAGATAGCGAGCGCACGCACTACTATAAAAAAACATTAGACTGGAAGTAAGATTAAGTAAAGTTACTTTTATTGCTAATAAACGTCATCATGCGAACCGAGAGTAAGTAATAATATTTCTTCCTCTCCCGAATCTGGGTTTTCAACAAATTCAAATAAAATACGATTATCGTAATCTATCGAGCAAGACCATACTCCTTCTAAATCACCCTTTAACTGATGAGTACGCAAGCTTGAATCGAAAGGATCTTCAACTAACAATTGTAATGCTTTTTCAATTTGGAACCGCAATTGTGGATTTTTCTTCGTTAGACGTTTGAATTTACGTACAAAACCTGTACTCCAAACTAAATTTTTCACTCGTCCAAGTCCGCCATCAAATCAGCGACAGAACCGCGTTTGACATTACTTTGTTGGTAATCTTGCCTAGCTTGTGTAACTTCTTTTAATAGCTCATTCCGTCGCTGTTGGCGCAAACGCTTACTAATAATATCAACAAGTATCGCTTGTTCTTCTGGGTCGAGTGCTTCTACAATATCAAGTGCTTGCTGAAGTGTTGATATTTTCTCTGTCATCAACTTTATATGTAATCTGAATGTTAAGTAGATTATAGCTATAGTTACACAGGTATTACCCGATTTTTTCAAAAATTCAGGTTGATTGTAGTTAAGAAGTTGTTTGAAAATGAGATGAAATAAATTTAGGATCGCCTGTTTTATCTACACTGCCTGTATTCCTTCCAACCAAAAAACTTGTTCACAGGGTAAGTGATATCATTATTTATAGTCGCAACCTTTTAAAGTGACTGTATATGTACAACGTTGAGCTTCCAGAAACACAGGCTGAATTCGCAGAATTACTCCATCGAGTTTTGTCAAGAGAAGAAGTAATTATTTCAAACGCTGGTACTCCAGTTGCGCGTATAGTACCAATTAAAGAACAGTCATTACCCCGAACTCCAAGGTTGGATAAAGGTAAAGTTGTGATTTCTCCTGATTTTGACGCACCTTTACCAGATGAGATTCTGAACGATTTTCTCAGCCCAGCAGATGTTAAAGAATGAAAGCATTACTTGATACCCATGCTTTTATTTGGTGGGTTACTGATGATTCAAGACTCCATAGATACGATAACCATTTTGCCACCCAGCTTATTCCAAATCTTTCATAATAGATGCATAACTTGATAGCGAGGATATGTATGGCTTCAACTCCAACTCCAAGTGTGGAAAAAATTAAAAATATGATTTTACAGTTACCGATAGAAGAACTTATGAGATTAATGGCTGCTATTGAAGAAAAACTTGAAACAGTCGCAATGATGAAACTAGCAGAGATAGGTTTTCAAGAATGGAACGAGCCAGAGGAAGATATTTATAATGATGATCGCTTGTTTAATTAATCTGAATACGATCGCATTTACTCTCATATCTGCAACTAACAAGCGATCGCTTGTTTAATTGATCTGAATCCGATCGCACTGTCGCGCACCTATAAATAAACAACGATCGCGCTATCTCCTCATTCTCCCCTGTCTACTGCTGATACTTTCTAATTAACTCCAATATTCTTTGATACAACTGTGTATTTACTTGTTGTCGAAATACTTCCGCAGCCTTTTGCCAATCAGCGATCGCCCCTTGCTTGTCTCCTAAATCGGCGCGGGCATTAGCCCGGTTGTAGTAGGCTTGGGCATAGTTGGGATTAATTTTGAGGGCAGAGTTGAAATCAGCGTTCGCCCCTTGCTTGTCTCCGAAAGCAGAGCGGGCATTACCCTGGTTGGCGTAGGCTTCGGCATTGCCCAATCATAGAGACACCAACAAGCGATCGCATTTTTAGTTCAATGAGAGTGCATAGACGCGCCTTCTTCTTGCACTTGGTTGTGGTTTTGACATTCAGATTTCCAGGTGCAAGATTTGAGTCTACAAGGGTTTTGGACAACGCATATTTAAATTCGGTCGATGTCTAGTATATTAGTGTCCTCATTTTTTCCATTGATTTAACCACCGTACTTGCCCAATTAAATCAACTGCTTGTGTTTAGTTTAACATGCAATCCAAAGCTGAAATTAGATCAGATAAAGACCAACTGTTTTGAGATGCCAAAACAATACCATAATGATTTGGGTAACGTTGGGCAAGTACTAAGAAATCACGAATATTAAATGTGAAAATGCACCTTCGTTGATTTGTTGACTCCAGCAATTGTGTTTCATCGCTAGCATCCAAAAGCATCCAATTATTGGGTGTACGAGTAACATCATGACCACGATTCACCAAAGCTGTTTGCAAAGCTTTAATTGAGGTGTCAGCATCTAAGTGTAAGAGAATCTTAGACATTATAAGACTCGAAAGCTTGTTCTGCTGCTATGGCTCGGTCAATTTCTTGTCTATGTGCAGTATAAAAAGCTAGTGCTTCGTTGACCTGTGCTTCACTTAAATTATATTCAGCTGCAATTTGTGATATGGATAAACCCCATTGCTGACTAGCGATCGCAACAGACTGGACTCGTAAGCCAGTTCCTAACAGTATAGGCACTCGCGTACCACTAGCACCACAACGATATGTAATACCAGGAAACTGAGGATCGTCAACAGTCTGACTCAGTGTTCCTACTTTTTCCGCGATCGCCCAAATGATAAACTGCTCAAGAGATATACCTTGATTTGTAGCCCATCTCTGTGCTTCTTGTTGTAATTGAGTTGGTAAATTCACAGGAAAAGATGTCATTAGTTTTACTACAGTCATTCGATTTTAGATTTGAGATTTTGGGATTTTGGATTGACTCCACTTATAAAATCTGCTTGCTCTGTACAATCAAAGAAATATTGGTCAAGCAATTAATAATTTAAATTTACTAACCGCTAAATCTAGCTTACTGCTTTACTCAATCAGAGTGCGATCGCCCCATCCTAGAGAATCACCAATAAGCGATCCGCACTATTACAGGAAAAATCAGGCTTGCGATCGCTGTATTTACCTAGAGTAAAAATTGCGATCGCTTGCTTGATTAAGATGAATTACTATCGCATAATCTGAAACGAGAAAGCAATTAGCCTTTTTGCTTGCGTAAAATACTGAAATGAGAAAGCAAACAGGCATTTTGAGAAGGTAAACAGGCTTTTTGCTAATTAAATTCCAATACGGTTCAGTTAGTGATTTGATTTCTCGAAGATCCCCCTTAGTCCCCCTTAAAAAGGGGGAAATTTAACCGCGTTTTGCCCCCCTTTCTAAGGGGGGTTGGGGGGATCTGGCTTAACTGAACGGTATTGAATTAAATTCGGCTTGATCCATTGATCGCACACCTATAACAAAAACCAAAAAGCGATCGCCTGTTTTTACCTAAACCAAAAATTGCGATCGGCATTTTTTGCAGTCCTACTATCTAACGATCGCTCTTTTTTAGTCTAAAGTACAGTAAAAACATTTTAATCTCAGGTGTTGCTAGCAGCTTTTTCGTATCAGCAAGCAGGCGATCGCTCCAGAGATTTTTCTTGAGAAAAGCTAAATCTGCGTATTGTTTATCAATGGTAAGTGCCTGTTTTGCCTTAGTTAGAGCTTGTTCTCGTTCACCTTTGGTATGTAGCGCAACTGCTAATGCCAATAAAGGATCTACGGCTTTGTTATCAATAGCTAATGCCGCTTGCCATTGTTTGATAGCTACTTCAACATCACCTTGATCGTATTTAATAAAGCTTATATTGCTAATAGCAATCCATAATTTTGGATTAATTTTCAGGGCAGAGTTAGAGTCAGCTATTGCCAGTTGCAAGTTTCCCAAAGCATAGTAGGCTACACCCCGGTTGAGGTAAGCTTTGGCATCGTTGGGATTAATTTTAAGAGCAGAGTTATAATCAGCGATCGCCCCCTGCTTGTCTCCCAAGGCGGAGCGGACTAAACCCCGGTTGTAGTAGGCTGCGATATAATTGGGATTGAGGCGAATAGCTTCTGTATAATCAGCTATAGCGCCTTTGTAGTCTTTCTGGCTATACTTTTCATTCCCTTTGAGATAAAAATCATCAGCTTTCGGTGCAGTCGCAACTACACCTGGCGGACGTACTCCCACATCTACACCCACTGTTAACATTTGCCGCAGCGCCGAATAAATAGTAATACCTAAAGCTCCACGAATCACAAATTGCTGAGGATCTTCTTCTGAGGCTTCAGTGATCGCCCTGCCGTGAATTCCAATTAATTCGTCTTGTTCGTTGAGGATAGCGCCCCCACTCATCCCCTTGGCGGTGCCATCAGGCGTTTGAATCCAATAGGGAGAATTGCCCGATCGCAGCACATGAGCATTGGTAACAATTGTATAAATTGAGTTATTCTTTTTAAGCAAAATTCCTGAACCCAAGAATTCATCTGACATCACTTTAACAGTGATAGCTTGAGCTTTGAGGCGTAACTGTTCTGTTGATATTTCTGTTTGGGGTAGTCCTAAGCTGTTTGATTGGGTTAAAGACTGTTGGCAAGGAGCGATCGCACATTTACCCCAATCACTCAAATACAATGCTGATGCACATAGCACTAATGACAAATAACTCACATAGGCAACCAATCTGCGTTTAGTCATCCGATATCTAAGACATATCTATTGCCAGAATATCAAAACCTACAAACTGATTTTGCTGCATTTCGCAATATATGGGCAGAAATATTCAAGATCTGCGCCCCTTACCTCCTCAGCTAGCTATGATCGCGTTCATCTTAAAATGTTGTGTGATGGAATCAGTCTCACGCAGAGGCTCAGAGAATAAGAGTTTGAGATCTCGCATTTTTGTATTTCATACTCATATTCAGCAAAGCCCACCTTAAGATATTGGGCCAGTTACAACCATCGTTATAAATTATTAATATCTGTGAATACCTGACTTATTCAGGCTTGGTTGAACAAAGCAAAGGGTTTGGAGATGTTTACTACGTCAGAAACTCCTATAGTTGCGGCTATCGTGCTGGTCGCTTTTGGTATGTTAAGTTGGGGCCTTTATCGTGCCAGACCTTATGGCAAGTTGGGAATCTTAGCCTGGTTACAGTCAGTGGTATTAATGGCTCCCTGGCTACTGTTCTTTGGCTTATTTGCCACCGGAGTGTACATCAATATAGTTGGTATACTCTTTTTGTTAGTGTTTTCGGCTGGAATATATATTTATCTGGGCAGACAGTTACGCCAGCTTGGGCAAGATGAACTGCTCAGACAAAGAGCGACTGAGAAGCTAGCCGCAGCAGAGACTATTGCCACACAAGAGGCAAAACAGCCAACAGGAACAATGCAGGTACAGCCAGAGATTGTACCGATTCCTGAAGAGGATTTAAGCGTTATTAAAAGTATTTTTGGGATTGACACTTTTTTTGCCACAGAAACCATTGCCTACCAAGAAGGAGCCATTTTTAAAGGAAATCTACGCGGTGAGGCAGAAGTTGTTTACAAGCGTCTGACAGAAATTTTGCAGGAGCGTCTAAGTGACAAATACCGCCTATTTTTAGTAGAAAATACGGATGGGAAACCTGTAGTGATTGTTTTGCCTAGCCGCAACGATCCACGTCCGATGACGTTAGCCCAAAAAGTTTTTGCAGTTATTCTTTTGGTAGCAACTATTGCTACAAGTTTAGAAGCTGCGGGAATTCTACTGAATTTTGATTTTGTTGCCAATCCAGAAAGATTCCCCGAAGTTTTACCGATTGCTGCTGGGATAATAACAATCTTGGTAGCTCACGAAATTGGACATTGGGTATTTGCTCGTCGTCACCAAGTCCGCCTCAGCTGGCCGTACTTTCTCCCCGCCGTGCAAATAGGCTCTTTTGGTGCGATTACTCGCTTTGAGTCTCAAATACCCAACCGTAAGGTATTATTTGATATTGCCTTAGCAGGGCCAGCAGCTGGAGGGATTGTTTCTTTGCTGATGCTCATAGCTGGATTGCTGCTGTCTCACTCAGGTAGTATGTTTCAATTACCAAATGAATTTTTCCAAGGTTCAATTTTGGTAGGAAGTTTAGCGCGAGTTGTCCTTGGTTCGGCATTACAATCGCAAATCGTGGATGTGCATCCGTTAGTGATAGTTGGTTGGTTAGGGTTGGTAATTACAGCTTTAAACTTGATGCCCGCAGGACAACTTGATGGTGGACGCATTGTCCAAGCAATTTATGGGCGCAAAACCGCAGGAAGAACGACATTCGCCACGTTAATTTTGTTGGGATTAGTTGCTCTTGGCAATCCTCTGGCAATGTATTGGGTGATTGTAATTTTATTCTTGCAACGTGGCTTAGAACGCCCCAGCTTAAATGAAATTACTGAACCAGATGATGCACGCGCTGCTTTAGGACTTTTAGCTTTATTCTTGATGATTGCCACTCTTCTACCCTTAACCCCAGGTTTAGCTGGACGCTTGGGAATTGGAGGCTAAAAGACGCGGGGAATGAAGAGGACACGGGGACGGGGGGACACGGAGAATATTTTTGATAATTTCTCCGCGTCACCGCGTCTGGTTGTCTTTGCGTCTCCCTTTCTCCCCCTCTAATTTTACGGCTTCCACCCCACAAGCAAATTTGGGTATGCTATTGATGTAGGAAAAAGTTTTTGAAAGCCAGATTGGCGTTTTTGCGGTGCTTCTTTAGTTAAGTTCCACAAAGTTTCGTAAAAGAAGAAGGATACCCCAGCGAAGTTGCGATCGCGTACTTTTTGTACTTGTTGTTTTATCTGATCTATTGATACATATTTGCGTTTTAAGCCCGTCAAAATACCGATGCTAACAGGGATATGACGTTGTGCAGCTTTCACTTCTGGATACTCTAATTCCTTAGTAAAGACTTTCAAATCATCTCTGTATACTTGTATAATTAAGTCTTCTACAATTCCCATCCTCTCCCATCTTTCCCAGTCGGCTAAAAAGAAGGGGTACGAAAAGCGCTGAGGATTGGGTGAAACGGATACAATACAATTCTTTTTCGTTGCTTTAATCGCTGTAAATACCCGCTTCATAAAGTCGGTAATTTTGTTTGCTCGCCACCTCACCCATTCCGGATCTTGAGAATTTTTTGGTGGAGCTTTACCACGGTGTTCTTTTTTGTAGAGTGCTACTGTGTAGGGATCATATCCCAATTCTGAGGGTAAGCCGAAATGATCATCAAATTGAATGCCATCGATGTCATAGTTTCTAACTATTTCAACAATTAAATTTTGGATAAATTGTTGTACATCAGGACGAAAAGGACTAAGCCAAACTCTGTCATGAATGCCTTCTTTGACAATGCGAGTTCCGTTGCTGCGTTGGGATAGCCATTGCGGATAACGTTTTGCCAATTGAGAGTCGGCAGGAGCCATAAAGCCAAATTCAAACCAGGGAATGACTTTTAAGCCTTGTTGATGCCCTACTTTAATAACTTCTTTGAGCATATCTCGCCCTTGCAATCCTGGTTCTGGATCGAGCGATCGCCCGATTACTCTTTGTGCAACTTTGCTAGGATAGAGCGTCCAGCCCCAATTCCACACAGTAGGATAGACAACGTTAAAGTTCATCTGCTTAAGACGTTGCACGGCACTTTTAAGGCGATCGCTCTCAAACAGCACATTGCTATCAATATTGGTTAACCATACTCCCCGTAACTCCGATGCTGGCGATCGCAAAGGAATATTTTGAGCTTGTAGAGGAAAAGATAATAACACCGTTGCTATTACTGAGAGAGCTATCACCAGAACGAAGAAAGGTATGTTATATTTTTTGCTTCGTTCACTATCTCGCATAATCATACTAGCAAAAAGTTTTAAACTATTTTTCATCCTTAAATATACAGATTAATAGTAAAAAAAAGTACCCAACCCATCTACTGAGTGAAGAATTTATCTAAAATCAAATCAGAGTTCTCATTTTGAAAATATACAACTCACACAAATGATTGCAGGGAACAGGTTACACGGAACAGATGAAGAGGACACGAGGACACGCAGAAGAATTCTCTCCCCTCTGCCTCCTGCCTCCTCTTTATGATTAAGATTCTTTTACATTCAAAATCTTGTCTGCTTTAGCTAAAAACTCAATTTGTGTCAGCTTTTGCTGAAGGAATTAAGTAATTTAAAAAATTTTATTTCAGAGTAGTTTAAATCAAAAATTGCCACTACAATAATAAGTTCTGGGCCAATTAGTTTTTCCACAACTGAATGAAGAAATGAACAAAAACTGCAACATCTCCTGTCGCAGCAAGGATGCTATTGTTCGGACATTGCATACTGCTGTTGAAGGGAGGGCTAGGTATAAAATTAATGGGTTGCAAAGTTCGGAAGGACTTAAGAAATACCTAGAGTTGAGGTTGTCGGAACACAAAGGCATAACGCGAGTTTGCGCCAATTCTATCACAGGCAATGTTCTGGTATATTTTCAGCCAGAGCAGACTTGTTTGACGCTGGCTTCGTTAATTGAACGCCTAGTTTTAGAATATACAAAATACAGCCAGAACTCTATAGTCACAAGAGCAACAAAAAAAGAAAAAAGACCGCAAAAAAAAGCAAAAAATACCAGTAAAGCGATTACTTGCCGAGAGAAAATAACTACAACTATTGATGTCCATGCGCAAGAACTTGCATCTTGGCATCTAAAAGAATCTGACGAAGTTATTACTGAGTTAAAAACCTGTAAGGTATCAGGTTTATCTAGTCAATCAGCCAAAGAGAAGCTGAAAAAATACGGGACGAATACTTTACCGGAAGCAGTTCCTCGTTCCGGGCTAAGTATGTTTGTTGATCAATTTAAGTCTTTGCCCGTAGGACTTTTGGCTGTAGCTGCTGGAGTTTCAGTTGCTACTGGTGGCTTGGTTGATGCTCTAGTGATTATGGGAGTTGTGGTTATAAATGCCGCCATTGGTTATGCCACAGAAAGTAATTCCGAGAAGATTATTCGCTCGTTGAAGAATCTGGTTAACCCAACGGCATATGTAATCAGAGATGGCAGCATTCAAGAAATCAGCGCCCCAGAAATTGCAATCGGAGATATTCTCATCCTCAAACCCGGCAGCTATGTACCAGCAGACGCCAGACTAATAGAGGCACATCGCCTCAGTGTAGATGAGTCGGCACTCACGGGTGAGAGTATGCCTGTAACTAAGAGTGCTGCAATCCTGCGTGGCGAGCATGTTCCCTTGGGCGATCGCAAAAACATGGTTTACATGGGAACATTAGTCACTGGTGGGCAAGGAATTGCCGCAGTGGTAGCAACAGGCAAATACACGGAGATGGGCAAAATTCAAATGATGGTGGGTGAAGCCACCATGCCCGAAACTCCGATGGAAAAACAGCTAGATCAAGCTGGCAGCCAGCTGGTAGTAATTTCAGGAGCAATTTGCGCCTTTGTCTTTGGCATCGGATTACTGCGCGGCAACGGTGTACTGCAAATGCTCAAGTCAACTATATCTTTGGCAGTAGCAGCAGTTCCTGAAGGCTTGCCTACAGTTGCCACTACTACTCTTGCTCTCGGTATTGCCAACATGAGGAAGCATAACGTCCTCATTCGCCGCCTGGATGCCGTCGAAACTCTTGGTTCCATCGAAACTATCTGCATGGACAAAACTGGAACCATCACTGCCAATCGCATGAAGGTTGTAGAGGTTTGTACAGACAGCAAATGTATTGAGGTATCTCATGACAAATTGCTGTTAGAAGAAGAGACTATCAATCCTTATGAACACGAACAGCTCTTAAAACTGATTCATGTCTTAGTGCTGTGCAACGAAAGTGAGGTAGATAAAGAACAAGAAAGCGATGAGTATGTTGTCAGAGGTTCTGCAACCGAGAACGCACTCATCGATTTAGCGATCACTTCTGGGGTGAATGTCACCAGTCTCAGGGCAAATTACCCGCGACTGAAAATTGCTCACCGCTCCCAAGAGCGCAACTACATGGCAACACTCCACCTCACCCCCGACGAGCAAAAAAATCTCATTGCCGTCAAAGGGAGTCCGTCAGAAGTGTTGAGTCTATGTAGCGCTCAGATGAAGAACGGGCAGAAAGTCCCACTCACAGAAGCAGACAGGCTCGCCATCGAAAACCAAAACGAAGACATGGCAGGTAAAGCGCTGCGGGTGTTGGGAGTTGCTTACCAACTAGATGATGACACGGAGACAATAAGACGCGGTGACGCGGAGAGTGAAAAGATTTCTGCGTCCTCTGCAAACATTCACTCCAGGGAAGATTTGATCTGGTTGGGAATAGTCGGCATGATCGATCCGATCAGAAATGGCGTGCAAGACTTGATGGGAGGTTTCCATCAAGCTGGCATCAATACGGTAATGATTACCGGTGATCAAAGCCCGACAGCCTATGCGATCGGTAAACAATTGAATTTGAGCAAAGGCGAGCAACTACAAATCCTTGATTCCACCCACCTCAACAACATTGAGCCAGAGGTGATGAAAGGACTGTGCGATCGCGTCCATGTCTTTGCTCGGATTAGCCCTGCCAACAAATTACAAATCGTCCAAGCCCTACAAAGTAGCGGCAAAGTTGTAGCAATGACAGGCGATGGCATTAATGATGCCCCTGCCTTAAAAGCTGCTGATGTTGGCATTGCGATGGGGCATACCGGCACAGATGTTGCCCGTGAAGTTGCAGACGTAGTGCTGGAAGATGACAACCTCGAAACCATGATTATTGCCGTCAGCCACGGACGGACAATCTATAACAACATCAGAAAATCCGTTCACTTCCTGCTGTCTACCAACACTAGCGAAATCATGGTGATGCTGGCGGCGACAACAGCTGGCATCGGGCATCCTCTCTCAGCTATACAACTGTTGTGGCTAAACTTAATTACAGATATCTTCCCAGCGCTGGCTTTAGCAATGGAAGCACCGGAACCAGATGTACTGAGTCAGCCACCCCGCGATCCGAATGAACCGATTATCAAGAGTTCTGACTTTAAGAGAATCATCATCGAGTCAGGGGCATTATCTGTCAGTGCTTTAGCAGCCTATTGGTACGGCATTAGACGTTATGGTATTGGGGCGCAGGCAAGCACCATTGGCTTCATGAGTTTGACAATGGCACAACTGCTGCATACTCTCAGCTGTCGTTCGCAGACACACAGCATATTCAGTAAGGAGAAATTGCCGCCTAACAAATACTTGAATATTGCCCTGGGTGGCTCCTTTATCCTCCAGATCCTAGCTGCAACTATGCCGGGGCTGAAAGGCTTACTGCAAATCGCACCAATCAATTTCATTGATACTGCGGTAATTGGTAGTAGCGCCATACTTCCATTCTTGGTGAATGAAAGCAGAAAAGAAGTAGCCAATAAGTATTTGCAAGGAGACAATCACAACTTCACTCGTTTACTTCCTGGCAGTAACGACGATGCTGCTGTGAGTCAAACTTTGCAGATAGAACAGCAAGAAGTAGAACAACAAACTGCTGTTGCAATCCCTGTCTAATTCTCAAATCATCCCAGAACCCCGGCTTCTTGAAGAAGCCGGGGTTTTTAGTTTTCCATAAATCAAATAAAATTGTTAGATAAAATCCTGTTTAAAAAAATTCAAAACTTCCGTGTCAAAAATCATATTTAATTTAGAAAATACGCATATTACCCTTAATTTTGTAACAGGTTTATCCCCAAACTCCGATTGTGAGAGATGATTTATCAAGTAAACCTTTATCATGTGGTGCGTTACGGCTGTCACTTTCTTAAACTCTCAAATCCTTGCATAGCTGTAACACACCCTACTAGACTTTCTCCCCCAACTCTCTTGATTAAGAGGCCAAAAATATAATTTATTCCTTCTGCCTCCAGCAAAGCTGCCCTCTGCCTTTCTTCTATCAAATAGATTTGCTATATTTTAGCTTTCACCAGGATTATCTACTTCTAATTACACCAACAATAAAGTAAACAGCTAATAAGCTTACTTTGCTGAGATTTTGATACTAACAAAATTAGCGTTGATTTCACATTCAAACCGAACAAATTAAATATGAAAAAAGATTTCATGTTTAGCTCTGAGTCTGTCACGGAAGGACATCCGGATAAACTTTGCGACCAAATCAGTGATGCAATTGTAGATAAATTCCTCCTGAAAGATCCTTATTCTAGAGTTATTGCAGAATGTGCTGTTGCTACGGCGATTGTTTTCATTGCTGCTAGATTTGAATCTGATGCAATTGTAGATTTTACAAAAACAGCCAGACAGGTAATTAAACAGGTTGGTTATGATGAACCTGACTTTAATGCCAAAACTTGTAGTATTGTTACTAGCGTTAAAGAATTGCTATCTCATGACTATCGTTATTGGGATGCCAAAAGGCTATCAGACGATGAAATGGAGTTAATTCCAGTTAAAGATCAGGTGACAGTCTTTGGTTTTGCTTGTAATCAAACTCCTGCTTTCATACCACTGCCAATTTGGTTGGCACATCAGCTAGCAAAGCGATTAACTACTGTGCGCCAGGAGAAAATTCTGCCATATATAAGGCCAGATGGCAAAACTCAAGTTGGCATTGAGTACCGCGATCGCAAACCTTATAGAATCCACAGTATTTCAATTCTGGCAAGTCACAATCAGCAGTCAGAATCAAACTTCGTTAATGTGAATAAACTCCAAGAAGAGATTAAAGAGATTATCATCGATTATGTCTTAAAAGATAATGAATGTAAGCCCGATGAAAAGACTAGAATTTTAATTGATTTTGACGAACCTTTTTCAATTGGTGGCCCTTCCGTACATTCGGGGTTAACTGGTAGAAAAAATGCTATAGATACTTACGGGGGGTATTCGCGTCATAGTGGCGCAGCTTTAAGCGGTAAAGATCCGACACGGATAGATAGAGTTGGTGCTTATGCTGCCCGATATGCAGCTAAAAATGTTGTTGCGGCTGGTTTGGCAGAAGAGTGTGAAGTACAACTGACCTATTCTATCGGAGTTGCCAGACCTGTTAGCATTCAAGTAGAAACCTTTGGCACGGGCAAAATTCCTGATGAAGAAATCACAAAACTCCTAGAAAAGCATTTTGATTTTCGTCTTGCAGGAATTATCAAGAAGTTTAATTTGAGACTACTGCCTACAATTGTCAAAGGTGGGTTTTACAGAAAATTGGCTGTCTACGGACACGTGGGAAGACTGGATTTAGGAATTGTGCCTTGGGAAGAAACGGATATGATTCCTGCTTTATTGGGGTGAAAATAGTTTAATTTTCCCGCAAACGTATTACTGCATCGGGGCGGTGTCGCATTTGCTCATTTCTCCTCTGAAACTCGACTAAATATGGTCTACTAAAGCGCTCTAATTCTTGCGTTTCTTTTACTATTCGCTTAATATCTGCATTAAGCTTTTTTCTGTTTTGCTCTAATTTCTGCCTATTTGTGACTGATAGGCGATCGCTTGGCTGTGTTTGTTGTGCTAAAGCAGTAACAGGTATAAAAACTAGAACTGTTATTAAGAATACTGTTGTTAGTTTCATCTGCATCCACCTCCTAAACGATGGCTGCTTTGAATTTAGTGTATATTTCTTAGCTCTTGAGTTGTAGAATTTAATACTTTTCTTGTTATGTGTAGTTCCTGAGTTAAGCTTGTAAGAGTTGAATTTAAACTTTCAAATTCGTCCTTTAGATATATATATTGTGTGACATCAATAAAAGTGAGGTTTGCGCCTATTAGCTTACCACTCGAATCTGATATTGGTGTGATGTGAATGTCTAGATGAGTTGTGGCATTGTCAGTTACCCACTCTATATTTTTGAGACTAAACGGGTGGTGATCGCGATTTAACCGCCTCATCACAGTCAATGAATTTATAACTTGTCCTATCTCCAAATCTCGCACTGGCGCACCAATATGATTGTTTTGTAACCTAAACAAGCCATAAGCCCTTTCATTCACTAACAGTAGGGAGCCACTTCTATCCACTACTAACTGGGCTAAAGGACTTGTCTCAAAGGCTGCTTGCCAAATACGAATGTAAGTATTTAGAGGGTTAATTGCTTTCTTGTCTTGAGTTTGGGGTAGGAGCAGTAAGTGCTCATCTAAACCGAGCTTTTGGTCTTTAGCTTTAGCAAAAATACGGCGCTTGATACTGACAGGGGTAAAAATTTGCCTCTGATTGATTAAACTTTCTGAGTTGCCTAAAAACAGAAGGCCCTGATTATTCAATGCAAAATGAAAACGAACAAAAATACTTGCTTGAGTCTCCCGCTTTAAATATATTAGCACGTTGCGGCACACGAGCAGGTCGATTTTAGACATGGGCGCATCAACAGCCAAGTTATGGCGACCAAATATAATTGAGCGACGCAGTTGGGAGCAAAAAACATAGCCCTGCTCGGTTTGCTCAAAGTACTTAGATAGTAGCTGGCTCGGAATGCTTGCTACTTCGTTCTCGTTATAAATACCTTGCCGCGCCCGCCTCAGTGCATCTCTATCTACATCCGTGGCGAACATTTGCACTCGTTGCAAATATTGCTCGATGCCTAAAATCTCAGCTAGTAACATTACAAGTGTATAAACTTCTTCTCCAGAAGCACAACCAGCACTCCAAACTCTGATTTGTTCCTGCGGCTGCTTGTTTGTAATAATTTGGGGGATGATTTTATGGGCTAAATATTCCCAAGCATCGCGATCGCGAAAAAACCCAGAGAAGTTAATCAAAATGGTGTCAAGTAGGGGAGTACACTCTTGGGGTTCAGCCTGTAGATATTGCAAATAGCTCGTATAGTTCTCTATTCCTAACTGCTGCATCCGGCGTTGGAACCGACGCATCAAAGAATCAGGTTTGTAACCTGTCAGATCACAACCACAGTTTTGCTTGAGGTAATGCAACAAAGCTTCAAACTCTGGATTGACCTCTGATGTGCTCATGGTAAAGTCTGGGGTAATTATTTAAGTCAGCCTAATGTGGATGAGAAGTCGATAACGTTAAGTTAAGGTTAGATCCTCCTTAGTCCTCTTAAAAAGGTGAAAAATAAGCCGCTTTTTGCCCCCCCTTTTTAAGGGGGTTGGGGGGATCTTCTAGTAAATCTACATCACCAACTTAACCGTATTAGATGATATATACAGATGCAAAATTACCCTCCAGAAACACCTGCGCTGTAAGCGTCTCTACAGCACACATTGTCTTTGATATATCGTTGATTTTCATAATGCACACCAGATGTTAGATGATTATTTCAGCGTTGGTTTTATTTAAAAATGTCTTGTGAAATGTTTAAATGCAAGACTCTTGTGAAGGCCTATTCTTGAGATTAAATGATATTTATTTTGATTAAATCTTTCTTAAAGATTAATACCAACGAGTGGCAGCTTGACACTAAAGGTTGCACCCCCTCCAACTCCAGGGCTTTCGGCGATAATGGTGCCATCGTGGAGTTCTACCAAATGACGAGCGATCGCAAGTCCCAGCCCTAATCCGTTTTTTGAGTGTGAGCATTCGGACTGACGAAAAATATCAAAAACATAGGGTAAAAATTCGGCACTGATACCTTTGCCATTGTCAGTTACCGTAATCTGGGCTTGATTCTCTATAGTGTCTAGATGCACCTCGATTCTTCCTCCTTGAGGAGTAAATTTAATGGCATTGGTAAGTAAATTCAAGACAATTTGCTGCAAGCGCTCTGGATCGCCTTGGACTGTGATTGACAAAGGGTCAACTATATACTCTAGACAAATATTTTTTGTTTCCAGTGATTGACGCACTGTGGCGATCGCAGTTTCTATTATAGATTTTAGATCCACAGACTGGTGATTAAGATTGATTTTGCCTGCAATGATACGCGAGATATCCAGTAAATCTTGGATAAGTTTGGCTTGCAGAGTGGCATTACGCTCGATCGTCTCTAGGGCTTTCACGAGCATGGCTGGATTGGGCGGACTACTACGGAGTAATCGCGTCCAACCGAGAATGGCGACTAAGGGGGTATTTAGTTCGTGAGAAACTTTTGCTAAAAACTCATCCTTCCTACGATTAATTATTTTTTCCTGGTGGAGTGCTTCTGAGCGTAAGTGTGCCATCTGCAAATGAGCATTTACACGGGTGACAAGTTCGGTGGCAGAAAAGGGTTTAATCAGGTAATCGTCAGCCCCAGCTTGGAGTCCTTCAATTACGGATTCTTCTCCAGCACGAGCGGAAAGTAGAATAATCGGCACTTCTTTTGTGCGCGCGTCGGCACGCAGTGCTTTTAATAACTCAAAGCCGTCTACCTGTGGCATCATCACATCAGAAAGTACCAGATCCGGTATTGTTTCTTGAACAGCAGCCAGTGCAGCTGCCCCATCAGCGACGGCTTCTACTGTAACGTGTTCGCTTAATATGCGCTTGAGGTAATCGCGCATATCGGCGTTGTCATCGACAATGAGGACACGGGCAGAGTCAGAGGACACGGGGACAAGGTGACTAGGGGACAAGGGGAATCGTGATTCATGTTCTCTCCCCTTGTCTCCTTGTCCCCCCCTCACCCCCTCCTCTTCTTCCGGCAACCAGCGCTCTGCCTCCTGAACATAAGATGCTGTACCTAATGCAGTTGATGCTAGGGTACGTGTGGCTTGGATATGCTCGTTTAGCAGGTGATCCGTGCCGGAAGGAATAGTGACGGTGAAGCAGGTTCCCTGTCCAACGGTGCTGCTTACGTCTACGGTACCACCATGCAGTCGAATCAGTTCATGCACCAGCGCTAGACCAATCCCCGATCCTTCATGAGTCCGCGCCTGCACGCCACGTACTTGGTAAAATCGCTCAAACAGATGGGGCAGTTCTTCAGGTGCAATTCCTGTGCCTGTGTCTTCTATCTGTAGTGTCACATGATGGTCATCAGTTCTAAGCAGCCTAACGGTAATTTTGCCTTCCAGAGTAAACTTAAAGGCATTGGAGAGCAAGTTAAGAACTATTTTCTCCCACATTTCCCTGTCTACGTATATAGGCAACCCTATCGGTGGGCAATCAACTACTAACCGCAGCCCAGCCCGTTCGATGGCAGAACGAAATACACTTGCTAGCTCAGTCGTAAACATTGCCAAATCGGTCGGTTCATAGACTGCTTCTATGCGTCCGGCTTCGATGCGGGAGAAGTCGAGCAGGGTATTCACCAACTTCAGCAGCCTAATTGCGTTTCGATGTGCAAGTTCCAACCGTTCGCGTTGCGTCTGAGCTAGGGGATGAGTGCGATCGCTTAATGCATCTTGCAAAGGAGCCAGCAACAGTGTTAACGGTGTGCGGAACTCGTGAGAAACGTTGCTGAAGAAGAGGGTTTTGGCGCGATCGAGTTCTGCCAGAGATTCGGCGCGTTGGCGTTCTTGTTCGCGGGCATATTGTTCTCGAACTCGCTGAAGTTCGGCTTCACGTAGGGCGGCTTCGGCGCGGGTGCGTTCAATGGTTGCCCAGGCGCGATCGGCGATTTCTTCCGCCAGATCCACCTCAAACGCTGTCCAGTTCCTCGGCGTGGTTTGGTTAATTGAGAGAATCCCGACTGGCTCTCCCTGCTTGATCACAGGCACGATGATAAAGGAAATAATCTGCAACTGAAAACAAGCCTGTCTCAAGTTCTCACACAGTATGTCGGTTGTGTGGACATCCTCAACGGCAAAAGGTTGACCCGCATCGAGCATGGCTTTGAAGATGGGAGAGTTTTCGAGTGGATACACCCCCACCACCGAAGGCAAATCTTCCCGTGCGGCATCCCGCCGAATGATGATATCACCGTCAATAATTTCGCAGTAGTAACATCGGTCTGTCCCAAAGAAGTTCATGGTGGTGCGCGTCACGGTTGCCTGAATTTCAACGGCATTGGAGAGCGATCGCAGGGCATCCGGCAACTTCACCCGAAACGCATCCATCTGGGCAGCACGGCGCAACTGTTCTTCAGCGCGGGCGCGTTCCAGCCGCGTCCAGATGCGGTTGGCGAGTTCGTGGGTCAATTCGATTTCGTCGTCGCGCCAGTCATAGGGTTCGGTACGATAGATGACGAGCAGGAAGCGCCACTCGCCATCGCGCACGAGCGGTATGCTGAGGAAGGAGCCAACGTTCAGAGCCGCATACTGCTCGCCATTGGTCAGGGGGTCATCGAACACGTCGCGGATGACGACAGCTTCTCCGGTGCGACAAAGTTGCAAAACCTCGGCTGTTACGAAGTCTTGCATACGATAAGTGCCAATAAAGCTTGGCATGTGACTGAGCTGCCAAGTGTAGTTGATGACTGCAATTTCAGCCATCTCACTCAATTCGGCAAAGACGCATGCCGACAAGTCGAAATATCCGCCGATTTTTTCGCCCAGCGCATTCATCGTCTCGTCAATGTTCGTTAGCCGCGCCAGGTCTTGGCTGACTTCGGCTAAAAAGACGAGATTTGCATCGTGCCGTTTGCGATCGCTAATATCTTTGAAAATGACTGCGAGGCGATGTTCGCCCTCAGTCCGAAAGGCGTAGATTTCCAAGATGCGATTAAGGCTGGGAACGTCGATTTCAAACCGAATCGGTTCGCCTGTCTTCAAGACGTTCTCGTAAATCTCGTATCCCGCTTCCGGTGCATCGGGAAATGCCTCACGAATCGTTTTGCCAACGACATTGCTGATGCCAGTTTGCACTGCAAACGCTGGATTCACTTGAATGTAGCGAAAATCAATTAACTCACCTGCCACTCGTTCAATGATGCAAAAACCTTCGTCAATCGAATTGAACAGTGATCGATATTTCTCCTCTGATTCACGTAACGCCGTGTGCGCCCGATAACGCTCGACAAAATCGGCAGCAGTCCACGCCAGCAGGTCAACCAACCTGAGTTCGTCGTCGCTGGGACGGTGGGGCTGCGAAAACTGCGTACTCAATACGCCAATCGACTCACCACTGCGGTTAACGATCAGCGTGGACTGTGTCGCCCGGATGCCCTCGGCAGAAGCCGCCGCCCCCGCTTCGGTGCCTTCCAGACCGGGATAGCCGATCGTCTCTTCGATCGTAAAGCGCTGGCGGGCAACCCTGGCTCGATCACAGCCTTCCTTGAACCCTTCATAGCGAAAGTAGTTGATAAACGGGCTATCGTCTGAGTAGCCGCGCCAGGTAAACATTTCTAACCGTGTGCCGTCGTCGCTGACAAGCTGCACGCAGCCACGCTCGGTATGCGTGAACTCACAGGCAACCGCCAGAATTTCGTTGAGGGCAGTCTTGAGATCGAGTCCAGTGGCAAGCGTCCCGTAGAGGGCATAAAGCCGCTGCATTCCCGCCAGGTCTGCCGCTAGCCGCGCTTCTGATTCCCGCAGTTCGGCAGCGATCACCGCTTCGGCTTGTTTGTGATCTGTGATGTCATAGGAAACAGCAAGCACTGCATATACTTCGCCGTTTGGCAACCGTAGCGGCGTTCCGCGTGAGATGAATGAGCGATCGTGTGCCTCATGTTCGTGTTCAAACGGCTCACCAGCCAGCCCCCGACGGTAAAACGACTCATAATACGTTGCTAATTCCGGCGGCAGTACCTCGAAAATCGTATGCCCAACGAAATCTTCCGGTTGGAATCCGGCGATCGCTAATGCTTCTCCTTCCGCCAGCAAATAGCGGAGATTGCGATCAACTACAAACACCGCCCCACCTGGTAGATTCTCCATCATCGCTCGGAAGTACGCTTCCGACTCCCGCGCTAACTCCTCGGCTCGTTTACGTTCCGCCGCCTCCGCTTCTAGTTGGGCATTCTTCGCTAGCAATTCCTGTGTTTGGCGCTGATTCAGTAGCAATGCAGCAGCAGCAAAGTCTGCCAAACTCGTCATTATCCGCACATCTTCATAGTCAAAATGCCGTTGCTCATCATGGGACATAATCCAGATAGTACCAAGGGCATGGTTATCCGCAATCAACGGCAACACCAATCGTTCTACAATCGGCGTGTTTGCTGCCTGTAAATAAGTAAAATACCCTTCGGGATGGGAATAAAGCTGAGGAGAACCGCGATCAAGACAGACTCCACAGGGGCTAAAATTACGGGGATTAGTGCCACCTACGTATCGTGCTAACGCTCCTGCTAATACATTCCAGCGAAAAACTTCTTCACCTGTTGGGCTTGTCTCTATCAAACTAACCCCTGCGGTTCCTGCATCGCACAAATCGAGTGCTATGTCAACTAAGTTTTGAAGCATTGTTTGGGGCTGATTTACCAACTGCCGCGCCAATGCGTGCAATGCCTGATTTTCTTTTAGTAAGTTTGCCGAACGAGGATTTCGCCGGGATAAATCCTCGGTGATGACAATATCTTTTAGTGTCACTGTATCTCTTTGAGGTCGTTGCATAGCGCTTATGGCTTCGGCTATATGGCAATAATTTTATTCGTCGGCAATTGAAACGATTTTAATTTCTGTAACACGATGCATGGGTTTGTAGTTTTTTCAGTGGTCACAAATTACTCTGCATCAACAGAGAGCGCAGCCGCGATGTGAAGCCCGTCCATTGCAGCTAGACCATAGGTGCAGGAAATGCGATTTCCGGTTTGGACAATTTGCTCTAGTTTTGTTGCCCAGAGGGTAATGCTGCTTAAAAAACACTCATAGAACTTTGCTTCTGCCTGTTGTTGGTTATAGATTGCTTTTGGTAGGGTTTCTAGCTGGATGAAGGCGCTGGAAGCAAATTCGCGATCGCGAGCGTTGAGGATGTGAAGTGCAGCTAGTGACCGGATTGTATTGGCACGAGCCGCCGCAATCAGTACACCAGAATCGATAAAAGTTCGAGTCATCTAATCTACTTCGCGCCAGCCGCCGCGACGCTCTCTTAGTTCCTGTTCAAGTTCTTCATCACTCAACAGGGGAGCGCCTGATGCAACGATACGTTGACGAATTTCCCATAGCTTTTTGCCAAGGGGAGTTTGTGGAACAAATTCCAGCTGGGGTTTTAACGATTGTGCGAATTGAATCACTTTATCTTGCGCTTCAGGGGGGAGTTCGCGCCAATATTCTAGTAACTGTTCTTCTTTACTCATAAATAAGCTTAGTCGAGTGAGCGCAAACTTAAAATCGAAATTCGGCATTAATTCTCACACCTATATCTCTAATTTAAAGCGTAGCTTGATAATCAATACTATTAAGCCAAACTTTTGCTGCTCCTCCTTTAATGTAACTTTAAAATCATTTAGCAAAATGCCTGTTTGCTTTCTCGTTTTGTCTAAATGCTTTCTCAAAATGCCATTTTGCTTTCTCATTTTGGTGTTTTCCGCAGGCCAAATGTCTTATTGCTTACTCAAAATGCTTAAATGAGTTCTCATTTCGGTAAAACGCGCACTCCTAAAGGTGTTTTCCGCAAGCGAAATGGCATATTGCTTACTCAAAATGCTTAAATGAGTTCTCATTTCGGTAAAACGCGCACTCCTAAAGGTGTTTTCCGCAATGAAAAAGCCTAAATGCTTTCTCAATCTGCTTGAATGCTTTTTGATTCGGGAAATTTAAGGACTCTCTACTGATATCATCAACGGTAATTTGACGGTAAACTTTGCGCCTCGTCCAATTCCATCACTTGCTGCCTCAATTGTACCGCCGTGTAGTTGGACAAGTTGACGAGCGATCGCCAGCCCAATGCCCACTCCTCCCGGTGAATGACGGCTAGGCACTTCAGCTTGAGTAAAGCGATCGAAGACTAAGGGGAGAAATTCAGGGCTAATGCCAATACCTGTATCCGTCACGGTCATGTGAACTTCAGACTCAAACCGTTCCAGCCGCACGTTAACCTGTCCCCCTGCGGGCGTAAACTTAATGGCATTGTCCAGCAAGTTAGTAATAATTTTTATGAGGCGATCGCGGTCTGCTAAAACATAGCTCTGTGCAACATTAGATACCGTCTCGACCAATTGAATGTTCTTTGCTTGGGCTGCTTCACGAAATGTGGCGATCGCGTTTTGTACCAGCAAAACCAAATCGACACTTTGAGAGTTCAATTGAAATTTTCCACAGAGAATGCTAGAAACATCCAGCAAATCTTTCACCAGTTTTGCCTCAATCGTGGCATTGCGTTCAATCGCGGCTAATGCCCGTGTTGTTGTTTGTGAATCTATGGATTTGGTTTGTAACAAGCGCGCCCAACCGAGAATTGTCACCAGCGGAGCTTGCAGTTCATGGGTAACAGTCATGAGAAACTCAGTTTTAAAGCGGTTTGCGGATTGCTCTTGCCGCAGCCGTGCCAATTGGAGATGAGTTTCAACCCGTGCTATCAGTTCACGAGCAGAGAAGGGTTTGATTAAGTAATCATCCGCACCCGTTGCCAAACCTTCGACCGTTGCTTCTTCTGTTGCCCGTGCTGACAGCAAAATAATCGGAATACTTTTTGTTTGGGGATCGGAACGTAGTGCTTGCAGCAATTGTAACCCATCCATCTGCGGCATCATCACATCAGTTAGCACCAAGTCGGGTGGCTGTTGCTGAATTTGGCTGAGGGCGATCGCGCCATCGGCTGCTGTCTCCACCTGCCAGCGTTGATTTAATAGCCGCTTCAGATAGGCGCGCATATCGGCGTTGTCATCCACTAGGAGAATGCGGGGAGTTGAGGAAGACGCAAAGACGCGGTGAGCAGCGCGTTGCGGCGGTTCCCCCCGTTGTAGCGACTGCATAGACGCCTGAAAGGCGGCTTCTCGTAGAGTACCCGAAGGGAGACTGGGAGAAACGGAGAATCTATCAAAAATGTTCCCCGCGTCCTCTTGATTCTCCGCGTTCCCGCGTCCCCACCTCCCCGTGTCCTCTTGCGGTAGCCACCCCAACGCTTCCTGCACATAAGCACTTAGATCTGTTGCCGTTGAGGGTAGGGGCGGGTTTTGCAAGCCATCTTCTGATTGCCTTGAAGCATCTTTAGTAAACCCGCCTGTACGAAATGAGCCAATCTGTTGAAGGGGAAGATGAGCAAACCCAGTGGGAATGGACACCACAAAGCAACTGCCTTCTCCTTCTACACTGCTGACAGTAATCGTGCCGCCATGCAGTTTTACCAACTCCTGTACCAGAGACAAGCCAATCCCCGATCCTTCAAAGCTCCGTCCCTTGGCTTGTTTCCCCTGGTAGAACCGATCAAACAAGTGAGGCAGTTCTGCGGCTTTTATGCCAATACCTGTGTCTTGTACGGTTAACTCAACCCAATTGCCAGCCAGCCTTAAGCGGACTGCGATCTCGCCCGTAATCGTAAACTTAAACGCATTTGAGAGCAAATTGAGGACGATTTTCTCCCACATAGAGCAATCGACATACACTGGCTCTAGTAGGGGTGGGCAATCGATTGCTAGTTGCAAGCCTGCTTGCTGGATGACTGACTCAAATGAACTCGCAAGTTCTGTTGTCAAGGTTGCCAGATCGGTCGGCTCATAGACTGCTTGAATGCGATCGGCTTCGATGCGGGAAACGTCAAGCAGCGTATTGACGAGCTTCAGCAGCCTCACCGCGTTTCGGTGCGCCAGTTGCAGTTGCAATCGTTGAGCAGGAGTCAAGGGATCTGCAAGATCGCTCAAGGTTTCTTGAATCGAACTCAGTAACAGGGTCAGGGAGGTACGAAACTCATGACTCACATTACTGAAAAATACCCGCAGTGCTTCTTGGGCGCGTTTGCGATCGGTGATGTCGCTCGCTGCGCCGAACCATTCGAGGATTTCGCCGCGCTCGTCCAAAAACGGAATTGCCCGCGAAAACGTCCAACCTACAGTGCCGTCGGCGCGAATGACGCGGTGTTCCAACTCGAACTTTGTTTTGGCGCGGACAGCTTCGGCGATCGCCGCTTGCACTAACGCCTTATCGCTGTCGGGAATATATTCTTCGAGCCACTTCAGGCTCGGATTTCTGGTGTCGGCGAGAAAACTCTTTCCTTCGAGCGCATGCATCTCGCTCCAATCTGCGCTCATTCTGTATATGATGTCAGAGGCGGCGGTCACAAACAGCCGGAATCGTTCTTCGGATTCGCGCAGTGCTTCTTCTGCCCGCTTGCGCACGAAGATGTCGTTGAAAATCACAGCGACACGGTTTTTTTCGGGCGCGCCGATGCGGAAGGCGTAAACGTCGTAGAATTTTCCGAGCGCGGCGGCTTTGTGTTCAAAGCGCATTGCAACGCCTGTTTTGGCGATGTACCCATAGGTCTCGAACCAAAATTCTTCGTGTTCGGGCGCGAATTCCCGCACCGTTCTGCCGATGCCGTTTTCGATTCCGGTGTGCTGCACGAACGCCTGGTTCATTTCGAGAAAACGGTAATCAACTGCTTTGCCTTGCTCGTCGAACAAAACTTCAATCGTGCAGAAGCCTTCGTCAATCGAGGTAAACAGCGTGCGGTATTTTTCTTCGGATTCGCGCAAAACAATTTCCGCCTGCTGGCGCTCAATGACCTCAGCCTCCAATCTGGAATTTGCTGCCAGCAATTGGTGGGTTTGTCGCCCCTCTAGCAGGAGTGCGGTGGCTGTAAAGTCTGCCAGACTGGACATCACCCGCACATCTTCACAGTCAAAGTGCCGCTGCTCATCGTGGGAGACAATCCAAATGGTGCCGAGGGCATGGTTATCTGCAATCAACGGTAGTATTAATGCTTCAACGATGGGAATGTTTGCTGCCTGTAAATCAGTAAAATACCGTTCAGGATAGGAATAAAGCACAGGAGTACCGCGATCAAGGCAAACTCCACAGGGACTAAACTCACGCTTTGTAGTGCCGCCTACGTACTGTTCTAATGCTCCTGCCAACACATGAGCGCAAAAGACTTCTTCACCAGTTGGTGTCATTTCTAGTAAACTGACCCCTGCACTTTGGGCATTTCATAAGTCGAGCGCCATGTCAACTATGCTCTGGAGTATCGTTTGGGGCTGATTTACCAACTGCCGCGCCAAGGTATGCAATGCTTGATTTTCTTTTAGTAAGTTTTCAGCGCGAGGATTTCGACGGGACAACTCTTCGGTGATGAGAATATCCTCTAGCGTGATTGTATCTGTTTGAGGTAGTTGCATAGCGCTTATAGCTTCGGCTATTTGGCAATAATTTGATTCCTCGGCAATTGCAACAATTTTAATTTAATGTAACTTTAAAATCATTTAGCAAAATGCCTGTTTGCTTTCTCATTTTGTTTAAATGCTTTCTCAAAATGCCATTTTGCTTTCTCATTTTAGTGTTTTCCGCAGGCAAAATGTCTTATTGCTTACTCAAAATGCTTAAATGAGTTCTCATTTCGGTAAATCGCGCACTCCTAAAGGTGTTTTCCGCAAGCAAAATGGCATATTGCTTACTTAAAATGCTTAAATGAGTTCTCATTTCGGTAAATCGCGCACTCCTAAAGATGTTTTCCGCAAATCAAAAGCCTAAATGCTTTCTCAATCTGCTTGAATGCTTTTTGATTCGGGAAATTTACGGACTCTCTACTGATATCATCAACGGTAGTTTGACGGTAAACTTTGTGCCTCGCCCAATTCCATCACTTGCTACCTCAATTGTACCGCCGTGTAGTTGGACGAGTTGACGAGCGATCGCGACTTTCTTGCTTTCGGTACAACTATCCATCTTTCCTGGGAAAATCTACTAAATTTCTTATAAAAGTCATCAGCAAACAGTTATCACTTATCAATACATCTGACAACTAATAACTGTTCTGTCTTACCTTCTGCCTTATCCTCGTCCAGCCAGTTGTGCCACCATTGCCACTAACTCTGCTGGTTCAGCAAGTTTATGCAAGTGCGATTGAAAACCTACTTTGAGTGCCTTTGCTCTGTCTTCTGCAAGATAAGCAGTCAAGGCAGCAGTAGGAATTTGCCATCCTTTCTCTGCTTCTAGTGCTTTAACTTTGCGAATCAAAGTATAGCCATCCTCATCTGGCATCCTAATATCACTGATTATGACATCAGGGTGCGATCGCTCCAGAACTTCAAGAGCCTCAGCAACAGAGTTAACTGCTGTTACTGAAATTCCGTATTGCTCCAACACTGTAGTGATAAACTCGCGAGCATCGGCTTCATCATCCACAAACAGTACCTGCAAGCCATCGAGCGAACGAGGAGTTTCTCCAGCTGCTGCCTCTGGCAGCAGCTGACTCGCTACTGACTGAAGTTGCAAATTTGCTTGCTTGTGCTTAGTGACATCGCGTATGCTAATTTGTAGCGAAACTAGTGACCCAAAAGTGTCGCGGTTTGGTGCTACCATCAGCGTTGCATCAAAAGGTTGACTGCCACGCGGACACATAGCTATTTCCCACTCTTGCACAGAATCTAATTGGGACAACTGATTTAGTTTGATACGAAAGAGCGATCGCTCTGCTTCAGCGACAAAATTGGCTAATGGTTTGCCGATGAGGAAGTTGGGCAATATATTAAATAATGCGCCAGCAGTGCGGTTAGCTTTCAGAATTATTCCTTGAGCATCTGTGAGCAAATAGGCATCAGGTGCAAAATTAAACAGTTCATAATAATGCTGAAGTTCTACTGCTAGATCCTCATTTTGCTGGAGCAGTTCGTCCTGGATATCCTCCATTGCTTCCAAGCTAGTCTGCATTTCTTCTTGACATAATTGGAGGTTCCCTAAAGAGGCGACGATCTCCTCCATTGCTTCAGCTATTGGTTGCTGTGTTGGTTCTAAAACAATATATTTATGCAGCGCCTCTATCTGTTGACGGATAGTTTTGATATACCGAGTAAATTCTTCTTCGCTCACAACTAGGTTGCTTGTTTATAAAAGTTCTTGATAGCAGTTTTCTAAAAGGAAAATCACACTGGAAATTTATTATTTATAAATAACAGCGTTCCTTTACTTCTATCTTTATTATGAATTACCTGGAACAATGCGATCGCTATATCTAAGGTTTTAATTTGAGCCTTTGTAGTGACGTGTCAAGGCTAAAAGATGTTATGACTTATGCAAAATACCTCTCTAATTCTTATTCCTCCGTGTTACGGACATTTGCTATAAAGGAGGAGCTAATGCGGGTGTCTCCCCCCAACCCCACTCCGTTGGGCGGCTACCCGGAGAGAAGCCGCTTTGCGTCTAGTGCCGACTGTAGGGTAGGATGTGGCGTTGGAAACCCTACCAAGAGCGCTGGACTCACCGCAACGCAGTGTTCTCCTCTGTGACTGGAGCGGTTTTATTCTTCCGTGACTCGTGCGTAAGTTCTAGATGTATTAGCATTATAGACGCTAGTCCCAACGTGCCAAAAATCAAGGTTGGTGCGGCACTTGGCGACGAAACATCTTACTGCTAAATTCAAGTGAAAAAATTAATAAAACTTATGTCTTATGATAAAATTATAGTAGAATCTGCATATTATTCCAAAAAAGCGCATTCGCACTAGTTTGCTTGACGAAGTTTAGATAGGGCAGAAAGGCAGTTGCCGAAAGTTAATATTCAGAACTACCTTTCGTGCTGAAAAACCAACAAACTATGAACCTACCAATCATGACATTTGGTAGGTATGTTTTTATTATCTAATTGCAGTTACCGAATTTATAAAATGCAGTTGCTGCATTAACATACTGTAATAATTTGTCCTTCTTAAGACATCACATAACTCTTGCTGTATTTGTTGGATAATTGGGTAGAAATTACCTGTCTTGGGTTCTTGCCACCATTACCCTGCCATCAATGAAAAAAGTAGTTCGCAAAACCCTAGTGCCGCGCATGATTAACCCTGAGGGCGGCTTTAACGTTGTGCGTAAAGGTGTATCAAACTCCCATTGGGGAGACTTATACCATTGGCTACTTTCTCTATCTTGGCCTCAGTTTTTAGCGCTAGTTAGTTTAGGATATCTAGTTGTTAACGCTTTATTTGCCTTGGCATACCTGGCAGGTGGAAATGGAATTGAAAACGCACGTCCAGGTAACTTCCTAGATGCCTTTTTTTTCAGCGTTCAAACTATGGCATCCATTGGCTACGGAGCCATGTTCCCCAAAACAACTTATGCCCATGTCTTAGTAACCATAGAATCGCTAATCGGGTTGATGGGGCTAGCAGTGGGAACTGGGTTGATGTTTGCCAGATTTTCGCTTCCTAAAGCAAGAGTCACATTTAGTCGTGTGGCGGTAATTGCACCCTATAACGGTATGCCAACATTAATGTTTCGAGTTGCTAACGAACGGCAAAACTGGATTCTAGAAGCACAAATTCGGGTGACTGTGGTACGAAATGAAGTCACCGCTGAAGGGGATGTAATGCGGCGATTTTATGATATGCAACTGCTTCGCAGTCAAACACCGCTTTTTGCTTTAACCTGGACAGTCATGCATCCAATTGATCAGAATAGTCCCTTATATGGAGTGACACCAGAAGATATGATTGAGGACGAGATGGAAGTAGTAGTAACTCTCACCGGACTTGATGAAACAGTGTCCCAGATTATTCATGCTCGTCACTCGTTTATCGCTGGGGAGATTTTTTGGAATATGCGCTTTGTAGATATTTTATCCAAGACGCGGGAGGGTCGGCGCACTATAGATTATTCCCGTTTTCATGATGTGATACCGATAGAATAAGGCAGAAGGCAGAGAGCAGCGCGCCCTTGCGGGTTAAGCGCGTTGTAGCGACTGCCCAGAGGCAGTAGACGCTCTGCGACTACTTGCACCAAGTCACTGTGCGTCTACCGTAGGTAGGCAGAAGGCTACAAGGTTGTGTAATTTACATGAAAAATTTTACATCTCGTATGGAGGCGGTGCAGTCACCGATCATTCCTGTTGTGGGAGAATTGATCAGAAACTCTCCTGGTACTATTTCCCTTGGGCAAGGTGTAGTTTCTTATAGCCCACCACCGGAAGCCCTCGAACTTTTACCGCAATTCCTTGCCGAGCCAACAAATCATCTATACAAAGCTGTTGAAGGTATTCCTGCGCTACTAAAAGTATTAGCAGCAAAACTGCAAAGTTTTAACGGGATTGAAATCAACGACAAAAATTGCATCGTTGTCACCGCAGGTAGCAACATGGGATTTGTGAATGCCATTCTTGCTATTACTTCGGTGGGAGATGAAATTATTCTAAACACGCCTTACTATTTCAACCACGAAATGGCGATTATGATGGCAGGATGTCGCCCGGTTTTAGTGGAGACGGATGAAAATTACCAACTGCATCTTGATGCGATCGCTCAAGCTATTACTCCAAAAACACGAGCAGTGGTGACAATTTCCCCAAATAATCCGACTGGAGTTGTGTATTCAAAGTCTGCTTTAGAGCAAGTAAATCAAATTTGTCGCGATCGCGGTATTTACCACATCAGCGATGAAGCTTATGAGTACTTTACATACAATGGCGTCAAGCACACTTCTCCAGGTGGATTTCCAGGCAGTAGCGAATACACTATTTCTCTTTACAGCCTTTCTAAAGCCTACGGTTTTGCTAGCTGGCGAATTGGCTATATGGTAATTCCAAAACATCTGTTTGTTGCTGTGAAGAAAGTTCAAGATACAAATGTGATTTGTCCACCTGTAGTTTCTCAGTATGCAGCCTTGGGTGCTTTACAGGCAAAACAGGAATATTTGAGCAAAAATATTGAAGCGATCGCTCAAGTGCGAGAATTAGTACTTGAATCTCTTAACCGTCTCGAAGGTTTATGTACCATTGCTCCTGCAGATGGTGCATTCTATTTTTTTCTCAAAGTTAATACTCAAATTGATAGCTTTGAGTTAGTTAAACGATTGATTCAAGAACATCAAGTAGCAGTAATTCCTGGTACAACCTTTGGCATGAATCACGGTTGTTATTTGCGGGTGGCATACGGTGCATTACAAAAAGAGACGGCAAAAGAGGGAATAGAAAGATTGGTAAGAGGTTTAAAAAAGATTGTTAGTACGTCTTTTCTTTGTGTTCTTTGCGCCCTTTGTGGTTCGTTTCCTTCTTGCGCGTTAGCGCATCTTTATACAAAATTGGTATAAATAGAAGGCAGCTATACTGATTTTACGAGGCAGTAGACGCGTAAGCGACTCACGAAGTTAGGAAATTAGGACAAGAGAAAAATTTTGCTCCTTGTATCCTTATCCTCTTATGTATACAGATTAGTTAAAGCTACTAAGGACTTAAGAAGAAGGTATCGAAAGCGGAAAAAGTTAGTTTATTTATGTCTTTATAACCGTGGAATTCATCTTAATGTTAGGATATAATTCCTAGTCAAATCTAGCTAATTCAAAATATAAAATCGCGCAAATGCCAATTATTAATAAATTAATTGAAATAGACACTAACCAGGGAATTAATATTCATAACATCACTCCTCAAATTGAGACAGCTATTTCTTCAACACCAATTCAAAATGGTCAAGTATTAGTTTTTTCTCGCCATACAACAACAGCTTTAGCTATCAATGAAAACGAAGAAAGATTATTAGAAGATATCAAAGTTTTTTTGCAGAAATTAGCACCAGCATCAAATCGCTACTTACATAATGACTTGCATTTAAGACCAAATATACCACCAGATGAACCAATGAATGCCCATTCTCATCTGATGGCAATGATGCTGAATAATAGCGAGGTAATTCCTATTGTTGATGGTAAATTAGCATTGGGAACCTATCAATCTATCTTGTTTTTTGAATTAGATGGGCCTCGTAAAAGAACTGTATTGTGTCAAATTTCTGGAGAATGAAAAATTATTATTACTTACACTTCCAAGATTGAATCAAAGGATTGGCAGTATTTAATAATTGATTAAGTGCAGTAGATGCCTCTGGTTGGTGGCGAACATAAGCATCAATAAATAAACCAATTATATCTGCCATCAATAACCGACTTGGTTCAGTAGGTTGAGTAGCTGGAAAATCTAGAAAAGCTCTACCCGTGGTAGAGTCGAAGGGTTCAACAAATGTAAAATGGTTTGCTCCCTCTAAGAATACCAGATAGCTATCATTTCTCCCTCCAGAAATCGCTTCTTGGAATGTACGTGTGACAGAAGTGGTTGCATCACCTGAACTGATGCCATAGCGATCGCTACTATTTGCAATTACCCCATCACAGGTTCCCCCCATTAGTAACATGGGCAGGTAATCTGGCAAAGGCAAAATTTTACCTGGTTCGTACCCCAACATTATTGTCCCCATACTATGGGCAGCATAAGCAAAAGATGCCACCACTTGTGGAAAAAATTGGGGATTTGCATTTTCTATTGCTACTCTACCACCCGCAGAGTGACCCCCTAGAACGATCTGTTCTAAATTAAGCATCCCAGCCAGGATTCCCTCTGCCTGTAGCTTTTCTAGTTTAGTTAGCAGTGTGGGCAAAGCAGAAGCTGTGGGAGCAGTACCGTAAATTTCTGGTTTCCACGCAGTAATATCCACTCCTGGGGTAAGGCTAACTATCCCTGGAAGATTCTCTCCAACCCAGTTAAATGTAACTACTACCAATCCACGTTCCGCTAATTTAACAGCCAGCCATTGGTAACTATGGGCTTCACAATTAACTCCATTAAAGAAAATCACCACAGGAAAGGGTGCCATTTGTGGATCGGCAGGCACAATTCCCATATCCTTTTCTAGGTGACTTCCCGACATCTTGGCTGGATATAGAATTTTCAGAAGAATAGTATCGTAAGGAGATTGAGCATTATCGACTTTTGCGGCGTGAAAAAAAGCACGAACAGTCATGTCAGATATTTCTTACGCACTGCAATCAAATTTTAACTGTTCATCATAATTTTCTCAAATTCTTGCATCCAAATGAAATTCTTCAAATACAGGTTGTCCAAATAACATATTTCTATCTACTGCCGACAAGACTTTATTATTAGCAGCATCAGAATTTAAGCAACGGCAAACTAACTGTGCCACATCAGCACGATTAATCATACCAGCGACTTTTATATCTTCAGTTAAAACACCATTTCCAGTTGAATTTTCTGATTGCAAACCACCAGGACGGATAATAGTGTAAGTCAGTCCGCTCGCTATTAAATGTTGTTCTGCTTTTTCTTTATCAATTAATACGGGCTGCAAAGCTTCCAAAATTTGCGGAGATAAAGCAACAACACTATTTCCAGTGCCAATAGAAGTTACTAAAATAAATTTTTTAACTCCCGCTTTGACTGCCACATCAATCAAATTTTTATTACCTATATAATCTGCCCTGTTATTATCTTTAGCCAAACCACCAATTGTACTAACAACAGCGTAGAAAGGCTCATCCTCAGAAATTGCACGTTCGACATCATCCACATTCATCGCGTCTCCCAAAACTACTTTCGTTCCCATCGCTTCTAATTCACCGCGAGTTGCTTCCGTTCTTAAAAGCGCTTTGACATGGGTTTGTTGCTCGCTCAAGCATTTGGCAATTTCTCTACCAACGCCACGGCTGGCTCCAGCTAAGAAGATATAGGATGCTGTTGTCATGGATTTTTTCAAAATATGTGGCTTCAACAAATACAAGTATTTAATATATCTTTCTTTGAGCGCCGAAGTATTCAAAGTCGAAATTTTGTCTTTGTTAGTTTATTAATATTTTTTAAAATTAAAATATATTGCACTGTATAAAGTTATTTAATTAAAAATTAAGATAAATATAATTAGTTTGCCTAATTAAGTTATTTTATCATTGTCGTTACCAGGTTCATTCTGGTAAAGAAAACAAAAAAGTACATATACTTAATCCAATAGTAGGAAGCCGCCGAATAGATAAAGATGCCAACCTAGAAAATAAGTTCCTTTTGGGTATGGGTATGGCTAAGAAAGCGCAAGAAAATACTGATCGCGATATTCGAGTGGCAGCAACCTCAAAAATCTGGGGAATGACAGTAGGAATTTTAGCAATTTGTATCCCACTCTCAGCTGCGACTAGAAGCGGCCCGATTCTCCCTTTAGCTGCTCTGACAGGCGCAACAGTAGGAACCTTATCCGTATGGCGTTCCGATGATAAAAAATCCAAAGCTAACTATTTGTCACCTCAAAAGTTACAATACCTAGAACAAAGAATTGCGAATTTAGAAACAATTGTTAGCAGTGATGACTTAGATTTACAGAGGAAAATTAAATCGTTAGAATCTAGTGAATCTGCTGATTTTTTGCAAGAAAATCATAAAGCTGAGAGATTGTAAAGTGATATTACAATTATTTCAAAAATATTTAGAAATTGTCAAAAATTCAAACCTGGTTTTAAGGTAGAACCAAGGAGACATGAGAGGCAAATTAAATGATGAATAACATTCAAAAGTATCGGTTTGTCTGTACCCTAACCTTTGGCGATATCTACGGTCAAATTATAGTTTGGTTAATAACAATTACTGTTAGTTTGGCATCAGCCTTGGCATTGATGGGTGCTAGACGACCTGTCTATGCTTTAGCTGCTGTTGGACTCGTCGTTTTGTTGTCTCTGCCATTTTTGCTTTTTGCCTTCGTCACAACTTTGTTGAATCACATTGAATTGACTCCTCTAGAATCAGGAACAAAGATGGAACCAATTCCTGGTAACGTTTCCCAACAACAACCAGCAAAAGCAACTAGTTAAGCAATTTTTAGATTTTAGGTTTTATATTTTAAATTGAATACTGGAGACTGGGCAGAACAAGGAGTAGAGAGTGGGAATTCTTTACTACCTGTTACAGGTGTGTTTAACCAGGATATTTGTAGGCAAACAAGATATCTTGCTAAACCTTTACAGCAGTCCCTAGAAAGAACACGCTGCCTCCCCTACTTCAAATTCAAATATCAACACGATCTCCCCGTCTTTTGGCGGGGAATTGTTTTGCAGGCGCGATCGCCAAATTTTTAAATTTTTACAATAGAACAGCAAAGGTGCTGTTGGTGCTGATTATGCTCGAACATGATGTCATTATTATTGGGGGCGGCTTGGCTGGATGTCGAGCGGCAGTGGAAATTGCTAGGAGTAATCCTAGCTTGGATGTAGCAGTGGTTGCCAAAACCCATCCAATTCGTTCTCACTCAGTTGCTGCCCAAGGTGGGATCGCCGCGACATTGAAAAATGTTGACTCATCTGATAGTTGGGAGGCACACGCTTTTGATACTGTCAAAGGTTCCGACTATTTGGCAGATCAAGATGCAGTCGAAATTCTTACCCGTGAAGCCCCTGATGTGGTTATTGACTTAGAACACATGGGTGTTTTATTTTCGCGCTTGAGTGATGGACGCATTGCCCAACGCGCTTTCGGTGGGCATTCTCACAACCGGACTTGCTATGCTGCCGATAAAACCGGTCACGCAATTTTACACGAATTGGTAAATAATTTGCGGCGATATGGTGTACATATTTACCAAGAGTGGTACGTAATGCGCTTGATTTTGGAAGATAATCAGGCCAAGGGAGTGGTGATGTACCACATTTTCGATGGGCGGATTGAGGTAGTACGCGCCAAAGCTGTGATGTTTGCTACTGGTGGTTATGGAAGAGTATACAATACTACCTCAAATGATTATGCTTCCACAGGTGATGGTCTAGCAATGACAGCACTTGCTGGTTTGCCTTTGGAGGATATGGAATTTGTGCAATTCCATCCCACAGGGTTGTATCCGGTAGGAGTGCTAATTTCGGAGGCGGTGCGTGGGGAAGGGGCATATCTGATTAATAGTGAGGGAGAACGCTTTATGGCGAGGTATGCTCCTAGTCGGATGGAACTCGCCCCGCGTGATATTACCTCACGGGCGATCGCTTATGAAATTCGCGCCGGGCGTGGTATTTATCTTGATGGTAGTGCTGGAGGGCCTTTTGTCTATCTTGACTTACGTCATATGGGCAAGGAAAAAATTATGAGCCGTATTCCCTTCTGTTGGGAAGAAGCTCATCGCCTTGTCGGTGTTGACGCTGTGACAGAACCAATGCCCGTTCGTCCCACCATTCACTATTGCATGGGTGGTATCCCCGTTAACACAGATGGGCAAGTCCGCAGTAGTGGCGACAATTTGGTAGAAAGCTTTTTCGCTGCTGGTGAAAGTGCTTGTGTTTCCGTACATGGTGCCAATCGCCTCGGTAGTAATTCTCTGTTGGAATGTGTAGTTTACGGACGCAGAACAGGTGCAGCGATCGCTCAATATGTAGAAAACCGCAAATTGCCCACTGTGGATGAACAACGTTACCTCCGCGAAGCACAGCAACAACTGCAATCCCTACTAGATCAGCCTGGAAAGTACCGCATTAACCAAGTTCGTCAAGCATTCCAGAATACAATGACCGAATATTGCGGTGTTTTCCGGACTGAAGAATTAATGCGTGAAGGATTGCAAAAGTTACAAGAATTGCAACAACAATATACGGAAATTTATTTAGACGATAAAGGTGATTGCTGGAATACCGAAATCGTAGAAGCGCTAGAACTACAAAGTTTGATGGTAGTAGGGCAGATAATTTTGTCCTCAGCTTTTAATCGACAAGAAAGTCGTGGCGCTCATTTTCGTGAGGATTATCGAGAGCGAGATGATGTGAATTTCTTAAAACACACAATGGCTTATTATTCACCAGCAGGAATTGATATTCAGTATCGCCCAGTGACGATTACTAGGTTTCAACCACAGGAGAGGAAATATTAGCTAGAGTTCTGTACTCTTGTCTGCCAAGAAATCAATTTCTTGGCTTAAAGCTAAAGTCTGCTTGATCAGACTCAGTAATACCAATTCTCCAAATCAAGGCTATACATAGTTTGTAGTAGCGCTTAAGCGCTACTACAAACCTTTTTCCATCTGTAGCCAAAATTTAGGGAAATCGTATAAAGTTTTCAGTCCGTTTTAATAGACTTGAGCTATCAACCTGGTAGCCGCCTAAAGGCGGCTACTTGCGTTTATCCACTACGTGTCTACCCTTAGGGTACTTAAGTTCCAAGCGTTTTAAGGAAAAGATTCCTAATCCCTTTACCACAACTTTAGATAGATGTATAATTACCTAATAATAGAAGGGGAGTAGCTGCTGGCAAAAACTATAGCCAGTACATCTGAATCAACATGCTGGCGATGAGCCTGGTTCAGATGACAAGCAAGCAAATAAGAATTAGCTAATTGGAAGCGAGACCTTCACTAAGTTCACACAAAGCAGTGTGGAGCTTGGTGAAGTATTGCATCTCTCATCGAGCTTCGCACCTCAGGTAAACAATTCTTTAGGAGCTTGAGAGAGTGCTAACAGCTTTTACCGCAGGTTTATTACTAATTACAATTTCTGAGTTAGGGGATAAAACTTTTTTTATTGCCGTGATTTTATCAATGCAGCATTCCCGACGGTTAGTATTTGCGGGAGTGACAGCTGCTTTGGCGGCAATGACAATACTTTCTGTAGTATTGGGACAAGCAGCGTCCTTGCTGCCGAAAATTTACATCTACTACGCTGAAATTGTTTTATTTACTGCCTTTGGTATAAAGCTGTTGTACGAAGCCAGTAAGATGCCTGCTTCTAGTTGCGCTACAGAAGTTGTAGAAGAGGCAAAAGATGCTGTTGCCAAGGCAGAGAAGAAATTGCCAAAGCAAAAAACTTCTTGGGCAATTATTTTAGAAGCTTTTTTATTAACATTTATGGCTGAGTGGGGCGATCGCACCCAATTTGCCACTATCGCCTTAGCAGCAAGCAATAACCCCATTGGGGTAACTATCGGTGCAATTTTAGGACACGCCATTTGTGCAGCGATCGCTGTTCTTGGCGGACGAATGTTGGCAGGACGAATTTCCGAACGCATTCTCACTTTTGTCGGCGGATGCCTGTTTATTATATTTGGTATTGTTGCTGCTTTAGAAGGAGCATGAAGAAAGAGTGGGAGACGCGGAGAACTTCAGACGCAAAGAGGGAAAAACGCGGTGAGCAGTCCGTTGCGGTGAGTCCAGTCCCCGTCCTGGCGGTTCCCGTCACGTAGACGTGTAGCGGTGAATGGGTCGCAGTCTTGGCGGTTTCCGTCACGATTGCGAACCCATGAACCCGAAGGGCTTCCCGTAAGGGTAGGGGAACTGGCGAACCCTGAGGGAGCTTCCCTCCGTTGTAGGCGGAACGCCTTCCCGTAGGGTAGGAACTGCGTAGACGCCTGAAAGGCGGCTTCTGGTAGAGTACCCGGAGGGTGACGCGGAGAAATTATCAAAAATATTCCCCGTGTCTGGTTGTCTCCCCTGCCCCGTGTCCTCTTTTAAGGTTTGGGTGCAGGCGTTGAAGAAGCAGCCGGTGCGGGAGTGGTGGCTTCAGTTGCTCTGTTGTTAATTTCGTCTTTATACTGAGCAGGCGCTAAAGTCGCAGCTTTACTAAATAAAGGTTGAGCTTCCTTCGATTTGCCCTGCTCTTTTAAAACCATCGCCTTTGCCAAAACAGGGCGAAAATCACTAGGAGCACTTTTAATTGCTTGATCGTATGCAAGCGAGGCTTGCTCATAGCGCTTTTGAGAGGCGTGAAGATTACCCAACATTACCTGCACAGCTATAGTATCAACGCTACCAGATTCAATTTTATTTGCCTGAGTAGCTTTAGAGAGGGTATCTTGTAATAAGCCAATAGCTGCTTCCGGGCGTTTTTGCTCTAGCAAGAGAGCTATCATCCCTTGCAAAGCGTTAACATCGCCTGGTTTAGTTTCCAAAATGGAGCGATAAGCTTGGGCGGCACCCTCTTTATCGCCGATTTGCTGCTTTGCCTGCGCTAGTAGTATGGCGTACTTAGTCTGTTCTGGATTCAGCTTGGCTAATTTTTCGAGAGGTTCAATAACCCCTTGAATTTCACCTGCACCTAAACTCAGTAATTGCAAACGTGTCTCCAGTAAGCCTCGCAGCGCTGTTTGGTTTTCTGGCTCTCGCTGCAAAACCTGTTCGTAACCCCGAGCTGCATCTTCCAGCTTCGATTTTTGGTCGGAGGAAGAAGTTGCTTTGGTGCTGGAGAAGTCTTGGCGGGAATATTGCGTATCACTAAACGCAGCTATGATCGGAACCATAGATACCCCAACAAAACCAATCACTGACAGCACTAACACGACTTTAACTAACCAACGATTACGTGACTGAGACACAAAACCGTCCTTAATTCTAATGAGACTATCGTTTACAGAAAAAGAGAAAGTTAAAACTTTGAAAAACTTTGCGGAATACTGTGAATGATTTGTGAACTTTATAACAAATACTCATTTACACTGCCCAAGCAAGTGATGAATTTACTAAGAACCGCCTAAATTGTAGCTATGGTATGCTTCCGAAACTAGTGTAAAGGCGTTAAATTACACATTTAGTATGTGTATGCGAAAAATCGCATCTTTCAGTATGATAGCAGGGCAAACTGAAGTGGCTGTTTAGAAAGGAAATATACTTTCGATCAGTCACACAAATGTTCTTTTCACTTTTTTAGTAAAATCCCACAATTGGGATGTGTCTCCGCTCCAAGGAGTTTCTATGAATTCCGACCTGATGCCGTCCCCTGAATCATCAAATTCGACAAATTCTGGTGAAATCCAGATCAATCAACAGGCAACTGCTGATGTAGATGTAGCAGCTGAAGTATCTCAGCCAGAGAACTCCCCTGATACACCAAGCAATACTGCCAGTGATGATGGAAACTTTGTGAATCGGCAGCATCCGATTCCGCCTCCCAGCGAACCGATGCAGTACCGAGCAATTGGTTTAGTCCGAGGTCGTTACATTGCTAGCAGCGAACAATTTACTCAAGGTGTAATGCTGACCGCAGATGACACAAAACTTGATGCTGTGCTTCTAGGTCGAATTATGAGTTTAGTCAAAAATCATCTTGACTTAGAACAAGAGCATCTATGGGTAGTCTATCCGCGCACCCGCCAAGAGAACGACAATTTACATCTCCAGATTGTCGGGGTTTGGGAGCCAGAAAACCTGGCGAAAGCTGAACAGCAGGAAGATTTAACCTTAGCAGAGGAACCGCCGCCAAATCCTAGTTTATCGGAGCAGTCGGAACCTAATATAGATGATTTCACACCCTCAACAGAGATTCCAGATGGTGGTTTTTCTGTTCGTGGCGAAATAGTTTACCAGTCTTACGATACTGGGAATTTAGTAATCAAGATTAAGCAATCCCCCCGCAAGCCAAATGACAAGCCTAAGTATTTTAAATTGAAGCTTAAGGGTAGCCTTGATGCCAAAGCTGTAGGAAAGTTTTGGGATTTACAAGTCATGCGGGAAGGCGAATGCTTGGTTATAGAACACGGTGAAGCGATCGCTAACTTACCTAAAAAAGGCGGTGGCAGAAGACCGCCATTCCGAGGAGGTAGAGGACGTCCTGGTGGTGGTAGCAGAAAACCATATCCTCCCAGAAAACCTGGAGAAACCCCACGTCCAAATAAAAAAGTAGGTGACTCTTCGCCAACAAAACCAACACCAAAAGGTGTCACTCCTAAACCTGTCAAACGACCAAAACCACCTGAGCAGTAAGGACACGGGGACGCGGTGACAACCAGACGCGGGGACTATTCTTTCTTTGCGTCTTTGCGTCTTCCTCTCTCCGCGTCCTGGCTTAAAACTCTGTCCAGCGATCTTGGGGAAGAAAAGACCGCTCCATCGGAATCGAGGCAACTGGCTCAGTCAGGGTAAAGTTGCCTGCTTCAATCCACTCTTTTAACTCTTGAGCGACTTGCCGGGAGAGAAATACACTAGCAAGAGGTGCGGTACGTACTGCTTTGCCTTCAATCAAAATTCGTCCGGATTTGAGTTGGGCGTAACTGACTAAACCAAAGGTAGGGCGTACTCGCCGGGGAATGGAAAAATCTACTATTGGTGCTACCAAGTCTTTGTCTTGAACTGCGCACCTAGTTACTATTTCCTCGTTTAATACCGGAATGGGTACACCCACACCTAACATCAAAGAAGGTCCGTAATTTTTGAAATAACAACCCCGCACCCAACGAGGATTCATTTGTTTGGCATCACCCATTAAAGCTAAAGTCGCGGCTGGGCCAATGGGTGTACGATTGGGTAAACGCTTTTGTAGTGGAAAATGCTGCGTACCCTCCCATGCTACATAGCCAATCCCACCTCCTAAGAAAATCCGCGTACCAATCCCAACAACTTGTAGATCGGGGTCGTTGATCAGGGGAGAAATGGCACCAGGGTTAGAGTAAACTGCATTGCTCAAACGTGGTTGCAAAGGCCCAAGATAGGTAAATAGCGGGCGATCGCCTCCATTGACCCCGACAATAAAATTTTGATAAAGATTTCTAGGATTAAATAAATAAAACTGATTGATAGTATCGCGAGTAATTGTGGTTTCAAAGGTTGCTCTAGGGTAACAATCTGTTACTTGCCCTTGGGCGCGTACTTGAACAGGTTTACCTGCGATCAAATCTTCTATAACATGACCGCCGCCATGTTCTCGAACTTCTTCCCCCTCGGTTGCTTCCACAGCAGAACTTGCACCCAAATATAAATCAACAGCCCCAAAACCGGGATATGCTGGTACACCATCTAGCCAACAGCGACGAATTTTAATTGGAGGATCAGTATGTCCGAGATTAATAATTGCGCCACTAGATTCCATCGGCTCAAAAGTGCCAGTAGTAATAACATCAACTTCCTTAGCAACTTTAGTTACACCTACTTCTGCAACTTTTGCTTTTAATTCTTCAACAGTCCATACTACAGCTCGTTTGCGGCTGATTTTTTCGTTTACTTCCGCAATTGTTCGCATATTTTAAGTAGTGTATTTCTACTTATAAATGGGTGTTCACCCAACTGATTAAATCAGTTTCGCCAGAGAAATCCAATAGTACTTCACCCAAATCTTCTAACCACGTATTTTTTGTTTTATTTGAGAGTCGATAGTGCCAAGCCGACGAGTAAGCAGACGCAGGATAAGTGTTAGTGCCTCCTCCTGTTTTCCTTCTTGTTTGCCTTGTTGTAAACCCTTTTGGAGAATCTCTTGGTAGATGACAGATTATCGCATAATTTCCCCTTTAAATCGCTGTCGACTCAAATCTTTTTTAAACCGTAAGCTAGCCAGAATTTGTGTACAAGCCGATATATTTTGTCGTTCTTGTGTTTCTTCAATCATATCCACAGCAGCCACGACTTTTTCTAACAAGGCTCTAGGTGATTTAGTTCTAGCTAATGTCGCCAGTGGTAGAGGTAGGTTAACAGGGAACAGTATAGAGAATGGTAATTAATTTTGTTTAGATATTTAATACTATTAAAAATAAAAAACGCCCTCTTCATCAAGGGCGTCTTCGATTTAATTTAAACTTCAGAATTAACCGTTGATAGCAGGAGCGCTGAGAGCAACAGGAGCAGATTCACTACTAGCCAAGTCGAGAGGGAAGTTGTGAGCATTACGCTCGTGCATGACTTCCATACCCAAGTTAGCGCGGTTGATGATGTCAGCCCAGGTGTTGATGACACGACCTTGGGAGTCAATCACAGACTGGTTGAAGTTGAAACCATTCAGGTTGAACGCCATCGTGCTGATGCCCAGAGCAGTGAACCAGATACATACAACCGGCCAAGCTGCCAAGAAGAAGTGCAACGAGCGGCTGTTGTTGAAAGAAGCGTATTGGAAAATCAAGCGACCGAAGTAACCGTGAGCAGCAACGATGTTGTAGGTTTCTTCTTCTTGACCGAACTTGTAACCGTAGTTTTGAGATTCGGTTTCGGTGGTTTCACGTACCAGAGAAGAGGTTACCAAACTTCCATGCATTGCACAGAACAAGCTACCGCCGAAGACACCTGCGACACCGAGTTGGTGGAAGGGGTGCATGAGGATGTTGTGCTCGGCTTGGAACACCAACATGAAGTTGAAGGTTCCACTGATTCCCAAAGGCATTCCGTCAGAGAAGGAACCTTGACCTAAGGGGTAGATCAAGAAAACTGCGGTTGCAGATGCCAATGGAGCAGAGTAAGCTACACAAATCCAGGGGCGCATACCTAAGCGGTAGGACAATTCCCACTGACGACCGAGGTAGCAGAAGCAACCGATCAAGAAGTGGAAAATTACCAATTGGTAAGGGCCACCGTTGTAGAGCCATTCATCTAAGGATGCTGCTTCCCAGATTGGGTAGAAGTGCAAACCAATGGCGTTGGAAGAAGGTACTACTGCACCAGAGATGATGTTGTTTCCGTACATCAAGGAACCTGCTACTGGTTCACGGATGCCATCGATGTCTACGGGTGGTGCGGCGATGAAGGCGATGATGAAGCAAGTTGTAGCGGCTAACAGGGTTGGGATCATCAACACCCCGAACCAACCGATGTATAAACGGTTGTCCGTGCTGGTGATCCACTCGCAAAACCGCTCCCATGCGTTGGCGCTTGTGCGTCTTTGTAGGGTTGTGGTCATTATTTTATAAGTGCTAGATTTTTTGAAAAATCTTGAATGTAAGTCAATCTACTTACGTGTGTCCTAATATTAGAGGAAAGGTTGAGTTTTGTAAAGGCTTTTGATTAGTTTTTATTTATAGCATTTAAACAAATAAATAACAAAATTAAATAGACTATTATCTATGGATCTCATATTTTGAGAAATTTAGTTTAGTTGTTTACCTTACTGCTTCTATTTGCCAATACTAATGGCGATGAAAAGGAAACCACTAAAGGCGCACAGGCTCCTTAGTGGGGATTTAGAAAACTGGGAGTTCCATACCGGATCTACTTGTATATCAACCAGGAGGCCATGCCATATGTCTTCCCCCTAAAATATGCAAGTGTAAATGGTAAACTGTTTGACCACCATCAGCACCAGTGTTAATCACAACGCGATAGCCTTCTGATAGCCCAGCTTGTTCGGCAACGCGCTTTGCAGTTAGTAGAAGATGTCCTAAAAGGGCAGCATCTTCAGCATCAGCATCAGCTAATTTGGGAATAGGTTTTTTAGGAATAACGAGGATGTGAACGGGTGCTTGGGGATTGATGTCTGTAAATGCCAGCGCTAAATCATCCTCATAGATAATATTGGCTGGAATTTCTCGACGAATGATTTTGCTAAAAATTGTCTCTGTAGTTTCACTCATGCCAATTTACCTTTGCATCTGCTAGAGATTTTGTCATGTTTAGTGTGATTACAAAAATTTCAGCTAATGCTTGCCAGAGTCTGGAGTGCATCGATTGTAGGTATCGACGCCATTAAAGTAGGTGTGGAAGTCGATATTTCGGGCGGTTTGCCGGGAATTGTTGTATTGGGTTTGCCTGACAGTGCTGTGCAAGAATCCAAGGAGAGGGTGAAGGCGACTTTAAAAAATGCAGGTTTTGCCTTTCCCATGCGAAAGATTGTGATTAATTTGACACCTGCTGATTTACGCAAGGAAGGCCCATGTTTTGATTTACCTATAAGTGTGGGAATTTTGGCAGCTTCTGAGCAAGTGAAAGCTGAGTTATTGGAAGATTATCTTTTTTTAGGCGAAGTTTCTTTGGATGGGAGTTTGCGTGCGGTAGCTGGAGTATTACCGATCGCTGCGGCTGCTCAAAAAATGGGAATTACAAGTATGGTTGTTCCTGCTGATAATGCCCAAGAAGCTGCTCTGGTGGAAGGTTTGGCTGTTTATGCTTTTAAAAATCTGTCAGATGTAGCTGATTTTTTAAATAATCCAGGGCGTTACAAGCCTGTGCAATTGGATAGTACTGAAGAGAGGTTGCATACAACATATTTACAGAGTGTGGATTTACAGGACGTGAAAGGACAAGCTCATGCTCGTCGTGCTTTAGAAATTGCTGCTGCTGGTGGGCATAATTTAGTTTTTGTCGGGCCGCCTGGAAGTGGTAAAACCATGCTGGCACGGCGTTTACCTGGAATCTTGCCAGTATTGTCTTTTTCAGAAGCCTTAGAAGTAACTCGTATTCATTCGGTAGCTGGTTTATTGAAAAACAGAGGCTCGTTGGTATGCGATCGCCCTTTTCGCAGCCCGCATCACTCAGCATCTGGCCCTTCTCTTGTTGGTGGTGGTAGCTTTCCCCGTCCTGGAGAAATTTCTTTAGCACATCTTGGTGTACTTTTCTTAGATGAGTTAACAGAATTTAAACGTGATGTTTTAGAATTTTTGCGCCAACCTTTAGAAGATGGCTTTGTGACCATTTCCCGTACTAGACAATCGGTAATGTTTCCTGCCCAGTTTACTTTGGTGGCTTCTACCAATCCTTGTCCTTGCGGTTATTATGGCGATACGATCCAACAGTGTACCTGTTCGCCACGCCAAAGAGAACAATATTGGGCGAAGTTGTCTGGCCCTTTAATGGATCGGATTGATTTGCAAGTTGCAGTGAATCGTTTAAAACCAGAGGAAATTACTCATCAGCCCACAGGGGAATCATCAACAGTAGTCAGAGAAAGAGTACAAAAAGCACGCGATCGCGCTTGTGAACGCTTTCAATCGCAACCAAATCTGCGTTGCAATGCACAAATGCAGAGTCGTCATCTGCAAAAATGGTGCGAGTTAGATGATGCTGGAAAGAATTTATTAGAAGGGGCAATTAAAAAATTAGGACTGTCGGCTAGGGCAAGCGATCGCATTCTCAAAGTCGCGCGGACAATTGCAGACTTGGCGGGAGATGAGAACTTGCAAGTCCATCATCTGGCGGAAGCGATTCAGTATCGCACGATAGATAGAATGCAATGAGGACGATCAGAATTGTCCTTCACCTATTGGCTATGTCATATTAAATCAGCCACAATAAATAAACTAAAAACACAGATCCTCGAATTCTTAGAGAAGTCAGTTGAGGATCTGACAAGTAATGTTTTCACCTTTATTTGTTTTTCTCAAACAATCAGAACTTACGCATGAGTTACGGAATAATTAACCGCACAGAAGCCAGTGCGCCCTTGCGGGTTAAGAGACTTGCAATGCAGAGAACACGGAGAAAAGAGGGTTTGAGAGGAATTTGGCGTAAGTCCTAACAATTATATTTTTGCTTTTCCTATAATTTGAACTTTTAACAATAAAATTGTTAATCCTAAGTTAAAACTTGACTAAGGAATAATCAAATTTTAATTAATAAATAGTAAATCAAACTTTTGAATAAGATATTGAATATTCCAAAAGGATGATGTTTAATCAAAACTATAAATGGATATTTATAAATTGAAATAGCACTTTTAGTATTGTTAATAGATGTATTACTCTTTTTTCTGAACACATCTAGCTTTTAACAAAATATTAACCTAATTTTAGATATAGGTTAATTGCAAAAAATTACCAAAATTTCTACCAATTAGAAATTGGTCAATTTATCGTGTTTGCTTCCGTTTATCCCTACAGTCTTGCAAGCAAAAAATATTTTCAGGCTGAATAATTCTGGCTATTCTTATTGAGAGGAGCTTTAATGTCTAAATTTACGCGGAGGCAAATACTGGCTTTTTTTGGAGCAAGTGCTGGCGCAGCTGTGCTAGCTCCTGCTTTGGCAGAAAAAGCTTTTGGCAATAATCTTGGTACTAATGGCGGTTTAAAACCCTTAAATTTTACCCCAGTACGTTTGCCCCATACTTTACCGATTTATACACAGCAAAAAAGCTACTTACCTATAGGAATTGAGCAGGGAAACGTATTAGAACCTTCTGATGATGCACGCTTAAATAGCTACACCGTAATTGATGATGTTGTTGTACCACCGGAATATGAACGGTATGTGATTGTGCGTTGGGGCGATCGCGTTTTCCCCAATCAAGAAGATTACTTTGGCTACAACAGCGATTACACAACTTTTATTCCCATAGATGGCAATAACCTCAATGATGGCTATCTCTGGAACAATCATGAATACGTCTCCTATCCAATTTCTACTGTTGCACCTGGCACTCCCAGTAATTTGGCGGAATTTCCTGAAACATATTCATTAGTAGTTGGACAAGACTTACCTCAAGACAAAACTAATATTTTGGTCTTGGGTGAATTCATGTATAACCTTGGTGGTTCTGTAGTACGTATTTCGCGCTCTAATTCCAATAGACGTTTTGCCGTTGTTCGTGATCCCAAAAATCGGCGCATTCATGGATTGTCCGGTTTAGGTATCAATCGTCAACGCACTGATGGTTATGAAAAAGTTACTGCTTGGGGTTCCAAAAGCTACCAGAAGGGAGACGACAAGTATTTAATTGGTACTGGACTTGCTGCGACTGAAGTCTTTCCTCTCAGTTCTGATGGATTAGGTAACAAAATTATCGGTACTGGGTACAATTGTTCTGGCGGTACAACTCCTTGGGGAACTATTCTGTCTGCTGAAGAGAACTTCCAAGCTAGTTCAACCTTTTTTGTGGGTGTAACAGAACCTGTAAATAACAATGGAACACAGACGCGTTACACAAAAGGTACTACTGGGGAGGCATTCGGCTTAGTTGGCGAAAAATATGGTTGGATGGTAGAAATTGATCTAGCCGATCCGAATTTCCGCCCTCGCAAACATACTGCTTTAGGTCGGTACCGCCATGAGAATATTGCCCTACGCGTGGAACCAGGAAGACCTTTAGTTTGCTATCTAGGTGATGATCGCCGCGGAGGACATACTTGGAAGTTTGTCAGCCAAGGTACAATCACTTCTTTCTTCGATAAAAATAACAGCCGCTTATTTGAAAATGGTACTTTGTATGTTGCCCGTTATAATCCTGATGGTACGGGTGAATGGATTCCTTTAGAATTAAATACGCCTACCAATCCTATTCCACCGTCGGTACTTGCTTCTGTGGAAATTGCGGCATTAGGTAAAGCTACCAGGAATGGTAGTACCCCTATTAGGCGTTTTGGGCCTTCTGAAGATCCAGCAGACGCTAGTGTTTTTGTAGGCGTTGATACAACTAACGAAGCTGAAATTCTGCCTGCTTACAAAGATAAAAAACTATCAGATTTTTACACGAGCCAAGGCGCTGTGTTAGTTGATGCTTTCTTGGCAGCTAATCTCATCGGCGGCACTCCCACCGCCCGTCCTGAAGACATAGAAGTCCATCCCCGCACTAAAGAAGTATTCATTGCTTATACAGATGGTGCGCCAGGAAGTGATGGATATCCTGATTCTCGTATCTTTGTAGTTTCCAAATACAGTGCTGACATTAACGCTGCACAACCTTCAGGAGCGCTTTTTAAGATTATCGAAAATAGCTCCGATGGCACAGGTACAACCTTCCGTTGGGAACGATTTATTAAAGGTGGGGAAGCAGGGGCAGAACCGGGAGATGGCTTTGCTAATATAGACAATCTTGCCTTTGATAGCCAAGGTAATATTTGGGGCGTTACTGATATGTCTACTGAAGCTCACAATGGTTTTGGTGAAGGTGCTAACCCAGAGCCATTAACAATAGAACATACAGTCGTAGGTGCAGAATCGCCCAGTCAGATTGATTCTAATCTCAATGCTAGAACTTCTAACCTGGTTGGGGTTTTTGGCAATAACTGGCTTTTCTTTGTTCCTACAAGTGGCACCAATGCTGGAGAGATTGTACCTTTTGCTTATGGGCCACCTCGCTGTGAGATGACTGGGCCTACTTTTGTTGGTGATACACTGATTATTTCTGTGCAGCATCCCTGTGAGAATGTTCCGTTTAACTCTCAGCGTCTCCTCAACCGAGATATTGAGATGTTGAACTTAGATGGTACTCTGTTCAACCAAAAACGCAGTGTACCGCTTGGCAGTAATTGGCCTAGCAATATTGAGGGCAATCCTCAAGGAGCACCACGCCCGGCAGTGATAGGGATTGTTCGCAAACAGCCTAGCGATCGCTTTGTATAAATATTAGTGGATAGTAGTTAATGGATAGTGGTTAGTGGTTAGTGGATAGGGGATAGTGGTAAACAAGCAACTACTCCTACTAATTACTATACGGACGGGTTTCGTTGATTATCTTTCGGCTAAAACCGATGATTTATCTTCTAAACCCGCCCCTACTACCTACTAACAATATCAAGCTTTTAACAACGATTCTCCCCCATCAATCCAAACTTCAGTTCCAGTGATATGGCTGGAAGCATCTGACGCCAAAAATAACACTAATTGTGCCACCTGCTCAGATGTTCCCGGTTTGCCGTTTGTTAGTGGAATTTCACCTTCAGGAAATTCAACTGGTTCTTGCACTTGTTCGAGATCCTGCCTATCAGTATTTTGGTCAATATTTGTTTCAATCGCACCAGGACAAATCACATTTACACGAATGTGGTGTTTCGCCAACTCCAACGCTACCATTTTCGTGAAAGCAACTTGAGCAGCTTTGGTACAAGAATAAGCTGTTGCTCCAGTGTTACTAAAGGTGCGCGTACCATTAATAGATGATGTGATAATTACCGAACCACCTTGTTTTTTCAAGTAAGGTACGGCATATTTAACTGTTAAAAAAGTCCCTTTAAGATTGACATTGATAGTTTTGTCCCAATCTTCAGGTGTCAATTCTTCTATAGGAGCCCAAACCCCATTAATACCAGCATTAGCAAAGACAATATCTAAGTGTCCCCACTTGTCAATAATTGTCTGAATGGCTTGTTGCATTTCCTCTGGGCGCGAAATATCAGCAACAAGAGGTATTGCTTCGCCATGATTATTATTAATTTCGGTGACAGTTTCTTCTAATTCGTCTTGAGAACGTCCCAAGGCTCCTATTTTGGCACCTTCTTTTGCAAATAGCTTTGCTGTTGCCTTAGCGATACCGGAGCCTGCTCCTGTGATTAGCGCTACTTTACCTGTGAGTTGCATAAGTTTTTTATTTGAGGTGATTTGTGATTAGTAGTTGGTAAGGACAGGTTTTGCTGATTATATTTCGTTTAAAACTGACAATTTATCTTCTAAATCTGCCCGTACAGTGGTTATAAAGATAAATCACTACTCACCAACCACTAACTTAGTTCTTTCTGGCTGCTATTTAATATAAAATCATGCCATTATTCATATTTCTAATGGCATAAAATTTTTCTCTATCTAATTACATAAATATCTATAGAAATCATATTTGATTTTTGAAAAACATGTATGGTGTGTGATCGCGGAGCTTAACGCAACATTTTCAAGGGTTGGGTGCGTGAGACTAAATTCATAACACAACGGCAGTTTTGCGGGAAGAAAATCTGCATCACAAACTGCCTCCTCTACAAATACTTAATTTTTTTCAGAAATCAAACCGGATTTCTATAGTAGGAGAATTATATAAATTTTTATAGTTCTTGTTTAAAAATGTCTAACTTAATTTTGAGAAATTTTTTAAAGTTTTATGCTTTATATTAATTGTGATTAATCTAATTTTTAAGTTTAATTATCAGCAAAATTCAATTAGCTAAATTAGTTAGTACTTGAATTATTTATGCCATTTTTAAAGTATTCTTATTTTTCTATGTTTTTATTTTGCATTAACTCTTTAACATTCTCAATCGGCAATCTCAATTCTTGGCTAATAGCTGCTTCTAGTTGAGTTAATTCTGTGATTGGAAACTCAAATTCTAGTGCTTGAAGTACAGAGGAAACTGTCTTCACTGTTACTTTAGAAATACCTTGACTTTTATTTATTTCCGCCTTAATTGACATAATAATTATGTTAGGCTGCTTTGTTGATTGATAATCAACTTTTAAGTATTTTGTGGTTTGGTTAGAGCGACTGATCACCCAATCCATCACAAATCCGCTGCCTACCCAAAAAGCTAATCCGAGTAGTGGCAAGGGTAACCAAAATTCTAATCCCAAAGAATGTAAAATTTTAAACCATCGGGATTGGAGCATAAGCAAACCAGAGAAACGATTCAGTGTCAACCAATCTAAGATAAAGAAAAATAAATGCAGCGATCGCTCTATGTTGATTTTACTGGTAGAAGACGATATAGCCCAATTAGAACCACTGCGATCGGCACTGTCAAAAGCAGGACATACCATTGATGCCGTAGAAGATGGGGAAACCGCGCAATGGCTTTTATCTCAAAAAGATTATGACTTATTAATTTTAGATTGGATGCTTCCTAAGGTGAGCGGGGTTCAACTGTGCCAGGAATATCGAAGCTTAGGCAAAACTGCTCCGGTGCTGATGCTTACCGCAAAAGACACTACCCTAGATAAGGTAACGGGTTTGGATGCAGGTGCAGATGATTATTTGGTAAAGCCAGTAGATATTGTGGAATTATTGGCGCGGGTAAGAGCCTTAGCAAGGCGTTCCCCACTTTGGCAGGGAGACACTCTCTCCTTAGGAGATTTACATTTAAACTTGAACAATCTGACAATTGAGCGAAATCAGCTGCTTGTTCAACTATCTGGACGCGAATTTCAATTGATGGAATACTTGATGCGTCATCCTCATCAAGTTTTGTCTCACAATCAAATTGAACAAGCTCTTTGGGAATGGGGAACAGAACCAGAAAGTAACGCTGTCACAACACTAGTACGTAGACTGCGACAGCGACTACAAACAGTGGGAGCCAAAGATTGGCTAGAAAATGTCTACGGTATGGGCTATCGTCTGAGCATTCCAGAAAAAACTGAGGAGTGAGAGAGGGGGAGATGGGGAGATGAGGAGAGAACAACTAAATTACTACCTACTAACCACTAACCACTATACGGGCGGGTTTATTTAGATATTTCGGCATCCTAGAGAGATTGTTGTAAAAACCCGCCCCTACCACCAACTAATGACTAATGACTAACCATGTTTGCCTTTGCTCGTAGCCGTCGTAACCTGGGTTATTTATTTGCATTGTCAATGGGGAGTATCCTGATTGTCTTTGCTGCCATAGCTTATTACTTGGGAGTAGAAGAACAACTTCAGGTTTTTGATGAAGAACTTTACTCAACAAGCAAATCAATTGCAGCAAATGCACGGTATCGTCTCTGGGCAGAGCGATCGCACATTAATCAAGACGATATTCCCATTCTTGGCAATGGCTTATCATCAGGTAGCCAGATTGTATATATTCGTTGGTACAATGCCAAGAAAAAATTAGTAGGATTTAGCGGTGCAAGTCCTTCTAGACGATTAATGATCGCCCCTGGTTTCCACACCATTAAAATTAACGGTAACCAAATCAATACAAATAGTAATAAAGTATGGCTGCGAGAATTAACGTTACCAGTAATACAAAACAATGCGTTAATTGGCTACCTACAAATTGCTGCTCCCTTAACACCCTTACGTGAAAGTGTAGACAGAATTAGATTATTTTTGACACTAGGTGTACCAGTAACTTTAGGTGCGATTGGTATTACGGGTTGGTTTTTGGGGGGGCTGGCTATGCAGCCAACTCGTCGTGCCTATGAGCAACTACAGCGCTTTACTGCTGATGCTTCCCATGAATTACGCGCTCCTGTTGCTGCTGTTTTAAGCAATGCACAAGTTGCATTGATGCCACCACATGATGAATCAGAGCAACGTTTTCGCTTGGAAAAAATAGAAGAAATTGCTAAATCGATGAGTACTTTGATTAGCAATTTGCTGTTTTTAGCTCGTCATGAGGGGCCTTTTGAGATTACAACTTTTAAAAATATTAATCTTGTTGAACTGATGCGATCGCTTGTTGATGAATACCAAAAACAAGCTATTGCCAAAAAACTCGATTTTACATTTTACCTTCCCGAACAACCCTTGTATTTGAGAGCAGACGCAGATTTGTTAAGACAAGCTGTTAGCAACTTGCTTACTAATGCCTTCAAATACACCCCTAGTGATGGTACTGTCAAGTTACGACTTTTGTCGCGCGGTTATCGAGCTATTATCCAAGTAGAAGACAATGGCATTGGCATTCCAGCCGAGGATTTACCCCATATATTTGAAAGGTTTTATCGTGTAGATACTGTGCGATCGCGTCAAACAGGAGGCTTTGGTTTAGGATTGGCGATCGCCCAGCAAATTATTCAAGCACACGGAGGACAAATTACTGCAAATAGTGTGTTGGATAAGGGTTCAATCTTTGAAATCCAACTTCCGCGTGTGGATAAATAAGCTGCACATGGGCGACAAGATGTCCACCCCACAAGAGTTTAGCCTCATTTCAATATGCAAACTAGATGTTTTTCAGATTATCTCCATTTACCGTTAAACTTAACCTAACCTCTTGATTAAACATTCTGCAATACGTTGCGCTGCACCTGGTTTTCCCATCCGTCGCAGTCCATTTTCGGCAATACTGTGCAGTTGATCTGGATTGGCAAAAAGCGATCGCACGACTTGTGCAACTTCCTGTGGTTGCTCTACTAAAATCACGCTTGCTCCCAAAAGACGACTTTGTGCTTCCGCAAAGGCAAAAGTAAATTGTGGGCCGTTGCCAGGAATTGTAATTGCTGGCTTTCCTAAACCTACAAACTGTTCTGTAGCTGTACCTGCCATCGCGATTGCTATATCTGCTAAATGTAGGCAATCGTTGTAAGCGCTTTGTGTCAAAATAAGATAGGTATTTTTTTGTTTGAATGCCAAAGCATTAGGATCAGGAATTTGCATAGGAGATTCTGAGCAAAGACAAAAGCCGTAAGATTGGAGAATTTGGCGGATACTTTCAAAGTGTAAACTAGGAGCGATCGCACCCAAAAACACTAAGGTATTAGAAGCACGTACTTGAAAATTTCGTTCTTGAAAAATTTCTATCAATGCAGATACAGCAATCAAAATTTTCTGCCAGTTGGCATACGCTTCTGGAGGACGGGAACCAGGTAAGAGAGTTACAATTAGAGGCCTAGCTAATTCTTGCTTTTCAATCTCAGCACCATAAAATCTGGCAGTAGGAAAAGACGGTTCTAAACTATCCATCATTGGATTGCCTAAATCAAAAGCGGGAATAGACCACTTTTTTAAGATTTGTGTAGTTAATGAATCTCTGGGAAACACAGCCCTGCAACGTCGGCGACTCATGAGCCAACGTTCCCAAGGATGATAAATAGAACCGGAAAAATTTTCTAACCACGCAGTTTTTTTGTTACGTTTTAGTAAACCAACTTCGTCTCGCACATGATATTCTGATTTGGCTGTGCCAACAAAAGCATAGTTAGCACCGCTAATCCAAGCCAGCGATAACGGTACAATATCTCCAACAGCTAAAATAGCGCTTTGGTGTCCTAACTTTTTTTGAGAATTTACCCAATCACGTATAGCTTGAATTTGATGAAAAGTTAGTTGCAGTAAACCTCCCCTGAGATCACGCATCAATTGACGTTTATCCATGTAAATAAAACCGCCAGAAGGCATGGTACGTACTGAACCAATCAGAGGAATATCTAATTTTTGGTAAGTGTATCCTTCACCAACTAAAGGTAAGGCAGATAAAACTGGCGGATTTTGTAGCTGCTGAAGTTGATGTAAAATACGGACTGCGATCGCATCCTCCCCATGGCCATTGCTTAAAGCCAATAATCGCAATCGAGAAGTTGTGCCTTGAGTTTGAGATGTTAAAGGGAAGGATGACGCATTACTCATAAGAAACAAAAATTTAATATCTGCTGTCTTTTTGGGCAAGAGGAAAGAACCTGGGAGTTAGTACCATCCCTATTACCTCACCTCAGTACATAAACATAGTACAGACTAACTGCCAGTAAACTAGATTAGTATTAATGCGAAATTATTATGATAATATTTTTACTTGTAGTACAGGGGTAATATAAAATACAGGTTATAAATAACAAGTGTTGATGAGGTGCGGCGGTAAAAAATTAAATGTTCTGTATGATACTAACATTTTTGGAAACAACCGATCGCATTTTACTTATCAATCAGCTTTTGCAATTAAGATTTTAAATTTTAGATTTCGTATCATGAGGTTAATTGTTTACCCTAATCTAAAATCTAGAAATGGATAGCCCAAACCCATATTAAAAATACCAATCTAAAACACTATGCTAGCTGGTACAACATTGCAGGGTGGGAAGTATACCTTAAACCAGGAAATTGGTAGAGGGGGCTTTGGTATTACCTTCAAAGCCACTCATCACTACTTAAATCAGGCAGTGGTGATTAAAACCCTCAACGAAAAGCTCAGGCAACATCCTGATTTTGCCAAGTTTGAGCGTCAATTTCAGGATGAAGCCCGACGTTTAGCAACATGTATCCACCCCAATATTGTCCGGGTTAGTGACTTCTTTGTCGAAGCTGGGCTGCCTTACATGGTGATGGAATATATTCCTGGCGAAACCTTGGGAGAGGCATATGTTCTGCCAGTTATACCATTGCCAGAGGCGACGGCAATTCATTACATCCGTCAAATCGGAGCAGCTTTGCAAGTAGTGCATCAAAATGGTTTGCTGCATCGGGATATCAAACCAGATAATATTATCCTTCGCCAAGGAACTCAGGAGGTTGTGCTGATTGATTTTGGCATAGCCAGGGAGTTTAACAGTGGTGTCAGACAAACTCATACTGGGATAGTTTCTGAGGGCTATTCTCCGATTGAGCAGTACCTATCCCAAGCACCGCGATCGCCTGCAACCGATGTTTATGGTTTAGCAGCAACATTATATTCCCTGTTAACAGGACTAGTTCCGATGTCCGCACTACTGCGCGATCGCGAACAGATGCCTACTCCCCGTGAACTACAGCCCCACCTAAGCGCTGCTGTTAATCAAGCAGTGATGCGTGGTATGGCAATTGAAGCGAAATTTCGTCCCCAGACAGTAGAAGATTGGTTAAAGTTGCTACCTGGAGATGGAAAAATTCCTTTACCGCAACCAGCAGTAACTCAAACGGTACCAACAATTAATTTATCTGTTCAGCAACAGCAAGAAAATTTATCGAAAAGGGCTGCAATAAAAAACCAGGTTTCAGTACCTCCAGTAAATGGTAATCGAATTGCCAATCAACTGCGGCGATCGCCAAAAATCTTTGTTGGTACTGGTGTAGCTGTTGTTGCTGCGACAGTAGGTTTTGGCATTACTAATATATTATTCAAACCTCAACCGCCATCTCCAAAGCCGATTTTTGAACAGCCTCTTATAGAATTGCAAACCACTACACCCTCCCCTGCTAATTCTGCCCAGTCAAAAGTAGAATCTACACCTGTTTCTAGCTCTCCCCGGCGTAGACGCAGTCGAAGTGTAAATTCAGAATCAAATCAAAATAATTCAGAAGAATCAGCCAAAACTACCCCGGCAGCGACAGAAACTCAACGCCGCAAATTACAAGGAACAACACCTGCTGCCTCTAACGCTTCATCGCCATCGCTTTTGGAAAAACTGCGCACAATTCGAGACACTCGTCAAACTCCTACCTCCATCTCCCCAGAAAATAAGTCACCATCTTCTGGTAAATTCTTTCCTTCACAATCACCAGCGAAAAGATCCAATTCAGTTGTTGTACCAACAGTGCCAGAAACTAGGGAGTTTAGACAGTCAAATCCTCCTGCGGTAGTAGTTCCAACCCAGGAATTTCAGCAAAACTCAAACACTGATAGTCAACTTTTTCAACGTAGTAAGGAAACTAAAGAAGATACAAATACACAAAAGCCGCAATTTGAGAGTGACTGAAGTACTACTTTGGTGAACTACCCAAACCCGCTACGCTGAGGTTTGGGCTTCTGTACTCACTGTTCTCCCAACCCTGTTCCCTTACTTAACTAGATAATTTATATTGCTCGACTACTCAACTTTGATAAAGAGCAAGAGCATTCTCACGCAAAATTGCAACCGCAATCTCATCTGCTTCATTTGCAGTTAAATCGGAATCCCGAATTGCTTCCTCTAACACTTCTGCTAGAACTTGACGTCCCCACTTTGCCGCTAAATAATACAATTCTGGAATTGAGTGGGCATCGGATGAATACATGACTTTACTGGTAGGAGCTAACTCCAATAATTGTCTGACTGCTACACGCATTCCCGATACGCTTAAAAAAGGTACTGCCAAACCAAAATCTAAGTAGACTTGGGGATAAACAGAAGCCAAATATCCAGCTTCCCGCATATATGGATAAGAAGCATGAAGTAGAACAATCGGAACATCCCGATACTGGGATGACTCTAATAAAGAACGCAAGTAAAGAGGATTTGCTAATCGTAAATCCAGATCAGGATCGCCAAAGCCAGTGTGGAATTGCACTGGTAGGTGATATTTAGCAGCAATTGCTAGCGCTTGTTGCAGCAGAAAATCAATTAAGTATTTGTTAGCAAGACGTAAAGGTTGATATTCTAATTCTTGTTTGAGATCGTAAAAATTACAAGCTGCTGCTGCTAAAGAAACAGGTTGAATATCCAAACCAGTGCGGTAGCAAGCAATGCTCTTGAAACCTATAACTCCAGCAGGTGGTGGATCGATTTCGCTCGTGAATTTTTCTAAAAATGTCCTAAAGTCATCGCTCTTAACAATCAGTTCTTCTGCCAAAGCTTCTAGTCGCAAAATTCTTTTCACAGGAACAAATTGTTCATGCCATGACAGTGATTGGATAGAGCCTGGTTGCAATCCATCATCTAAAAAAATTATATTTAAGTTTGCAGCATGAAAATAAAGTTGTGTTAACTTCTCTAGTCCCAAGCTTTTACGACGCGCTAATATTGCTTCTTCTTGTGGTTCGCAGTTAAGTAAAGCTGCAATTTCTCGGAGACTGCGTCGATAGAATAAGGTATGGCGGGCATGGAAGTTAACAATCTCTGGAGCATAGCCCTCGGTAAATGCGGCAGCATAAGGATAGCTGTCAGCAATTTCTGGTTGTAACAAGTTATGGGCGTGTTGGTCAATAATGGGAATATCAAACAGATTCATTTAAAATCCTCGCTGTCGATACCCGCCATAATTGCATTAGCAATTTAGCAGTAGGTTATTTACGAGTTAATATTTATAACCACAGCTATACAGTAAATATAAACTTGTTACTTTGTCTGTCTACCGCAAAGAGGATTATTCAGATTTCCTTGTTTTCACTGCGGCTTCCTAGAAACTAGTCTTCAGGAGCAGACTAGTTAAGTTCTCCTTCATAGAGAAAAGTGCGATCGCATAATCAATAAAAAGGGATATTTATTTCATATCAAGTCTTGCTAATCGCGATCGCTGAAATCTTTACCCTAACAGCATCAACGATCAGTCTTTCAACGCACACGATATAGATCCCTTTTCTAGCAATCACCCTGATGTGGTGTAGTTACAATCAGAACAGTCGAAAAATAAATGGATAACGAACAGGTTCATCAGGTTGGCTAAAACAACGCAACAATGCCCAAATTGTCAATCCCCAGTGTAGTAAAAAGCCAAGAGCAACAACGGGGAAGAACAAAACTCCACCAATACCGAAGGTAAGCCAAGATAGAATCCCAATCGGAACTCCAATTAAGGTTGCCCAGAACCAAACATTGAAGTGAAAATTAATTGATTCTTTGGCATTGCTTTTCACAACTGGATCTTCAGAAATTAAGTTAATGGCAATTGGAATCCCAATCGACAACAATGCTGTGCTCAAGAAAATCGCCCCATGATACAGAGATGATAGCAACTTGCGCTTTTGGGAATCGTATGTGACTTGCATCCTGGTGGCTCCTCAATTCGCCTTTTAGCTTTAATTCTAGCGATCGCCTAACTAGGTTTAATATTGCAGGTTACCGTAATCAGCAATTTTTCAGGCTTTTGCTTGAGACGGATTAGCTTTGAGTATTACTCATTAACTATGACTTAGGAGGTTTACCGAACTCTTGGCACCAAAACCTTCACAAGATACGTTAAGTTTCGCTAACACACTTTTATATCTTAGGAGGAGTAGCAGCAGAGATAACATAAAGTAAGACAAAGTCACACAAATCTATTACTTTATATTACTTAACACAGGCGGTAAAAATGGGTCGTTTAAATCCCTTATCCCTACAAATGCAGATTACTCGTATGTTTGAACAGGGGCAAAGTTTTTTTGCCACAACTAAAGTACAAGAATGGTTGAAAGAAAGAGGTCACAATCCAATGGATTATGATATTGTTTTTCACAAAAAACCTGCGCCTCCTGGTTCTAAAGAAGTAATGGTAGTGGAAATCGAATTGCGGCGCAAAGATGGACAACCCGTAGATTCCTGGTTACAAGAACAAGCAAATTTACAAGCCTAAAATCTTGAATTTTTAAATTACATGGTAGCAAATATTAATAAATCAGCCACTTATGAAGGTGGGTGTCACTGTGGTGCGGTGCGTTTTCGAGTAGTAGTTGACAAACACAAAGCCGATGATTGCAACTGCTCAATCTGTAGAAAAAAGGGCTTTTTACATTTAATTGTGCCGCAAGCTAAATTTACTTTATTGCAGGGCGAACATGTGTTGACAAATTACACATTTAATACAGGAGTTGCCCAACACAAATTTTGCTGTATCTGTGGAATTCACTCTTTTTATATTCCTCGCAGTCACCCCGACTGTATTGATGTCAATATTCGCTGTTTAGATGGCGATGTGGTATCTAATTTTGAAATTGTGCCTTTTGATGGAGCAAATTGGGAAGAGAATATACATAAATTACAGTGAATTGAGAAGGTAAAAAACGCACTAAGAGGTAGTAGTTATGTGTGCTAAATGTGGTCAACGTTTGTTTGCCTGGATCATGGCTCAAGGTAGCGGCACGTATAACAAATTTGTTGGAGAAAAAAAGCAATCTTTATTTGCTAATCTTCACGGTAAAGTTTTAGAGATAGGGCCAGGAACAGGTGCTAATCTACCCTATTTTCCTAAAGGTATTAATTGGGTAGGAATTGAGCCAAATCCCTATATGCACAACTATTTAAAACAAGAAGCATACAAGCTAGGTTTAGATAATATCTACCTTCGTACAGGCACTGCTGAACATATAGAAGCTGGAGACAATAGCATAGATGCTGTTGTTAGTACCTTAGTTTTATGTTCAGTACCAAATATAGCTAATACTTTACAAGAAATTTTACGAGTTCTCAAACCGGGTGGACAATTCTTATTTATTGAACATGTTGCCGCACCTCAGGGAACTTTGCAGCGAAAAGTACAAACTACAGTTCGCCCTGTTTGGAAAATTATTGGTGATGGTTGTCGTCCTGATCGCGAAACTTGGCTAGGATTAGAAAAGGCTGGTTTTACTAGTCTCAATTATGAACATTTTCAAGCACCAATACCAATTGTTAGTCCTCACATTATTGGAGTAGGGACAAAGTAAAATAAGGTATTAGCTAATAGCAGCGTTGTGCTGCGCAAAACACACCCTACAGCTAATTTATATTTATTCACATAAATTGAATTTTTGTTACCAACTTACTTACCTATTCTTTCAACCTTAATTTCTGCTGAACCTAGAATAAGAATAATTTTGTCAAACTCTTAACTTACCTATACTCAAATTCTTAGCAGCCTATAATTTCTTAACTGCTTTCTTGGCTGATGATACTCTCAAAACAGGAGATAGCAGTATGTCTGAACATTACGACATTATTATTATTGGTACTGGTGCTGGTGGTGGAACTCTTACTTACAAATTGGCGCAAAGTGGCAAGAAAATTTTAGTACTCGAACGCGGGCCATTTTTACCCAGAGAGAAAGCAAACTGGGATACTAAAATAGTTTTTAATACAGATCGCTATCATAATTCTGAAGTCTGGTACGACAAAGACGGTAATGAATTACACCCCGGCATGAGTTATTTTGTCGGAGGCAATACCAAAGTTTATGGTGCAGCATTATTTCGATTGCGAGAAAAGGACTTTGAGAAATACCACCATCAAGACGGCATTTCTCCAGAATGGCCGCTCAAATATTGTGACTTTGAGCCTTATTACGTTCAAGCCGAAAAACTTTATCAGGTACATGGTAAAACTGGAGAAGATCCAACAGAACCATTTCGCAGCGAGGAATATCCCTATCCTGCTGTGAGCCACGAACCCCGGATTGAGGAAATCAGTGATGCATTGAAATCACAAGGGTTACATCCCTACCACACTCCAGTAGGTATTCGTTTAAATGAAGCACAACGCTACTTAAGTACTTGCATCCGTTGCAATACTTGCGATGGTTTTCCCTGCCTCGTGCAAGCCAAATCTGATGCAGAGGTGAGCACAGTACGTCCCGTCCTTGGGCAAAATAACGTCACATTAATTACAGAAGCCAAAGTATTAAAACTACTCACCAGCCCGTCTGGGCGAGAAATAACAGGGGTAGAAGTAGAGGTTCAGGGACACAAACAGATATTCTCAGGAGATATTGTCGCTGTAGCTTGCGGTGCCATTAACTCCTCCGTACTACTGCTCAAATCTGCAAATGAAAAACATCCTTACGGACTGGCAAATAGTTCTGGTTTGGTGGGACGGAATTTCATGAAACACGTATTAGGTTCAATTATTGGAGTAGCAAAAAAGCCCAACCCCACAGCTTTTCAGAAAACCCTCTCCATCAATGATTTTTACTGGGGTGAAGAAAATTATAACTATCCAATGGGACAAATTCAAACTTTAGGTAAAGTCAGCAAAGAAGCACTAGAAGGAAATCCAGAAGCTTACGCACCATTGACACCAGAAGAAGTGGCAACCCATTCCATCGATTGGTGGATCACAGTGGAAGATTTACCTGATGCCAACAATCGCGTGCGCGTAAATGGTGACAAAATTATCATTGAATATACAGAGAACAATAGCGAAGTTTACAACCGTTTAGAACAACGCTGGATTGAAACTCTCAAATCTATTGAATGCGGTCAGCAAATTATGCCTAACTGTTCCTATTTTGTCAAAGGTGGTAAAAGTTACTTTACAGGTAAACTACCCTTAGATGGTGTTGGGCATCAAGTAGGTACGTGCCGCTTTGGCGAAAATCCTAAAACCTCTGTATTAGATTTAAACTGTCGCACTCACGATATTGACAATCTTTACGTTGTAGATGGTAGCTTTTTCCTCTCCAGTGGTGCAGTCAATCCTACATTGACAATTATTGCAAATGCCCTACGTGTCGGCGAACACTTGATAGAAAGAATAAAGTAAAACCCTCCATTTGCTCTTCCTTTGCGTTCACTGCGCCTCCGCGGTTCATTAATTTTCCACATTCTGGGAAAAACCACCATGACTATCAATCAACACGACATAGTAATGCAACCAGGTGAAGGTTCTTCTTCTTGGGTACTTGGAGACTTGTACACCTTTAAAGCGCTCGGTGAAAATACAGCCCAAGCCTATGGGCTAATTGAAATTGTCATGCAACCCCACAGCACGGTTCCACCTCATATACACACGCGCGAAAACGAATCTTTTTACATTCAAGAAGGTGAAATAGAGTTTCAACTTGGGGAACAAACAATTGTAGCTACACCTGGAACTTTCGTTCATTCCTCTAAAGGGCAACTACATAGTTTTCGCAACATCGCTGTCAAACCAGCCAAATTATTGTGCTGGGTTACTCCAGCCGGGTTAGAGAAATTTTTTATCGAAGTGGGTACAGCAGTTATGGCGTTAAATGCTACACCTCCTGCTGTGACTAACGCTGATATTGAAAAACTGCTGGCAACTGCTCCTAAGTACGGTTTGGAAATTCTTCCTCCACCTGCTCAAGAGTAGGAGCTTAGGAAGTGATCGCCCGCACAAAGACTAATCCATATGGAAACTTTAGCTCAAAAAATTGGAACAAGAAAAATTTATGATGCAGCAACAACAAATAACAGGCAAAATTGATCCGCAAACTTTGACACAAAGCAGGCTTCAGTTACACTATGCAATTCAGTTTATTGCTGCGATCAGTTCAGAGCTAGCACAACCAAAACCAGACTACAGCCATACCAGCCTGAGTTGGAACCCTGAATTAAAAGCCTTTATAGGAGAACTTATTCCAGCAGAAAAATCATTTCGAGTTGCTCTCGAACCAGTCAATTTAACATCATTAATTATTGATGAACAAAATCAAAAGATAGCCGAACTTTCTTTAAATCAGAAAACTTTAGCAGCAGGAATAGAATGGCACAAACAAGAAATTGCCAAATTAGGTGCTGATGCAGACAAAGTCAACATGCCTTCCTATCCATATGCTGATTTTCCTGATTATAAAATTGCCCACGGTGCTGCCTTTGATGCTAACACCAAGAAATCTGGCAGACAAGAATTAGCAAATTACTATGCTATTACTAACTTACTTTTACAGGAAATAGTTGCAAAAGAAGAGGGAGCATCATCGATTCACATTTGGCCGCATCATTTCGATATTGCCACACTCGTTACTGTTGGTAAGACATCTAATGGCGAACCAATAACTGTGGGTATTGGCATGTCTCCGGGGGATACTAATTATAACGAACCATACTGGTATGTTTCTCCCTATCCTTATCCCGAAATAACAAATCTTACTGAATTAGCAAGTGGTGGTTTTTGGCATACTCAGGATTGGGTTGGGGCTGTTCTTAAAGCATCTGATGTCAGTGGTGAAGGGGAAGAAAAAATCAAACAAATTCAAGTTTTTTTAGACTCTGCCTTGCAAGGTTCCAAAAGCCTTTTCAAAGCATGAAGAATTCAGAATCAAGAAGTCAGAAGAAAAACTATTGCAATTAAAAAGTCATTTCTGTTTCTAGGATTTCTCATCGTACTTGTGCTTCTGTCACCTGGATGGATTAACACAAGTCTGTTCTACCATAATCAAATCCCAAATTCTATTATTTCCACAATATATCAAGAGGGACTAGCAGTGATGAAAGTAGAAGAAATTCACTCAATTATCCAACAAGCGGCTCAAGCTTGGATGACAGGAAATGCTGATGCTTTTGCTGAGTTATTTGCACCAGATGGAAAGTTCATTGTTCCTGGTAATAGTTATGTAGGACGAACTGCAATTCAACAAGTAACGGCTGAATTTGCTGCGACTCATTCAGGTGTAAAAATTGAGATTAAACAAATCCTCATTGATGGCGATCGCGCAGCTGTTGAGTGGACTTGGGAAGATACAAACAACGAAACAGGCAAACAGCAAAAAGCAGAAGATGCGATTTTAGTTGATTTCAAAGAAGGATTAATTACTCGCTGGCGAGAATATATAGACTCCAATATACCCTCTAATTCTGGAGCTTAAAATTCAATTTTTCAAGCGAAATCATAACTAAATCGGATGTTGTCTTTCTCGATGCCGTCGAGTACGACTTGAAGCCCACCCATACGAATCATCCACTCAAGACGATGATCGCGGTACTCACGTTTGAATAGTCCTTGTTCAATGAGGTGCGGAAATTGATCTAATCCAGCAAGGGAGTCTTGTACTTCCTGCAATGTTTGTGCGACACTTGGACGCACGCTAACGCGTTTGAACCAATCGGCAAGTGGGGAATTTGCTTCTAGTGCAATCCCGAATACAGTTGACGACAAATTGAGGTGGGGAACGATACACAGATCGCTCCAGCCAAAACGATCGCCATTGAACCATTCGCGATCGCCTAGCTGTTTGGTTAGCCATTGGCGACTCTTCGCGGCTTGTTCTTTGGCATTGCCAACGATAGTTTCGGCAAGTTCACCCTTCGCCCTACCAAAGAAGTTGATTTCACCCAACCCCCAGTTAATAGGCTCGTAGTAGGTATCCATAACATCTTCGATCGTGCGGACACGCGCTCGCTCTAGTGGATTGCTCGGCAGCAGTGGTGGTTCAGTCCATTTTTCTTCGATGTACTCAAGGATGATTGTAGAGTCGAATATCTTGGCATCGCCATCAACAAGAGCCGGTATTTCCCCACGAGGATTGGCTTGGAGGAACTCGCTACCTCCAAATCCGCCTCCAGTTAACTCAGGTGCTTTGGACTCAAACTCAATCCCCTTTTCGCGTAAGGCAATTTTGATTTTCTGTACATAAGGAGATAGCGGATGTTCGTAGAGGATGATCATTAGTTAAGTTCTCCCTGCTACTTAATTAGAAATACTTTCCCTTGAATTTGAACAGCCTAAATCGAGAACTGGTGAACTTTTACTCTACTGATACTCTCATGAAATTTAACAGAAATATCGCTAAAACACTACTATTAGCTAGTGTTGGATTTGCTGTTGCTTTTACACCGCATAATTATGCACTTTCGCAAATTGAACGGCGACAGGATGCACCCTCAACAGTAATTCCCCAAAATCAAACCACTCAGAAAGCTGTTGCTGCTGTAGATTCGGTAGGAATGACTGTTTTTGATATGGATCAAGCTGTAAAGTTTTACTCCCAAGTTTTGTCCTTTAAAAAAATTTCTGATGTAGAAGTTTGGGGTACAGAATACGAACATCTACAAGGATTGTTTGGCGTGCGGATGCGGGTGGTGGGGATGCAATTGGGTGATGAGGTAATTGAGCTAACAGAATATTTAACACCTAAAGGTAGAACCATTCCTGTAGATTCACGGAGTAATGATCGCTGGTTTCAACATATTGCTATTGTAGTTAGTGATATGGATAAAGCTTACCAGCGCTTGCGTTCGTTGAAAGTGCAACACGCCTCAACTGCACCTCAACGCCTTCCCGACTCGAATAAAGCAGCAGCAGGAATTCGCGCTTTTTACTTTAAAGATCCGGATGGACACAATTTAGAAATTATTTACTTCCCTCCGGGTAAAGGCGATCGCAAATGGCAGAAATCAACCAACCAATTATTTTTGGGAATTGACCATACGGCAATTGTTGTATCTAATACTGAGGCTAGCTTGAAGTTCTATCGGGATTTACTAGGTTTAAAACTGGCTGGAGAAAGCGAAAATTACGGCACAGAACAGGAGTATCTGAATAATGTCTTTGGGGCAAGGTTGCATATTAGCGGGATGCGATCGCCTAATGGCCCCGGTATAGAATTTCTAGAATACCTTACACCGCGAGACGGACGACCATTTCCTGTAGATGCGCGTGCTAATGATTTACTGCATTGGCAAACAACACTGGTAGTAAAGGATGCAGAGGCGATAGCGCAAAGGCTAAGGTTGAGTAAATCTGCCTTTGTTTCTTCGAGGGTGGTGAGAATTCCAGGGGAAAGATTAGGGTTTAAAAAGGGGTTTTTGGTAAGAGATCCGGATGGGCATGTGATGCGGATAGTGGAGAGGTAAGTTGGGATAAGGACAATTGGAAAAATGATCCTTACTTTTGACAGAGTTAAGTAAAGTTATTAATATCGTCCACCATTCACACAGTTAGAGAATAATAATTTTTAGTGAGGATGAAAACTGAAGAAAGTAATTTATGGAGTGCTCTAATATAGGACGTAAATAAGGAAAATGGCCCTTACTTTTGATAGAGAAATATATGGCAAGCTCTTGGCTGAGTTTCAACCAAAAGTGATTACATCAGAAGAAGAATATGACTTTGTTCTAGAGGCTGTAGAAAAGTTGATGGGATGTAAAAATCGTTCTCCAGAGCAGACAGCTATTCTACAACTATTAGTTAGTCTCATTGAAGAGTATGAGAGCAAAAACTATCCAATGAGAGAATCATCTCCTCATGAAATTCTTGAACATTTGATGGAAGCACGAGGAATAAAACAATCTGACTTAGTTGGAATTATTGGTTCCAAAGGAGTTGTCTCAGAAATTGTGAATGGCAAACGAGGAATAAGCAAAGCTCAGGCAAAGGCGCTAGCAGAGTTTTTTCATGTTTCTTTAGAGCTGTTTATTTAGCTGAGATACATTATGTGAATAGTTTTCAACATATGCGATCGCCTTGAAAGAGAGAGCCTTTCAAAGCTGAACGTACAGCCATAAATAATCGGGAGAAACTCTAGCGTTTACCTCAACGAGTTCCAACAACTCATCTAGTTTCTCTGGAGTCAAACCCAACTTCTGAGTTTTTGCTCGTACTTTTTCATTTCCTTTTAACTGAAAGAAAATTTGCTGTACCTTGGCACCATCAATTTTAGATAAAGCGTCGTTAATTTTAGCTACGAGTTTAGTTTTAAAGAGATATTCAAAAGCATATTTCACTAATTCTTTGTACCACTTGCCCGAATCACCAGAAACTTTCAATTTGGTGAGGTTAACATTGATTGTTTCATCAACAACGGTTGCATCGAGTTCTGCGATCCCTACAGCAGCAATCGACATCCAGGGAGTATGATGCTTTCTACGAGTAATCGGATTGACAATAAAAGTTTCTCTGAATTTACCGTGGGCTTTGCCATTAATTAGAAAACCACCTTCTCTGAGAAAAGCTTCTAAATCTAGTTGGATGCGCTGCAAATCTGTGTTTTTCTCATGTTCGGCTGCAAACTTTTTAAGTTCAACATTAAGAGGTTGTAATATTTGTAAGGCAGGAATACCAATCTCAAACAGTTTATTTTCCAGATCAACGTTGATGGGAAACTGATCGTCGATTTGAGATAGATATTCGTCGGTTACCTGAATTGCCGCGCTTTTGTTCGTTGTCTGGGCAACATCTTCGATAACTACATCATTTTGCTCTGTTCTTTCTGCTACAGGTTCCACAGAAGGTTCAGGTGCAGTTGTTTCTGTTTGTTCAGCTTTTTGAATGCAGGTTGCCAGTTCTCTCTGCATTACTTTATTTTCGATATCTGCGGAATTGTACTGAACTACCACGGAAGCATTGGCAGCATTAACACGCACATCTGTAACCACATCGAGAGACTTTACTATTTGCTGTAATCGATCGCCATAGTCGGGATCTGTTTTGAGACGAGGAACTCTAATGCGAATTCTTCCGGTGATCGCATGTACAACTTGATAGTCAACTTTTGGTGATTGAACTGGCATAATTACAAGTCCCTGGTACCTAGTACCCAGTTACTATTACCCGCTCCCAATTTTTGCTTGTCTACTCAACTAAAGAATATCCCGTTGTATTTCTGATGTAGCTCAAAACTTTCTCATAGGAAGCCGGATTACTTGCTGGGTTGATGATGATCGGAATAATACCGTCTGGCAACCAAAAAGTTATCCTACCGTTGGCTGGTTCATAACAAAAAGAACTGATGCAATTCAAATTAATTAGATACTCATTTCTCTCGTAATATATTTTTACCCAATGATTACGAGCTAATTCTGGCTGTGTAAATTGTTCTACATACTCCAGAATTTTTTGGTAATCTTGTTGATTTGTTTGAGGATTAATAATAATCGGGATGGCACTATCAGGTAACCAAAAAGTTATCCTGCCGTTTTGCTCATAACAAAACGCGCTGACACGCTCAAAATTAACTACATATTCTCTCCTCTCGTAGTTGATTTTCATCCAGTACGCCACAAAATCCCCTCATGTTCCAAATTTTTCAGGAACTTATTTTGATACGCCACCTTTTTAAGTAGCTGTCATCAGCTGCATACACTAAAAGGGCAATAGGTACTGGGTATTGGGTATCGAGGATTGGGTATTAGGAGAATTTTCATTTACATTCCCCTTGTCTTTCCCTCTTCCCTTCCCCTTGTCCTCCTCTTTGTCCCTAGTCCCTAGCCCCTAATCACCCACTTAGCAGAGTATAATTCTTAAACTAGCTGAACGTTTTGCGTAATTTCTCTAGAAAATTAAAAAACTTCAAGAGGTATTTGTGTGCCTGAGGAAGATTCAAAACGAGCGATCGCAGCTTCGATAAATCCTTTAAACAAAGGATGGGGTGCGCTAGGGCGAGATTGAAATTCGGGATGGAATTGGCAGGCAATAAAGAAAGGGTGCTGTGGCAATTCAATAATTTCTACTAAGCGTCCATCAGGAGAAGAACCGCTGATTAAATAGCCAGAGTCTAAAAACAGGTTGCGGTAGGCGTTATTGAATTCGTAACGGTGGCGATGCCGTTCGTAAATCACTTCTTCTTGATACAGACGGAATGCCAAGCTATTAGGGAGAATACGACAAGGATATAAACCTAGACGCATTGTACCGCCTAAATCCACTACATCCTGCTGCTCAGGCAACAGGTTAATAACAGGATTTTCTGTATGAGGTTCAAATTCGGCACTATGGGCATCTGCAAATCCCGCCACATTTCTCGCCCATTCAATGACAGAGCATTGCATTCCCAAACACAAGCCCAGGAAGGGAATTTGGCGAATGCGAGCGTATTTGATGGCTTCGATTTTTCCATCTACCCCGCGTACGCCAAAACCTCCGGGTACAATTACACCATCAACGCCATCTAAGTGATTTTCGGCTCCCTCAACTTCCAATTTTTCTGAGTTTACCCAACGCAGGTGCAGTTCGCTACCCATAGCAATGGCTGCATGACGCAGCGCTTCCACCACAGAAAGATAGGCATCGCTTAATTGTACGTATTTACCGACAATGGCAATTTCTACTCGATGTTTGGGACTATATAACCTTTCTACTAAAGTTTGCCACTGGCTCAGATCAGGTTCGCGTTGCTCCATATTCAGCAACTCCAATGCTTCCTGCGCTAGTCCTTCCTGTTCTAAAATTAGGGGTACCTCATAGATACTCTTGGCATCTACAGCAGGAATCACACCTTCTGGTGGCACATCGCAAAACTCTGATAATTTCTGTTTTAAACCTCCTGGCAAAGAGCGATCGCACCGACAGACTAAAATATCTGGTTGAATCCCAATTGATCGCAGTTCTTTGACTGAATGCTGTGTCGGCTTGGTTTTCATTTCACCCGCCGAAGCAATCCACGGTATTAAGGTGACGTGTAAATACAAGACGTTCTGCCGTCCTACATCCTTGCGGAACTGGCGAATTGCTTCCAAAAACGGCAGTGATTCTATATCGCCCACTGTACCGCCAATTTCTGTAATTACTACATCAGGATTTGTATCTCTAGCTACTCTAGAAATCCTGTCTTTAATTTCATTGGTGATGTGGGGAATTACCTGCACCGTGCCGCCATTATAGTCACCACGACGCTCTTTATTAATCACTGCTTGATAAATTGAGCCAGTGGTAACACTATTGAGACGGGACATAGAAGTATCGGTAAAGCGTTCGTAATGTCCCAAATCCAAGTCTGTTTCAGCGCCATCTTGAGTAACAAATACTTCACCATGCTGAAAAGGACTCATGGTTCCTGGATCGACATTAATATAAGGATCGAGTTTAAGAATCGACACCGAATAATCTCGCGATTTTAGCAACCGTCCCAAACTTGCTGCTACAATGCCCTTGCCGATACTTGAAACTACACCGCCGGTCACAAATACAAACTTCGTCATAATTCGTAAATTCTAGCAACTTCCCCAGATACACCCCGTCATTGTGCCACAGTAATTGTTGTGAAACTTAGTTTTATTTTGGCGTGAGATCACTTTTAGGATTAGTATTATTAGGTTCTATACTTTCTTCTACTGTAGTAGTTTTGGCACAAGAGCAATCCCTTCAGGTTGTTTATCCTCCCGCAAACTACCAGACTAGCAGCGATAAAATTTTTTTCATTGGCACAGCGCCACCAACCGGACAAGTTCTCATCAATGGAAAACAGGTAAACCGCAGTAAGTCTGGTCATTTTGCTCCCAGTTTACCCTTACAGTTGGGAGAAAATCTCTTTACCGTAAGTCACCAAAATCAAACCGTTCAGATTAAAGTAACAAGGCTTGCTACCCAACCTGAAGTACCACAAGGGCTAGCTTTTGCTAAAGATTCCCTGACTCCAGCAGCAGATATAGCCAGACTGCCAGGGGAACTTGTTTGTTTTAGCGCGATCGCTGCTTCTAATGCCAGTGTATCTGTGAAATTGGGTAATCAAACAATACCTCTTGCGCCTCAACTTCAACAAGTTCAATTGCCAAGTAACTTGGCAGCATTAACAGGTAAAAACCAGCCTGCTCAATCTACCATTGGTAAATATGAGGGTTGCACCATTAGTTTTGGTATTGGTTTATCGGATAATACCAAAGATGTGGATTTGGGTAAACCTCAGTTTCAACTTACACTTAATGGTAAAACAATAACTCAGGAAAGCCCCGGAAAAATCACCATTCTTTCACCCGCACAACCGCAAGTTGTCACGGTGACAGCAGAAGCTGGTGTTGCCCGCACCGGGCCGAGCACAGATTATTCTCGACTCACACCCCTACCCAAAGGAACTAAAGCCGCAGTCACAGGAAGGGAAGGAGAATGGTTGCGCTTAGACTATGGCGGCTGGATTAATAGTAAAGAAACAACAATCATATCAGGAGCAATTCCCCCACGCTCAATTATTCGCAGTGTTGGTTACCGCCCACTGAGCGATCGCACGGAGATGGTTTTTCCCCTGCAAATTCCCGTGCCGATTTCCGTACAACAAGGCGATCGCACATTTACTCTCACCCTCTACAATACAACTGCCCAAACAGATATTATTCGCTTAGATGATAACCCTTTAATTTCTCGTCTCGATTGGCAGCAGGTGGCACCAGGACAAATACAATATACCTTTAACCTCAAAAAAGACCAACAATGGGGATATAAGCTGAGATACGACGCTACAAGCTTAGTTTTAAGTTTGCGTCACTCACCAGTAATTCCTGACTCTAAACGCAAACCTTTATCTGGAATCAAAATTTTATTAGATCCCGGACATGGTGGGAAAGAATCAGGCGCATCAGGACCAAATGGAGTTCTGGAAAAAGATGTAAATTTGGTAGTGTCAAAGTTACTGCGAGATGAGTTGGTGAAGCGAGGCGCAACAGTAGTGATGACACGAGAAGAAGATAAAGAAGTGTCGCTAGTTGAACGTCAAGCAATCATCAATCAACAAGAACCAACTATAGCTTTATCCATACATTACAACTCTCTGCCTGATAGTGGTGATGCTGAAAACACTAAGGGAGTGGGAACCTTTTGGTATCATCCCCAAGCGCACAGTTTAGCAGTATTTATACAAAATTATCTCGTTGAGAAATTAGAGCGTCCATCCTATGGCGTGTTTTGGAATAACTTAGCGCTCACACGCCCAGCTGCTGCGCCATCGGTGTTGTTGGAGTTGGGTTTTATGAGCAACCCTTGGGAATTTGAGTGGGTAACAGATGAGAAAGAACAGAAGAAATTAGCAAAGGCGATCGCACAAGGGATTGTTGAGTGGTTTAAGAGTGTAGAGTAAACCGGGTTTATTTTACTTGAGATTATGGATGTTAACAGAGGGCGATCGCGACTTTAGTTAACCTCGTAAAACTCAGGAGGTGGAACTATTTAAGGTGATTTTGGCAGTAAATAAGGTAAAACTTTAGATGCCTGCAAAAGATATTTATCACGATGCTGTTAAGAATGCCTTAATTCAAGAAGGCTGGATAATTACAGATGATCCCCTGCATTTAAAGTGGGGTCAAAAAGATATGTATGTAGATTTAGGAGCAAAACAACTCTTAGCAGCAGAACAAGGAACTAAAAAAATAGCTGTAGAAATTAAAAGTTTTGTCAGTCCTTCAGAAATGGCAGATTTAAAAGATGCCATTGGCGGATTTATCATGTATCGTGCTGTAATCAATCGCCTGGAACCAGAAAGAAAATTATATTTAGCAGTACGTGACACCGTATTTGTCACTTTGTTTGAGGAACCAATTGGTACACTTTTAATAGAAACTGAGAATCTAAAGTTACTCGTTTTTAATCCAGAGACTGAGAGGATTATCCAATGGATACCTTAGATAATTATCGACGCATCATCAAAGATGTGTTAGTACCTTACACACAAATTCCTTATTCCTACGCAGCTATTGAGTGTAAAACAGTCTTTGATAGCGAAAATGATAGCTATTTGCTGGTAACTCTTGGCTGGGATGGTGCGAAGCGAATTCACGGGTGCTTAGTTCATATTGACATTATTGATGGCAAAATCTGGGTGCAACGAGATGACACAGAAGATGGCGTAACCTACGAATTAGAAGCTGCCGGAATTCCCAAAGATAAAATTGTCTTAGCTTTTCACCCGCAAAATGTGAGGCAACACACAGGATATGCTGTTGCATAAGTTTAACCCATGAATTTAGAACGAGGAAAGTACAATTGACGTGCTACAGTTGATTTTCGACTTCTGAACAAAGTTTGATTCTTACAAAGATTATGGCAACTTTAACCAGTATATAAAAGTGAAGCGATCGCCTCGCTCAACATCGCTTAAGACATCTACTTTACACTAGCGATCGCCATTCCAAATAAGTATCAAGCTGATGCATTAACAATGCAAGCGGTTGCATTAAAATAACACAGCGATGCAAATGTTAAACTACGAGATTTTAAATTGGTATAAGCTGTCTTAAACTTGTTACTGTGCCAAAAGCACAAGCATAGTAAAAATCATGTTTTAGAAATCGACCACAGATAAACCACGAGATGCACACGGATAATTTATCTGTGTTTATCTGTGTCCATCTGTGTTCGTTACGATCATAAAATTGGATTTTGCAATCAATCTATTATTTCGTGCGAGTCTGTATTTCTAGAAAATAGATAAGTTGTTCAATTAAGCCTGGTTCGGGAAGAAACAAACTATCTATACGAAAAGCTGTTTGTTTAACTTCCACTGCAATAAATTCATCAATATCACTGATTACAGCAGGTTGAGCAATAAATTCAAAGAAAATACCAGGAAAATTCTCAAATATTTGATAAAAAATGGAATCAGTTTTCATTTGCTAACGAACTTGTTGAATTTATCTCTTGCCCGTGCAATATCGGCATTGTCAACAAGCCCCATGCCAAACCCGTTATCAACCCAAAGACTGTAACAATGTAATTATTGAAACTCAACCATCCCAAAACTTCTGCTGCTAATTCCAACGGATAAGCCATCATCAAAACACTGGCAAGGGCTACACCACTCCAACCATATTGATGCAACCAGTAAAAACCTTTACCGCCAGTCACCCCACACAATAAACGAGTGAGCAGCAAACCCGTTACTGTACCGTAGCAACGCATACACACAGCCATAATAAACGGTGCAGCCAAGGCTACTCCCATGTCCGGTTGTGGGCAAACATGACTACCCATAAAATAAATAATGTCCGCAATGACAGGTAAAATTGGCAATCCAGATGCTGCCAGAAAAGGTGCTGCAAGCGGCCCTAATACCATCCCCGCTAATAAAATGTCTGCAACAAGACTTACCCAGCGAATTTCTGACTCTCTGTTGAAAGCTACTCCTTGAATCATAACTTCCTGTTTTGCTTTGATTTTATTTTCAATAGATTAATCACTACATCAAGCTATTTTATCAAAGCGCGATCGCTGATTATTTTTTAACGCACCTTCAGGATTTGTATTATGAGCGTCGGGTTCAAATTCAAAAATTATGATGGATTTTGATTGATTAATAATATCTAAAGCACGACAAAATACTCAATATTCATAATTCATATTCTTGTGTATTTATTGTGATCCCAGTAATTTTGCTGTTAAGCAGGGAAAAAATTACAATCAAAGCTTGTATCAGTAATCATTTAGTTTCCCGGCTTACCGTTAACTTCAGCCGGGAAATCCTCTATTAATTCACCTTGGCAGTATACGGACTTGTTAATTTATCCAATTGCTGCACTAACAGACTCAGGAACAATCCTACATCTGTGACAACACCAAGCGATTCTACCGAACCTCGATCGCTTAACTTCGTCACAACTGCTGGATTGATATCGACACATACCATTTTCACTCCCGCAGGTGTCATATTGCCTACGCCAATAGAATGCAGCATCGATGACAACATTAAAATCATCTCTGCACCTTTGAGCAGTTGGGTGTATTCTGCTTGTGCTTTGAGCAGATCCATCTGAGTATCGGGTAAAGGCCCGTCATCGCGAATTGAACCGGCAAGGCAGAAAGGCACGTTATTCTTGACGCACTCATACATAACGCCACTATTAATTACCCCCGCTTCCACAGCTTTGGCAATGCTGCCGTAACGCCGGATGGTATTAATTACCTTGAGGTGATGGCGGTGTCCGCCCCGTACCGCCACACCCCGCTTCATATCTACACCAAGGGAAGTCCCCATAACCGCTTGTTCGAGATCGTGAACAGCGATCGCGTTACCACCCAATAGTGCCTGCACGTATCCTTCTCTAATCAGTCGTGACAGGTGTTCGCCACCGCCAGTGTGAATTACTACAGGGCCAGCTGTGACAACTACTTTACCACCTGCATCACGGATTTTACGCAATTCCCAAGCTACTTGTTCTACAACTAGTTCTACGCGCCGCTCGCTAGAAACACCCGCTGACATAAAGCTAAATTCCTCAGCGTTGCGTTTTTCTCGCGATTCAGTCTTGCGGATGGTGCGGATACCTTGTACATCGACGACGACTTGCTCGCCAACTTCTAAGTCGCGCAATAATTTACACCGTGCTACCAAACCTTGAGGAGTTTGAGAAATAGCGATCGCGCCATCCATACGTTGATTTTCTACTTTGATCCATTCACCGCGAATTCGCACCTCGGTGGGGTAAATCGTGGTGACATAAAAATCATCGGGAGCAACACCAGCGATCGTAACTGGTTCTAGTTTGGCATCTCGCTCGTCTTGAGGTAAATCTACTGCCCCCAAGTCAATTAACTGTGAGATAATTTCTTCCATCACATCATGGGAAGGTGCTGTCACCTTCACTTCTGCTTTGGAAGTACTTTGCCGTTGTTCTCCCAAGTTGAAATTTAATACTTGAAAACTACCGCCATTGTCTACAATCAAGTCCAAAGCACGGTTAATTAAGCCAGCATCAAGCAAGTGTCCTTCCATGCGAACGATGCGGCTTTCGACGAGCGTGTTGGCATGAACTTCTTCTCTAACTGGTTCTGTTACTCGTAGCGTTAGACATTTTGCTGCACCACCCGCTTTGAGAAATTCTGTGAGTGGTGTTTCAAGGATCTGGAAACCAATATCGGTAAGACGTGCTTTCAATGCATCGCTAGCTTTGTTCATCACTACAACACGGTCTACATTTACCGCGTTGCAAGCAAAGTTTACTGCATCAGTTTCATCTATAGCGATCCGCTTTTGGGGTGCTACTCGCATTTCAATTAAGCGATTTGAGTAGGAATCAAAAGCAGCAGGATAGTAAAGCAAATAGCCGTCTGTTAACGGACAAAAGCAAGTATCGAGGTGATAGAAGCGCTCATCTATTAATCGCAGGGATAACACCTCGATATCCAGCCATTTTGCGAGGTAGGGATGAGAGTCTAATTCTGAGCGAAATCCGTACCCCGCCCATAGCCAACGTCCTTCCCGATCCAGCAGTGCGTCCCCTGCTCCCTCAAAAGGCAAGTCTTTAGGTAGTTCGTAGACTTTGTAACCATTTTCTTCAAACCACTGTTTGAAATAAGGTTCTTCTCCTTGGCGCTCTTTATGTAAAAAACGACTTAGAACTACGTTATCGCCCAGTACCAAACCAGCGTTGGCAGTAAACACCATGTCAGGCCAACCTTTTTGTGGTGACGCTAAGTCTACAATTGCATGATCTTTAAGAATTTTATGGAGGTTATGCCACTGTTCGACGGCGCGAGCGCGCGATGACTTGTGAATATTTCCTTCCATCCAAGGATTAATCACATAGTCAACATCGTAGTGGTCGGGGGGACACATTAAATAGCGAATCTGGGAATTCATAAAAAATTTCACAAGCGTTATGGATGCGTTCGCCAAAGGCGTACTGGAGGTTATCGTTCTATGACTGAATACAGATTTTTGTGTATTCTATTCTGTAGAATTTGTTACTAAAATTCTACCTTGTGATAGTTGGAAGCTCTCAAAAGACTTCTTTTTTATTCTATTATCTGCAATAACACAGGTTTTATTTTTAATACTCTCAGCCGTAGTATGAGAAAAATAGAGAATAATTGAACATCATCCTAAAAAATCATACTTAATGTTCACTAAAGGTCTTTTTTCCCCATTAAACTATATTTCTGGAGCTATTTAGATTCAGGCACAGGCAATCAACTAAAGAAAAAGTTTTGCTTGATTAGAGTTGCTCTGTGGCATTTCTTTATAGAGAAATCATATGCTTTGCTAAAGGTTATGCAGAAAATTTATATCTGCCTCCTTGACACGGAATTACTATTACAAACAAGTGCATGGCTTCAGACTGGTTGCAAAACTATTTTCAAAATCACTGAAATTATTACATTATTTAGATTCCAGTCCACAGGCCACAAAATATTCGAGTTACCAAATCATACAGAGTAACATCAATTGAGGTAAGTATGAATACAAGCAAAGCTACAGAAAAAGCAATGCCTATTGATAAACTCGCTTGTCAACATTACTTAAGAAATTATGAAGAGTATCTTAAACCCTTGAGAGATCAGGAAATCGTACTGTTTGAGTTAGGAGTCGCTGAAGGTAAATCTTTACTGTACTGGCGTGATTTTTTTCCGAAAGCTCAGATAATTGGTCTTGATATTCATCCAGTACAGATTAACGACCCATCCAACCGGATTAAAGTCTATCAGGGGGAACAACAGAACCGCGAAATCTTGAACAAGATAGCAGCTGAAGTTGCGCCGAACGGTTTTGATGTGATTGTTGATGATGCATCCCACATTGGACAATATACAAGGATTAGCTTTTGGCATCTGTTTGAGAATTACCTCAAGCCAGGTGGTTTATACTTTATTGAAGATTGGGGATGCAGTTATTGGGATATTTATCCAGATGGGAAAAAGTATTTTCCTCAGCAAGTTGATTTCACCTGGTATGAAAAGCTTCTCAACACTTTGTTGAAGATTTCTTTCATACAGAACACTACTTTATTTCGCAAGTTGGTTAATAAATTGCGTATTGTACTTGTCAAGAAAGAGTTCCCTTCACATCAGCGCGGCATGGTTGGATTTGTCAAAGAACTTGTAGATGAGTGTGGATCTCCCGATATAACTAATGAACTTTTTGGCAATCCTCCGAAAAAACCATCAATGATAGAGTGGATGAGAGTCTCTGTCGGTCACGTTGTGATTAAGAAGGCAGTGCAAAAGTAAGGTAAAGTTGGAGTACAGGGCCAAATTAAGCAGGTAGCAATGAGCAAACTTACATACCATGCTTGCATACTAGATTTAATTGGCCCTTGTTAACACTACAATGTTGGTCAGGATAGCCTGCAACCATCACCAGGACTGAAGCCAGAAACCATCGCTCGGATTCATTACGCTAGAGAAATTTTACTCTCCCGTTTAGAGAATCCGCCATTAGCTATTAGTGCTGAAATTGACGCAAATTCTTGGAGTAAGCGATCGCGTAGCGTGTGCAAAGTGCGACCGCTCACATCAATGTGGTAGAATTTTTGCAAATAATTCTTATTTAGCTTAATCTTCACCTTGAATTTAGCCCATCATGACGCTCACTCTCAGCCAAACTGACTGGAATGAACTGTGCCAGCAGACTCCTCAACTGCGCTATCCCAGTTTGATACTTGATAATTATGAAGTACTTTTGAGTGTACCAGAACGTCTGGGTCAGGGCTATAGCCGCCATATGGAATTATTACCAGGGGTACGGCTGAGTTTATATAACTGGGAATTTCATCGGGATTGGTCGCTCAAAGCACCAGTACATGACCATTTGGTGCAATCTTTGGTTATTTTGTCTGGGGCAATCCATGATGAAGAGGTGTACCCCACGTTGGGAGGACAGCGGAGCTACTTCTCTGGTAGCGGTATTTCGCCTTCCTACACCTCACGATATGAGCGATCGCCCTAGCACTGCTGCCTTTTTCCCGACAATTCGCTTTGTGGTTGTCATCGGTTTCATCGCCACGCTGTTTTTTGGTGGTGTAGCAGTGGCAAATAATCAGTTAACTGTGAGAACCTACGGTTTCATGGTATTTATCGTCTTTCAACAATTCGTCACATTGATTGCATATATGTGATCGATAAAGGTGAAATTGTTGAGCAGGGTAAGCATGAAGATTTACTAGCACTTGATGGTATCTATGCCAGTCTGTGGCGCTTACTGTCTGGGATTCATTAATATAAAGAGAGAAGCTTGAAGTTGTTAGAGGATTCCGCCTTTAAGGGGCGGAAATGCATTAATTACGCTGGCAGAGTGTAGCGTTGTTCAATTGCCGCTTTAATAGCAGCACGACTTTCGGATGCAGAACCGTTAGCAGTTTGTTCTATATTTTCAACTTCTTCAGCTAAAGATTCATCTTTAATTGCTTCTCTAAACCAGCGCGAGTAATCTCCTTGGCTTAGATGATACAACCAAGTTTCATCATCTACGCCATCTGCAATTTGGGTAAACAAAATTAAGTTCTGAGCGCGCAGATTCAATTTACCTTCTGCTCCGCGAAAATAAAAGCTTTTGTCTTGTCCCAGTTCTCCTTGCGCATACTTGCGGACATGACGGCGGCGTTCGGTATTTCCAGGGGCAATGCGGAAGCGGAATGGTTCGGAATCTTGCCGAAACCAAGCGTAAACTTCTCCTGGTTCAAGGGTTTGGGGTGTTAATTGTGGCGGACAGTTACCGACGACTGTACAGAATTGCTCAATGTTTTGTTCTGGTGAGTTGCCAACGGTAAGGATAGCATCTACCAAAGATAAAGCAGCAGGTGCAACTTGATCGGGATGCACGGTAATGAGCATCAAGCCATCTATTTTTTGAGGTAAAGTTAACGAGGCAGAGTTCCAAGATGAAGGCAGAAGATGGTGTGCTTCATCCACTACTATCCAATGAGGACGTCCTGTTTGCGATCGCAATTCTTGCAAAGCCGGTAGTAATGCTGCAAAAAACGCTGGGCGATCGCCTAAAGCAATACCAAGTAAGTTAACAATTACATTTTGATCAGGTCGTTCAAGTAATTTCAATACTTCTGTTAATCGTGGCGAGCGATCGCTATCACCCAAAACAACCGCATCGGCAAAGTTTTCGTAATCTCCCTCCGGATCGATAATGCAAAATTGGTATTTTTGCTCGGCGATCCGTTCTAACATTGCTGTTGCCAAAGTGGATTTGCCCCCGCCAGATGTGCCAGCGAGCAATAGACTTAAGCCATCAGATTTAATTTTTACCTCGGAACTATCTTCTCGTGTTCCCAAAAGAATGTTGTGTCGTTGCAACTGAGTGTTGATATCAGCCAAATCTGAGGTAAGTAGTTTATCGATCACCTCTACAACACCAGCACCGCGACTGCGATCGGTGACGAAATCCACCCGTTCTTTCACCGTTGGTAAGGCATTGGCTACCGCAACCGAACATTCACACATAGTGAGGAAGGCATGATCGTTTTCTGCATCGCCAATACCGACAACATTGTGTGGCGATAACTTCAACTCATCCAAAGCCGCAGTTAGCCCCGCAGCTTTGTTAATGCCGCTAGGTAGTACCATTACCGCACCTTTATTAAAGATGACTTGCAATTCTAATCCCAACTCGCGGATTACCTCTAGAACAGTTGTTTCATTTGGATGCCAAGTAGCGACAATAACTTTACCTACTGATAAAGGCTCAACATGGCGCTCCTGCAACGCTTTAATAAACTCTACGGGTGGTTGCGTACCCAATATTTTTTCTTGATGGGAAGCAGGGAAGTAAAGCAAAGCACCATTTTCTGCCACTACACAATCAAAACAATCAAATTGGGGAAACGTCTGCTGTAAATCATCTAGTTCTCTTCCTGTTACTAAAATCAGTTTTCTACCAGAGGCTTGCAGGCATTTTAGTGCTGCTAGGGTTTCATCATTTACCTGTCCATCTGTGGCAAGTGTACCATCGTAATCAGTAGCTAATGCAAAGTAGCGCATGGATGTAGTAGTCATCGGCAGCTTTTACTCAAGAGCTTCTTTATCAAATTGCTGCAGTTCGCAACTTTTGTTATCCAGCTTTAGAAATAAAATTTTAGGGCGATTGGGTACTAGGGTTTCGTAATTCCTAATCCTCCACAAAGTATATATTCCTTCTGCCGTCTGTCATCTTCCTCCTGCCTTCAGTATTGCCAAAACTTGATAGTTTTATCTTGACTACAACTAGCTAAAATATTTTTTTGAGAGTTAAAAATCACAGTTCTTACTTCAGCTTCGTGTTCGGAACTGGTGAATATATAACGTTCTTTTTTTATATCCCAAATATTTATTTTCCCATCTTTACTTCCAGCAGCAATTACTCGGCTATCAGGACTAAAAGCAACTGAATTAATTTCACTATAATCTTTTGCAGAATGAATATGATTCTGATTTTTAAAATCCCAAATTTCTAAACTATCATCACAGCCAATAGCCAGTAACATTCCATCAGAACTAAAAGCAACGGAGTTAATCGGTGCTAAGTTAGTCACTAGTGGTGGACGTCTTAATCTATTTTTAGGTAATAATCTGCTTCAGTATGAGTTTTTCACAATTTTTAGAAGATGAAAAAGATTGATTTACGTAAAACGGTTCTATAGATTTAAAAATTAGAGCTTGTTCAGATATAGTAGAGTCGTTTAATTCAAAGGAAGTTGAAAGTTTAGCTGGCGTAGGATCTGTAAATTCCCAAATGAACAGATAAATCCTTAGTCTTAACACAACAGGTAAATGTCCAATCTTTTATTTCTTGAGTTCCCTTTGGCCATGTTTCACCTGTAATAATTTCTGTATAGTATGTATTGAGAAGCTTACGTTGTAGAGAATCTTCTACATCAAGAAAAAAACCATATTCTCCTTGAGTAGATAATTGCTTAAATAAACTCGCTAGAAAGACTGTTTTTCCTGAACCACTTGGGCCGAGAGTCATGATACTATATTTTTTCATACTTTTCTGAGTCTAAATAAGAAGTTAAAATTGACCAGAAATTAAACTTTTGAGTTTTCTCAATCAGGAATTAAATCAAAGCTGTTTAAGGTAAACTCAAATCTGATTTGTGAAAGTCTCTAATAACTGCGTGTGTGAGTACTATTTCGCAAGTTTTTTCAATTCCAAGATGAAATTATGAAAATAATTGGTTTAAAACTGTAAATATATGAATTTTTATGCTTATTTACTCGTTGAGCAAAATCTTCTTATTTTTAATTAAAAATTAACGATTATATGAGATAAATTTACAGTATATTTGCAATTACAATATAATTCTTTTAAAAACGAACGACCTCGTAAAATCTACTGAGAAAAATTCTATACAATGAAATTTTGATTGGAAAAACTACAGATAGTTTATGAACTGATGACTGAACTACTATGACGCTGATAGCGATCGCATACGATATTATAAAGAATGCGAAATCTTAACCTAGCCTTCATCTCAAAGCAGTGCCAACTTATTCCAACTCGGAATTTAACAATAGCTTTACCCAGTCTTACGAGCGGGGATTGCAAAGAGTACTCGATCGCCTGATCGTTACCATAGAGCGTGATGAGTTAGTGAGACAAACTACGAACCACTTGAGAGAGTGTTTCCAAGTTAATCGCGTGGTTTTGTATTACTTTTACTATCAGTGGCAAGGGCAAGTAACCTTTGAATCATTGAGTTCTGAGCAATTTTCTATTCTTGGTTCCACGGGGCCAGATAATTGTTTTAACGATGAGTACGCTGCTCTATATTTGGCAGGAAGGGTAAGGGCGATCGCCGATGTCGAGTCAGAAGCGATCGCTACTTGTCATCGAGATTTTCTTCGTAATTTGCAGGTTCGTGCTAACTTGGTTGCACCAGTTTTAACCCCTAAAGGTTTATGGGGATTGCTCATAGCCCACCACTGCCAAGCACCTCGTGCATGGACATCATCAGATATTGAACTGATCCAAAAAGAAGCGCAAACTTTGGCAACAGCACCTTGTATTCAAGAGAGTTAGTGGGTAGTGGATAGTGATAGTGGTTAACAAGTAAAAATTAACTATTAACTACTGTACAGGCGGGTTTATAAGATAAGTTATCTGTTTGAACAGCAAGATTATCAACAAAACCCGCCCCTACTACCTAATAACCACTAACTACCTGCTTTTATGCCTTACCTGACATCAGCTAGTGCTATCCGTTCTCTAATTTTTGAATATACCAACACTTCAACTTTGTGGATAGATACAGAAGTCGCCGATTATAACAGTCGCAACCCCAGACTGTCATTGATTCAGGTGTTAGACGATCCTAAAGATATGACTGGCGATCGCATTCATGTTTTAGATGTACTTGAACAACCTGATGTTGTGATTGACTTTATCGACCAAATCATGGTTAACCCTGTGATTGAAAAGGTATTTCACAACGCTAGCTACGATTTAAAATTTCTGGGTAATAAAAAGGCAAAAAATATTACTTGTACTTTAGAAATGGCAAAAAAAATACCCTACTATATATTGCCATTATCAGACTACCAACTTAAAACTCTTGCCTCAAAACTATGTAACTTTCAGTATATAGACAAACAAGAACAAAGTAGCGATTGGGGACAACGTCCTCTCAGTGAAGAACAAATCGAATATGCTTATCTAGACTGCATTTATCTAGCTCAGGTGCATATGCGTTTGCTAGAACTAGCTCAACAAAGTAATCCCAATCCTGTGACTGAAGACTTGATTGCACTTGCTGCAAGATACCAAGAGATTGAGCAGCAATGGAAACTACTGAATTCAGAGTTTGAGCATTTGCAACAAAGAATTAAACAGGCGATGCAAGCTCAAAATTTATCGGAAACTTTGGACTTCAAACTAACTAGTTACGAACGAACAACTGTCAAAGTATCATTTGTAGAGTTAGCTAGGCTAGTACAAACAGAAGGTATTGTATTAGATTTTCCGCTCACACTGACTCAGAAATTACAAAAAGACTTAGGAAAAAACCTTGAACAATTGTCAGCAGATGTAGAGAAAATTACTGCTTGGCGTTTAACTATGAAAACTTCTGAAAGTGACGTTGAAGATAAGTAAATTTTGCCCCAAATTAAAAATATTTTAGATATTTTAAATGCAGTCTTTAAATAAAAGATGACAAAAGGTTGGAAAAATTATTCCAATATAGCAGGACAAAATATTTGTTAACTGTAATTTATGAAACTGCGTTTATGGGAGCAAAAATTTACAACAATGGCAGTCAGTATAACTGCGCTAACTGCATTTACTGCTATCACAACGGTTTCCTGTGCTAAGAACAATGATGTATTAGTAACAGAAATTGGAGTTAGTCCTCCCAGGCGTCCAGTATCAAAACCATCAAAAGCAGCAGACTTTTACATCCAAGGACAGTATAAGCATATTCAGGGAGACTCTCAAGGCGCGATCGCTGCTTTTACGAGATCCATTAACCTGAATCCAGATTATGCTCCAGCCTACAATAGTCGTGGACTTGTCCACTTCGATATGGGAGACAAGCAGCAAGCAATATCAGACTACAGCCAAGCTATTCGCCTCAATGCCAACAATGCCGAATTTTTCAATAATCGTGGCAACGCCCGTGCTGCACTAGGAGATATCAACGGAGCAATTGAAGATTACAATCAAGCCATTCGTCTTGCCACTACCTATGCCGAAGCCTATAATAATCGGGGTAATGCTCGCGCTGCAACAGGAGATAGAAACGGGGCAATTTCCGATTACGATCAAGCCATTCGCCTCAATCCCCAGTATGCTGCTGCCTATAATAATCGGGGCAATGCCCGTGCTGCAACAGGTGATCAACAAGGAGCAGTTGCTGATTATGACCAAGCGATTCGCCTTGCTCCTAGATTTGCCGCCGCTTATAATAATCGAGGCAATGCCCGCGCTAACTTAGGAGATAAACAAGGAGCCATTGCTGACTTACAGCGAGCCGCAAATATCTTTCAACAGCAAAATAACGATCAGTTGTATCAACAGGTAATGAACAATATCAGAGACTTTCAGCAGCAATAGGGTGTGAGTCAATTACAAGGCAGGAGGAAACTAGGACAAGGAGACAAGGGGAAAGAACGTGCTGATCAATTCCCCGTTCCCTGTTCCCTGTTAAGAGTTCCCTAAAACTATGGGGGAACTCTAAAGGAGTAGTTCAAAGGGCGATCACCTTTAAATAAAGTTACGCCAGCCCAACCAAGTTGTTGCTCAACTCCCACATCCGCTCTGCTCTTTCGTCATCACGAGCTTGGGGAGAAACTCTTTGAACAAAGGATTTGCCGTCTTTCTTCTGGCGATTTCCCCAGCTCCAATAAACTCCAGATTGCTTGTACTCAGGATCGGCAACTACTGCTGCAACTCTTTCACCAGCTAGTTCCTGAGATACGTATCCTCCGGTAATATACTTCTGAAATAATGGGAAAAGTTTTTGAAACAAAGGATAGTGGTTTCTAAATAACGGTGTTTCTGCAACACATCCCGGATAGAGAGAACTGAAGACAATACCAGTTGACTCGTGATAGCGTCGATGCAATTCCCGCATCGTTAGTACATTGCAAACTTTACTATCCTTGTAAGCTTTGACAGGTTCAAACTTCTTGCCATCAATCATGGAAATTGGCTCTTTAAACCCTGCTGCAAAGCCATCTAGATTTCCTAAATCTGGGCGTGGCGGAATTTTTCCACCCAATTCATCTGGGTTGTGTGTCACGGTTCCCAAAATCACAAGTCGGCGATCGCTTCCATTGGAATTTTTGAGATCCTCAAGCATCAGGTTACATAAGAGAAAATGACCGAGGTGATTGGTGGTAACAGTCAACTCGTAGCCTTCTGGGCTTCGCAATGGCTCTTTGATTAAAGGCATATAAATGGCGGCGTTACACACCAAAGCATCCAATGACTTGCCGCTTGCCCTGAAGTTATTCACAAACTGTCGAACACTTTCCAAAGAGCCTAAGTCGATATGCATAATAGTGTAGCTGTCTTGTGGCATTCCCACAGATTGAGCAGCTTTTTGAGCCTTTTCTAAATCCCGACAGGCCATTACTACGTGCCATCCTCTTTTCGCAAGTGCTTTTGCAGCATACAAACCAACCCCTGAGGATGCCCCGGTAATTACAACCGTTGAGTTACGATTTTGTTCCATTTTATTTATTAAAAATATATTGCCAATCCTTTATTGTAAAGCTTTGAGGATGCTTTATTTTTTGTGGAACAATGCTTCGGCTATTCGGTATCGCAAGCTTAAATGTTGGAGATCAAAGCTTTAAAATTTTTAACATGAACTGAACTGTAGTCACGAAAGTTTGAGCTTTAGTGACTATAATTTGAAGTTTGGTAACAGCAGCTTCAATGTTTGTAACAAAAACTGAAATTATTATACTGAAAATATCAAAAATAAAATCTAGCCAAATTTTAACGGCATAACATGGGCAGTATCTGGGAACTCGATTTTTACTCCCGTCCAATTCTGGACGAAAATCAGAAAAAAGTTTGGGAAGTCTTAGTGTGCGAAACTCCTTTGGATACCCGTACAAATGTAGATTCTTTGTTTCGCTATGCTAAATATTGCCCTAGTACCCAGGTAAATTCGGCATGGTTGCGGACGGCACTGCAAGAGGCAATTGACAAAAAGGGAGAAGCACCAATTAAAGTTCGCTTTTTCCGTCGGCAAATGAACAATATGATTACTAAAGCTTGCCAGGACATTGGTGTTCCGGCACAGCCAAGCCGTCGAACTTTGGTACTCAACCAATGGCTGCAACAACGAATGGAAGAAGTTTATCCTCAAGAAGAAGGATATCAAGGGGGTGCTAATCCTTCGGTGCGTTTGGAAGCCCCTCTAGCTCAACGCCTACCAGACGCATTAGAAGGGCAACAGTTAGGATTTGTGACTTTACAAGCCTCGGAATTTACGGATATGTCGGAGTGGGATATCAGCTTTGGTGAAGGATTTCCCCTAGAGTTGGTAAATATTTCTCCCCAAACTCCTATTCCTGGTGTTTTGATTTTCTCACCAAGAGCATTGCCTGTGGCTGCTTGGATGTCTGGTTTGGATTTAGCGTGGTTGAAATTTGACCGCAGTCCACAAGGGGCAAGATTACTTTTAGAAACCGGGGCGACTGAAAGCTGGATCTTAGCAAATATCAAAAACCCCCAAATGCTTACTCAAGCCCAAGACTTTGAACAAGCCAAGCAAAAAGCTAACGGCGTGCATTTTATTGGAGTGCAATCCAATCCCCAAGCAGAATCTTTTGCAGGGTTTTGGCTGTTGTGTGAGATCAATCTGTCATAAAGTTAATTGGGGATTAGCTAGTGGCTAATTCGTGCATCTTGCAATTAACCATTAGCTATTAGCAATTAGCAAGAAAAAATATGGTGTCTAAAAAGTTACCAAAAGATACACTGGCAGAACAATTACTGGAACTTGCCTTACGATCTGGTGCAGAAGCTGCTGAGGTGTATCAGTCGCGATCGCTATCTCGACCGGTATTTTTTGAGGCAAATCGCCTCAAACAGCTAGAAACCAATCAGTCTGAAGGCACAGCATTGCGGCTGTGGTGTAACGGACGTCCAGGGCTAGCAGTGGCTTATGGCAATGTGGAACCGCAGGCGATCGTGGAACGTGCTTTAGCTCTAAGCCAATTGAACCAACCAGAAGATGTGGAACTTGGCAGTAACTTTCAGCCTGGTTATCCAGACTTGGGGGTAGAGGTACCAGTAGAGAAGTTGGTAGAGTGGGGCAAAGAAACGATCGCTCTCATCCGTGATGTTTACCCAGAAGTTCTGTGTAACGGCGACTGGGAATGTGATGTTGAAAACACCAGACTTGTCAATAGCAAAGGTTTAGATTGCTACTACACCGATACAACCCTTAGTTGCTATATCTCCGCAGAGTGGGTAAGGGGTGACGACTTTTTGAATGTTTCCGACGGCGAAACCGAACGTGGCAATCTCCAACCCAACAAACTTGCTGCTCAAATTTTACAACGCTTGTCTTGGGCAAAAGAGAATGTTTCTCTCAAGAGTGGTCGTTCGAGCGTGTTGTTTACTTCTAAAGCGGCTGATATGCTTTGGGGAACTGTCCAAGCTGCATTAAATGGTAAGCGAGTTTTGGAAACAGCGTCTCCTTGGGCGGAACGCATTGGCAAACAGGTAGTTTCTCCCTCCCTGACTCTATATCAAGATCCCGAAGCAGGACCTTACAGTTGCCCTTTTGATGATGAAGGCACCCCAACTCAGTCTTTAGTGTTTATTGAAAACGGAGTCTTGCAAAATTTTTATAGCGATCGCACTACAGGAAAGCAGCTGAACATACCTTCGACGGGTAATGGTTTCCGTCCTGGTTTAGGTAGCTATCCCACCCCTGGTTTATTTAATTTTCTGATTCAACCTGGTTCAGGAACGCTGCAAGAATTGATTCAACAATTAGACGATGGCTTGATTGTGGATCAAATGCTCGGCGGTGGCAGTGGTATTTCTGGTGACTTTTCTATTAACGTCGATCTAGGATACCGCGTCAAAAATGGTCAGGTAATTGGGCGTGTAAAGGATACAATGGTGGCGGGTAATGTCTATACAGCTCTCAAACAATTGGTTCAATTGGGTGGAGATGCTGACTGGAACGGTTCTTGTTATACCCCATCTTTAATTGTGGAAGGACTTTCCACCACAGGCAAAAACAATTAAATAATTAGCAATTATGAATTGCCTACACTCGAACAGATAAAAAACCTTCTGACTTCTGCCCTTTGCCCTCTACCCTCTGCCTTTTTCAAGTTAGCAATTAAAAATTAAAAACTGTTCCTAAATATGGAAGTTTCAAGTCATAGCCAGGATGGCATTCAGCTTGATAGAGTCGTCTTTTTTGGACGTACTTTATCAGAATATCTCAAATTTTTTGACCTTGATTTATCCCAATGGAAAGGTTGCAAAATCTTGGATTGTCCATCTGGTGCAGCTTCTTTTGTTGCAGAAGCTAATAATATGGGCATTCATGCTGTAGCTTGCGATTTGTTGTTCAATCTTGATGAGAATGTTTTGTTTGATAAAGGAAAAGCAGATTTTGAACACGTTGTTGAGAGAGTTGCTCTGGTTCCACAATTCTACAATTGGGAATTTTATGGAGGACTAGAGGAATTTAAAAAATACAGAAAGCTTGCTTTTCAACGCTTTGCTCAAGATTATACAATCGGAAAAAAAGCAGGACGTTATATCTTTGCGGAATTGCCAAAATTACCTTTTGCCAATCAAAGCTTTGATTTAGCTCTCAGCGGTCATTTTTTATTTCTTTATAGTGATGAATTTAATTATAATTTTCATTTAAATTCTATTTTGGAATTGTATAGAGTTTGTTCGCAAGAAGTGAGAATTTATCCCCTACAAGGCAAAAATGCCAAACTTTATCCATTCTTAGATAATTTACTGTCTGATTTGCAAGCCGTAGGGATTACTGCCGAAATTGTTGAAGTTAACTGGGAATTTCAAAAGGGTAGCAATCAGATGCTGCGCTTAATTCGTTAACAGTTATCAGAGCCTTTTGTAGAAAAGTAATTTTAAAGTTTTAATTTTTAATTGTTATGTCGCCCCCTGTGCTGACTCAGTGGATTCGCACTGTCTGGCAACCGAGAAGAGGTTTAGCGATCGCAGAAGCTTGCATCATCGGTATAGTCGCCGCCTTCTCTGCTGTATTCTTAAAATTTGGTTCTGGATGGGTAGGAACATGGCGGGTTCAAAGTTCCTATATCTTTCCTGTATGGATGATTCTACCAGCAATTGGTTTGTGTTTTGGATTCTTAGCAGGTTTGTTGGTAGAAAGGTTAGCACCAGAAGCGTCTGGCAGCGGGATTCCCCATGTCAAAGCCTCTCTTGCTAACCTACCAGTTAGACTTTCTTGGCGAGTAGCAGTAGTGAAATTACTTAGTGCTACCCTGGCTTTAGGTTCAGGAATAACTCTCGGTAGACAAGGCCCCACCGTACAAGTTGGCGCAGCTTTAGCAGGAGGAATGAGTCGTTTGGTTCCCACTTCTCCCGATCACCGACGCCAGATGATTGCAGCGGGTGCAGGGGCAGGTTTGGCAGCGGCTTTCAATGCGCCGATTGCTGGGGTATTGTTTGTTGTCGAAGAGTTACTCCAAGATTTATCGGGTTTGACTCTGGGAACTGCGATCATCGCTTCGTTTATTGGTGGAGTCGTCTCTCGCTTATTGGGTGGACGTAGTTTGTTACTAAACCTGGAATTGAATAAATCCTTAAGTAGTTTTTCAATCCCAGAAATTCCTTTTTTCCTATTATTGGGTATTTTAGCAGGGTTACTAGCGGCATTATTTAATAAGGGAATAATTGAAAGTATAAAATTATATCGAAGCTTGCATATTAGCTTGCCACTAAAGGTTGCTTTAGCAGGATTTATTTCGGGTATAATTGTTGCATTTTTACCTAGCTCATTCCGAGATAACACTGGCTTACGAGAGTTTGTAATTGCAGGAAGTGTGAATCCTTCCTTAGCGGTATTTGCTTTTTGCGCTCAGTTTATTCTCACCTTAATAGCATTTGGTTCTGGAGCACCAGGGGGGTTATTTGCCCCTAGCTTAATTTTGGGTTCTTGTTTAGGATACGTTGTCGGTGTCAGCCAAGTCCAATTATTTGGATTTGGCTCAACTACTACCTATGCTTTGGCGGGGATGGGAGCATTTTTTAGCGCCGTCTCGAAAGTCCCAATTACAGCGATCGTGATTGTATTTGAGATGACAACAGATTTCAATTTAGTCTTACCTTTGATGATTGGCTCTGTTACATCCTATCTGGTTGCTGACAAGCTCATGCCAGGCTCTTTATATAGCAGACTTTTACAATTTAATGGCATCAATATCGAAAAACCAGTTCCGATCGAGGGCATCTTGACAAAGTTAACAGCCCAAGATGTTATGCAGCAACGGGTGGAAACTTTGGATGCACAGATGTCTTTAGATGAAGTGGTGCAAGCTTTTTCTCGCTCCCACCACCGGGGTTTTCCAATCGTAGAGGAAGGTAAATTAGTCGGAATTGTTACTCAAAGCGATTTGCTGAAGATTCGCGATCGCAACTTGGCTTCATCTACTCCTGTGCGAGCAATCATGACACCACAGCCAGTCACGGTTACACCCATTCATAACTTGGGTAATGTGCTGTATTTATTGGATCGCTATCAGATCAGTCGTTTGCCAGTAGTAGAAGGGCGAAGACTAATTGGAATCATTACTCGCGCCGATATTATTCGAGCTGAAGCAGACAGTCTCAACTGTGAACATCGAGAACACGGCCCGCAACCGGAACCATCTTATGTAGTATACCAAACGCGATCGCCTAGTACTGGCAGAGGTCGATTATTAGTGCCAGTTGCCAACCCAGAAACAGCAGCGATACTTATACAAATGGCAGCAGCAATTGCCCGCGATCGCCATTACGAAATTGAATGTCTGCAAGTAATTCTTGTCTCTCGTCAAAGTTCTCCAAGTGAAACACCAGTCAGAACAGCAAAAAGTCGGCGATTACTGCGCAACGCCGAAGTTTTGGGCAAAAAGTGGAACATCCCTGTACATACGCAAATTCGAGTTGCCCACGATGCCGCCCAAGCAATTTTAGAAACCATCACAGAAAGACACATTGATTTAATTCTCATGGGGTGGAAGGGTAGTACTTCTACCCCCGGTCGTATTTTTGGGGATGTAGTAGATACTGTCATTCGCCAAGCTACTTGTGAAGTTGTACTGGTAAAATTAGGGCAGGGGGAAGTCTCCGCCTCATCTCAAACATCTCCTCCCCAATTCAACCGCTGGCTAGTACCGATGGCAGGTGGCCCCAATGCTAGGATGGCAATTAAATTGCTTCCTGCTTTGGTGACATTGGGACAAAATCCGAAAATTCGCCTTACACGAGTGTTTAAGCCATCGGAATTAGAACCAGATATGAGAGTTTTAGAAGAGGCGATTCGTCAGCTTGTTCGTCGTCGAAAATTATCTAGTACCGTCATTGCTGCCCCAATTGAAGCCGATTCTGTCAGCGAAGGTGTGATTAACCTCGTGAAAACCGAAGGTTATGATGTAGTCGTTTTAGGGGCTTCTCGTGAAGGGATGCTACAGCAAGTGATCAAAGGAAATATTCCTGAGGCGATCGCTTCTGGGGTAGATAGTACAGTGATATTGGTTAGAGGGGCGATTAACAATTAAAGTCCAGACCATGAATGATATTCTCAAATTAAACTGCCTGAAGTTTGGGCAATTACTATTTCCTAAGTTAAGCCTTACAAAAAAATAACTCATACCAATGCGTGGATTTTAGATTAAAACCTTCGATTAACAGACTATTCCAAAATTTTGAAACAAGACTCCCGCTCGCCAATTTGGTATCAAAGCAGACATTTCACCGCACAGCTAACTCTTGTTGAAGCCACTGCTTTGCAGATAGCTTATCAATAGCATAACTCGCAATATCAGAGCCTATACTCTTATGAGCGCTTAACATTAACTCATCTCGTTGCTGCCAAATAGCAAATATTTTTTCCCTGCCATCATCCAGTGTATCTGAGTCAATTTGATAAAACTCATTTATCCGCTTTAGCTTCAAACCCAGCAACTTTAATAATCGACTGAGTATTTTTAAAGCTGAGATGTTTTCATTTTTTCTAACTAAATTAATACCAAGTGTTCTTTTGATATCTTTGCTGAAGTTAACAGCAGTATTTCTAAACAAAAGTAGCTCGGCATCATTTTCAGTAAACTTTCGTTGTAGTTCTAGAAAATCAAGTATTCCCAAAGCTCTTAATACTTCTACTTTCAAAGTATAAATTTTTAAGTCTGGTAAAAAAACTTTTCCTTCTCCCCAAGATAATTGTTGGTGCCATTCCTGTTTATCTCTGATGCGAAAATACTCACTTTGATGGGTAAGATAATAATGGATTAGTAATTGACCATAATAACCTTTGTCATCCCATAACTTAAGTTGAGGAGTAACATTCACACCATATCTTTGTCTGAGAATATATTTATCAATTTGATTTCGTTCCTCATTAGTTAATGAATGTTTAGCTAATAGCCGCTCATATTCTATGTAATCAATATCTGGAGCATTGACTACAGCATTTGCTGCTGCTAATTGATTTTGTTGCTTAATCTCTCTAAATTTACGCTTAATATCTTTGGCTTTATACCGTCTTTGTGACCACTCTTTTTGCACTTTCACAATTTCTATAATTAACCTTCTACGAGTTGGTAAATCATTTGGATCAGTTGCTAAAAAAGCCAAACGTAAATCTCGAATAATATTATTATGAACTGCATTACTGCGTGTCTGAATTTGATGACCATCATTAGTTAAGCCATCTTTCATTGATTCTCGATACAAGCTAATAGAAGCATTGACTCTTGCTGCTAGTTTTGCCCAAGTTCGTAAATGAATTGGATCGTAAACTAATGGTAAATCTACATCTATGTAATGCAATGGGCTAAGTAAAGATAAGTTCTCTTTTTGATTTTCTTGATACCAATAGGACAGCAACCGATAATTTGTGCTACCAGAACCAATTAAACCAATACCACGCTTGGCACACCAAACTATTCGTGGCACATCATCGCGCACTCTTGATAATGCCTGTCGTGCCTCTGAGTCAGGAATTACTCCTTGAAAAATTCCGTAAACACAATCAAAATGTTTAACATCAATACTAATTCCTGTTCCCAGGCTAGGAGTAACAAAAACAGAATTGTATTCGGTAACTTTATGATTAATAGCTGCTATAAAATCGGCAGCCTCATGTCCAGGAGTATTAGTTGTGAGACTACTCACTACTAAAGTTTTAGGAAATTGTTGTTGCAATTTTTGTAATCGCTCTTTTAGATAACTTGCTATAGTTTCACAACTATAGCGTCCAGAGCGACTATCAGTTGTAACATAACATTTTCTTCCTGCAAGTAAATCTAATTCTAGCTGATGAATTAATGGAGTTGGGTTAGGGGAATCGTAAAAAGTTACATCCCAGCCTCGCTGGGGTTTCCATTGATTAACAATTACCCACGGTGTTAGTTTAACTCCTGCTAATGCTTGTAAATATTCTAAAGACACATCTGATAAATCGGCGTCTTGAGCAATAACTAATCCACCTGTAGTTAAAACTGTAGAAATTAGCTGCTGGAATACCTTTAAGATTTTGACACGTTTTTCTTTACAAGTACTACTATTGAGTAGATGCCATAAAGATTGCTCTACCTCGTCTAAAATAACTACTGCCCCTTGCCAATCTTGAGGATGAAGTTTCCAAAGAGAATCAACACACAATCCAAGAGACTTGGTAGGAGTGGTGCTTTGGAAGCGATCCGAAAAAGGAGAAAGTAATTTAGCAATTCCTTCTTCCGTGACTCTGCCGCTCTCTATATCTTCTTTACCCATCCCCCATTGAATACCAATTTTTTCACATAAAAATCGTCCCAGTTGGATTCTATGAGTTATTAATAAAACTGGTTGATTTCTACTTTTTACTCGCTTGACAAGTGCTTGCAAAGCTGTAGTTTTACCTGTTCCTTTTGCTGATTTTATTCCTACTAATCCAGAATCAGGAAAAGTGATTTCTCCTAAATAACGACAGTCGAGAGTAAGTGCTGGAGCAATTGTTAATTCACTATGGGGTTTTGTTTGAGCAAGGTAAACTTCTAAATCCACGCTCTGACGATATACTTTCTCGAAAGCAATCGCACCTTTAGCAACGATAAACTCATCAACCCCTTTTTCCATCCCTGGCAAATCGATCACTTGTACAGGACAATTTTTTGCCTGGAATAAAAAACCTAGTTGAGAGATGGCATTGTTTACTGCTGCAATTTTATTGGGTTGAGTTTCAAAATCGAAACAAATGTAAAACGTGCGGTTTTTGATGGCAAACGCAGCTAAGTCGGGTATGAGCTGACGATTAATAACTTTGCCCAATTCATCTTTAGTAACGCGGTAACCACTGGTAATTCCAGGAATGCCTATAGTTGCATATCCTTGTGTTAATAGTGCAGCGGCTTTCTTCACACCCTCACAGATAATCACTGGTATGTTCTGTTCCATCACCCATTGCCAAAAACCCATCGCTTCGCCATTTTCAGCAATGATAATATTTTCGGGCATGGCTTGATTGTAACGTTGGGCAACTTGTTGCCATACATGCAGAGGAACTCGCAGACAAAAGACTCGCGTTGGTGTGCAGGGAGGATGTTCGTACTTAATAGACTTGCCTTTCTCATTCAATCGGGGCTGGCTGGGCTTAAAGCATCCCCACTCCATCACTCGCCAATTATTCAAGGGATCTAGCCCAGAACACCACCAACCACCAGAGGCAACGTGAGCGTAACGATGGAGCCAGCCACTCTTAACCATGCCAGTGTTTGTACGTGGCAAATGCTCAGAAATTAACAGGTAATCATAGGCGGTTTCATCTTGAAGAGACATAAAGTTAAGTTGAGCAATGTGTATATCTATACTGCTGCTCTTGACAATTTCTTCAAGGTGTTCGGGGTATAAATGGTACAGATGCATTGGTGATGCAGACAGAGGAGACAATGGACTTAACAAGTTAACACGCCTCTACTGTTTCTGTTGGCATTAATTGTGACGTTTTTGTTTTACTCTTTTTAATCAGTTACTAGAGATACAACGGTTATTCTGAAACTTGGTGTTTGTGTCTTCTTTATCGTTCTATCAATAAGTTTGTATTGCTATAATTTATACATATACATTTTACTTATAAGTAGTTTCACGGTTGCTTCCAGTGATATCAACTTTTTTTGAGGATGAGCGATAACTAAATTTAAACTGTTAAGCAAAATCAGTACGCACGTATTAGTTTTGCATATAGAGAATCGTGAGTCTCACCTGAAATATTTTGACTGTTTAGGCTTGAGTCTGGAAGAGTCTATTTTTGCCTAGTTCTACCAGTCATATTTTTGCAATCATAAATTAATGAAATCATCTACCTGTGTGGAGATTTCACAATGCTTGACTTCTATCAAAATAAACTATAGGGACTAGAACCAAAGAAGTTTAAGTCAACAGAAGGATTTTCCGACTCTCATTCGGGCATTTGTGATTGCGCGAAAGCAGATGACAGCGCGGTTAATGATTTTGGGTGGAGGGTATGGGCGATCGCACAGTTTAGCTCGGTGAGCCAGAGTTAGTGTAGATAAGCGATCGCCCTTTGATAACTGCGGAGGATAAATTTGAGGGATGTTTTTAGACGTCGCTCCAGATGGTGAATATTTTAACTAATCTTTCTTCTTACTATTCTCTTCTTCAATGCTCTTACGCAGTTCAATAAATTGCTTTCCTGCTGATGTGATTTTTACATAGTTAGAAAGATTATTTCCCTTATAAGGGATATCGCGAATTTCTTCTATATCATCTATGTAACCTATATCTCGTAGGAAATATAGTTCCCTTTCTAATTTTGCTGATAAATCATAATTACCATAGCTACTAGAGTTAATTTTTTGGAGAGTTTTATACATTGATTCTGGTATTGATAAAATAAATAACTTATCAACTCTATTCTTGGTAGTGGTCATTTTTTTGTTGAGAGAATTGATTTTGTTGTCTATTTTATCCCGATCGAATGTCAGTGCTACTACATCATCTGCTCGTGGTATAAAAAACATTAGTAAAGCAATAAAAATCAATGCTGCTATAATTAATACTGAACCTCGTCCTGAAAATAACATCACCAGCAAAATGCCTTCAATGAAAGCAAGGCATGAAAAAGCAGCCCACCACTTTGTGGAATATTCTTGAGTCATTACTTACTCTCCTAAGAAGTTTCTATAGAAGTATTTTCTTCGGTTAAATTTAATTATAGTTTTAATTTCTAGGGATGATGAAGTTAAATCTTATGATGTCTTGATAATAGAAAAAATCAATGATAAAAAGTATAAATACTTAGAACTTTTAGAAAAATATAAAATGTTAAAAATTAACTGAAACATTAGCAATACAATCAATATAATTCAACTAAAAACATATATAGCAACCCGATTTGATGTTGGGAAAAATAAGTATTTGTAAGGTGCGTTCGGACAGAGTCCGTAACGCATCCTACTCTTCTCAAAAACCCTTGTATCTAGAAGAATAGGAGATATCACAGAGTACATTTTACATTTAATAGATGAGCGAAAATACTGATATTAAATCTGCTGAATTACCCATTATAAAAACTACACCTATTCAACGAGAGAATCTCTAAAAACATGATGGCTTCCCTGCCCTACCCGAAGAATAGAGAACAAATTTACTGTAAAAATCTAATGGTGAAAGGATAACGATAATGTTGTCCTTTATAGGCTTTTATTGCTGCAAAAATTACTAAAATTAATTGTACTAACATTAATAATAAAATTAATATACCTAAAAAAGTTAATAATGTATTAAAAAAGATTTCTAATTGTTGCGACTTTATATCAGTTGTCAAAGCAATTCCACAGGTTGTAAAAACTAAAAATAAGGAAATAATAATGACAACTAAAGTATAAATTGTCAGCGAAAGTTGAAAATTTAAAGCTTCTTTACCTTGGAAATCAATCCAAGGATTTTGTGTCTTTTTCCATCGCCAAATAATGAGCGGCCCTAATAAATTGAGTAAAGGTAGATATAAAGGTATTCCGAGCAATACTAATAAAGCCAATGGTATCCATAACAAAGCTGAGAGATGACACAGCATTGCCCAAATGCGTATTTGCTTATTGTCTTGTTCTCTCATTGATTTTTTGGTGGATTTATAAGCTAGTGCGTGTCTGACTTTGCATATATTTTCGCTATTGCCATCATGAGTCTTGTGTCCTTTATCTTTTAAAAAAGTAATGACAAATGACTAATGACAGCCTTCACGAATAAATATTTAAATTGCATACGTACCAGCTTAGAATAATTGTCCACCATAATAGTATGTAAAAATCTAGACAAAACTTAAAATCTGAGAATTTCTTGATCATAGTTTTCAGGAAGCGGTTCTATTTCCCAAACGATACCTTCACCAGGTTCTAAGGCGACTTCTACAAACAGTTGTTCTATAGTTGTTGTGGCTATATCTTCGTTATTGGGAAAAGGTTGTAAGTTTTCAGTGAGTAATTTTAGTTTAAAACCTCCAGGAATAGCTGCTCCTGGTGCAGTGTTATGCAATTCAAAACGCCAAATAGTTGTATCTGATTCGCTGGTTGGAATAATCCGCAATTCATACGATCGCCCAGCAATGGCTAACTGGCGAGAGAGAATGGTTCTGGATTGCATTTCTCCTACACTTCTTGCCCCAGCAGGGTTGAGTTGCAAATTCAAGCTATTCCAACCAAGTTGATGCGCAAGTTGAGAGACTCTACTTTCTAACCATTGTAAAACTGACCACTGTTCTGGAAGTCCTAAGCGTCGTTGATATAAGCTTTGTCTCCAACCGCCATGTTCAATTAATGCTCCCCATAATTGAAAAGGCATTTCTAATCGAGGTGTAATTATTTCTGGTTTGCCCAAGTGAGCAATCAAATTTCGTGCTTGTTGTGGTGATAGAGTGGGTAGGGGTTGAATAGAACTACGGGTATGTTCTTGCAGATAAAGTTCTCGCACTACAGCTAAAACACTAATATCGCCAATGATGTCATTGCCATCAAGAGAATATGTGCGATCGCTTGCATCGTAGTTGCCGTGAATTTTGAGTTGTTCGTGTTTACAATAGCCCCAAATTCTAATATATCGGTCATCCGGTTCAACTTGAACTGCCAGATAGTAATCGCCCACCCAGCTAGGGATGTCGATCCATTCTTGTGGAACTCGCAATTCACTATTATCTATTGCTTCGCTAGGAACCAATATTAATCGCATATCGTCTACAGAGATTGCGCATCCATTTACCAGCTCCCAAAAGCTAGGTAAAGCAGTGGTACTTGTCCAAGGCTTTGCCTGAGTAGTAAAATTTTGTTGTAACCACGGCAAGATCACACTCAGGCAAAGTTTATTCAAGTAAGCTTGATAGCAAGATGCAGAATGAGAAAAATATTGGCTCGTAAGCCAAGCTTGGTTTTGAACTTCGACAGGTATTTCTAAAATTAGCTCCTGTGGGGAAGCAAAAGTAAATCGGGCAGGGTTTCCAGTCATAAGTATTTACTTCAGAAACAAAGAGGATAAAAAGAGCAGGGGAGCAGAAGGGCAGAGAGCAGAGGGGGAAAAATTCTTGTTCCCTGTTTCCTATCCCCTATCCCCTATCACCTGTTCCCCGTTCCCTTCTTCAATAAAATTGCTTTGCAACCATTCCTCCATCACCGTACTGATACTTTTAAGTAAGTCAGAATCAATGGAAATATGCAGTTTCTGTTGGCTCCATTGAGCCAAAGATTGTAGTAATTTTTCCCTGGTTTTTGTCAGTCGGCGCGAGACGGTATACTGTTGTATCTGCAATTGCTTGGCAATCTGGTGTTGTGTGAGTCCTTGAGTGTAATAAAGGTATAGAATTTCCTGTGCTTGAGGTTCTAATTGAGCAACTGCGGTAGTCAAAACCGTGTTCAGTTCAGATAACTGCGCAGTTCTGATTTGTTGTTCTTCTTGGGTAATAATTTCATTGAGTAAGGATTCTTGCTCATTTGCTGGTATGTTGTCTAACCATTCTGTAGAATCATCTCCAGCAGTAGAAATATTAATAGAAGTTACACTGGGGTACAAAAATCTGCGTACAGCTTTGGTGCAGCTTAACAGCCAAGTCTCTAATGTTTGAGGATTTACCTCAAACTGAGTTTGAGATTTATAGGCTTGAGCGATCGCTTCCCAAGTTTGCAGATCTGGGCGTGCTAGTTGGCGAGTACCCTGAGCTTGAGTTGGTGTATAGAATATTTTAAAACAATTCCAAGCGCACACATAAGCAGTAACAGTATCTGGAGGTAAACCAGCCGCTTGTAGAGACTCGATTAAACGCTTTTGACTGATTTTTCTGAGTAGTCCCCAATCTGAACAGATATCAATTTCGTGGCGTTGCCGCAAGGTGTCACGAATAATACTACTAAAGATAGCACTAGCATAGTTTTTGAGAAAAAAACCTTGGTTAGGGTTAAACCCTTTGAAGACTTTATCAACTTGAGCGATCGCAATTTGAAAACAATCCGCGAGTTTGTATTGGCTACTAGCAAAACTTTGAGCTGCTTTTATGGATGTCCAATAACAAGATTCTTGTAGATAAGCAATCAAGTGTTCCTTTGCTACACTTTGAATCTGAGATTGCCAAACTCTATACCAGTACAATGCCCAAAATCCTTCGGAAGTATCATGTGTAGATTGTTTAATACGACTGTGCATACTCCGTCGCAGTTTAGCATCCGTTGCCCAACCACAGAAGTGATCGGCGTCGAATTGTAAAAAAGTAGAAAAAATTTCAATTAAACTTTTACGAGGCTGCATAAAAATATATTAAATAGCCTAAGTTAATCTAGTGAGATTTGAAGTACACAAGATACTTGCTCAAAACTTAACTACAAAGAGTCAAGAATATGTTTCGGCTAACTATAAAATCATAAGTAATCAGTGGGCATCGTCGCAGTGACTATGACAACTACCTGTAAGGAAATTTATTATTAGAGGCTATTTATAAAGTATTAAGTAGGGTGTGTTACGGCTATGTAGGGATTCGAGCGTTTAAGAGAGTCAGATGAGCCCTAACGCACCGCTTTAACGCAACGCCAGTTGCTACAACGCGGGAAATCCGTCCGCAGTGCTGTCTCACTACCGCACTGGCTCCCCTACAATTCAAGATTTACTTTATAAATCATCTCTTACTACAACGTATAAAGGTATTAAATTGCACTATTGTGTAACTTGAATTTTTGAGGTTAGATTAAAATAGCTCAATTAAACATAGAAATTCTCATTTTGTATTTGCTCTAGACTTAAGTATAGTTACTAAATTTAAATATAATAAATAATACAAAGTATTTGATAATAGCAAGTAATCAATAAATTATGTCCAATACTTAACATATTTTATAAATTTTTTTTCCGAAATCCATTACCAAGCCATTGTAGTATTAGCATTAAAATACCACATTGGTTAGATACACTTATGTTTGATAAGGATTTTCGTGCCTTAACAGGCAAAAAAACATCGGTCAAATTAGCGTGTCTTATAGGAATTATTGGTGTTACAACATTAATAAGTTCTCCGGTTTTAGCGAGAAGATTCTTTCCACGCTTTGCTTTGTTTCAACCGTCAGCTTATAAGAACTATCCCTATCGTACCTCCAACAGTACCATTGCTGATACTCTTACTAAAGATAAAAAATTTGCAAATTTGGTTGATGAATTGAAAGAAGCTGGGCTTTTTGACTCGCTGAAACGACCAGGTTATTTCACAATTTTTGCCCCAACAGATAGTGCCTTTGATTCTTTACCCGATAACGTCTTCAAGCGATATAGCCAGCCAGAAAACCGGATTAAAGTTTTAAAATATCATTTGGTCTCTGGTGAAATCACGCCCAAACAGGTGAACAGTGGCGCAATCAAAACTGTGGAAGGCGCAGATATTAAAATCAGCGATCGCGCTGATGGCACAGTTCAGTTAAATAATGCAAGCGCCAAACATCCTTCTACTACTACCACGAATGGTGTAATTATTGAAATTGACCAAGTACTCATCCCGGATAATTTTTAGCGTTTAGTTAATAGCATTGCTTACTGATGTATTTACAATGTAGGCTTTTTCTCGTTACCAGTATCCTTATTTCACGCTGATAACGAGAATACTTTCTATTAAGTACTCAGGCAGAATTAATTACACACATTATTTTTCCCAACCTTGTTCCCTATCCCTTGTTTCTTATTGCCAGTTGCCGACAACAACAAAAGGCGCCCAGAAATGGGGATTGCTGTACTGTTTATCTTTAAGAAGAGTTAGTTGTGCTTGCTGGAGAGCTTGTGCTTTGTTGAGCTTTGTTTGCTTGGCTTGTTCCAGCTGGCTATACAATTCGCCCATGAATTTAGCAGTACTTTCATCTTGCACTGACCATAATGTTGCCAGTGTACTACGAGCACCAGAGCGTACTGCAACTCCCGCCAGTCCCAAAGCAGCCCTTTGATCGCCAATTGCTGTCTCGCAAGCACTGAGAACTAGTAATTCGATTTGTCTGCGCGGTTTGAGTGTATTGTCTTGTAGTAAATTACCTAACTGTTTGACATTAATGCGTCTATCCCAAAATAGAATAAAAGTATCTTCAGCATTAGAGCTAAACTGAGCATGAGTAGCTAGGTGAACGATCGGAAAAGTAGAGCCATCAATCTCAGTTTGAATTTCTTTGCTAGTAAATTGATTGTCGAGAAGAGACTTAGTTGAAATTCCCAGCTTCTTAATTCGTTCTAGTTCTAACGGTACATTAGGCAATGGTTCAAAACCTTCGTGTGCTGGTAAATCATTGCGAACTTGGCTTAATCCTGCGGTTAAGGCTTGAATCCTAATATCTGCCAAGGGTTTGGGGTTAAATAGTTGCAAACCAGGAGTCAAAGCGATCGCATACTTTTCTAATAAGTAATTCTTGCCATCGTGCAGCACAGCCATAGGAATATTCCGCAGTTCTCCATCCAGCACAAACACTAGAGTTTTGGCTTTACTGCTTGCCAAGTCTTTTTCTAGAGGTCGAATTAGCCAGTTGTAAACTGTTTGGTAGTAAGGTAAAGATTCTTCAATATCACTTTGAGGAACCCTCAGAAAACGCTGCATCTGTTCTACAGTCTTGTCCAGTTCCGGTTTAGTAATCTTAGTTGTATAAAGCTGTGGAGATTTATTCGGGAGACTGAGAATTACCTCCAACCTATCTGGCAAAATAATTGGATAAATAACTGCGGCGCTAGCGTCTATTTCATCAATATTTCTGGGATTTGCCTCTACACAAGCTTCGCGAAAGAAATTGTTGATTTCAGCTAATTGCAGAGATTCAATCACATCACGAGCTTGAGTAATCCGTTTTTGACTTTCTTCGTTTTTTCCCGCTTTCTTTAGGGAATCAGCATACTCCAACTCTAACTCAACTAATTGTCGATAAATCGGTTCGACAGTATCCCGAAAAGAAAACTGTACTTCTGGGTTCACCGCTACTAAATCGCTGCGCAATGACTGCAAGGCGTTATAAGCTTTAGTATAGGCAGCGATCGCATCTGGAATTTCTTGTTGTGCTTTACGTATCCTACCCAATTGCCAAAAATACTGATAGCTAATTTGTGGTGCTTCTAGGCTAGAAACTTTACTCAAAGCTTGATTTGTGAATGTTGCTGCTTGTGATAAATCCTCCTTGTTCCCGCCCCTCTCATACAATGCACCACGATTTCCTAAAGCGTAAGCTTCAGCTTGATTGTCTCCCAAACTTTTAGCTTGTGCAGCAGAGCGAGTTAAAATTTGGTCAATATCGTTAAAAGTAGGAAGTTGAGAATTTGCCTTTAATTGGAAATTTTCTGTTTGCGCTAATTTTACTAAACTCTGAGCTAAGTTGATTTGCTGATAAATTCCCGTGCGACTTGGTGGTAAGTTACTGAGTTGAGAATTCAAAGATGTCCATAAAGCTTCTGCTTCAGAAAATCTTTTCAGTTTAAGTAAAAGACTGAGTTGATTGAGTTGTGCTTGCTGTCGCGTAATTGCAGATTTACTAAGCTTGACTACTTGACTATAAGCATCTAACGCTTTTTGGTCATAATTTTCTCGTCTACGACGTACCCTCTCGCTTTCAGCTAAAGTTTTAGCCGTGTTGCCTATACTCAGATAAGTAGCAGCTTGTTCTTCAGCAGAATTCAATTTTTGCACTAATTTTAAACTGTGTTCGAGAACAATTTCTGATTGCTCTGGTTGACCTATAACTCTTAGCAGTTCACCTAAACTTCTCAATCCCAATATAACATTTAAAGAAGGTGATTTGCTATTGCTTTCTTCAAACTTTGTTCTTAACTCTTGAGAACTTAACTGACTGAATTCTTGACAATTTTTAATTGCTATTTCTTGATTTAAAACTTCCAACAAAGTATTGCAAGCGCGAGGATAAAGACCCAAATCTTGCATAGCTTGAGCTTGATTAATCTTACTCTGTTCTAATTTATTTGGTTCATTGATTTGTCTATATATTTTAGTCGCTTCTTGCCAATTACTGAGGGCATCTGCCGCTCGTCCCATTTCTCTGTGCAAATTGCCTTGAATATCTAATGCTTGAGCTAATATTTTTAATTTTTCTTGGCTCTGGGGTTGAATCTTCAGCACAGATAAACTATCTTCACTGGCTTTTTTAGCTTGCTCCCATTGTCCTAATTGTTGATAAGTTAATGAGAGATTGCTCAAAGCCATTGCTTGGTTTAAGCTATCTTTTTGAGTAGCAAAAGCAGACACTGTTTTTTCCCATAAATCTGCCGCTTCTTGAATCTTCCCAGAACGATATAATTGGATAGCTTTGTTAGCTAGTTGTCTGGCATCCTGCTGAGTTTGTACAATTGGAATTGCTGGCGGGATTGTAGCGACAACAGGCGGAGTAGCTGCGGAAACAAGAAACAGCAAACTTGCCAAAAACAATGAACGTTTTTTATAAATTCTTTTGACCGAATTCTTTAAATTGCGAATCAAAAAGTTTTGATTAAGCTGCATATAATAATCTCCATCTCCACTTAGTTTAAAAAATTTACAAATCTTAAAAAGGTGCAGGGCAAGCCGCAGTATTTTTGGAAGAAGCACGCTGGGGAAGATTAGTAGCAGTGGGGTTGTAGGCTGTGAGAACTACATCACCTTTTTGATTGAGTACCCATCCTTGCGCGGGGACAATCTTTTTGGCACTCAGATGAGTAGATGACTGATTAATTTTTATATTTTGAGAATTGCCTCTACTTTCGACAGGCTCTACCCAATCAACACGAACATTGTCATTACTGAGCATTTCATTCGGATTAGGTGGCAAACCACCACGTCCAGTGATGATAAATTCACTACCACTACCTCTTTGACAAGGATTTTGGGCGATCTGATCTTGGGGATCTACGACAGTCTCTGGTAACTCTACTAAACCGCGACTAGGATCAACTTCTGGAGTATTGAGGGTAACACTACCGCTCAAAGAAGGATTTTGTTGTGAAACAGCAGTGATATCGTTGGTTGGTATCTGTCTTGGATCTAAATCATTTGGACGCAACCTCTCTAAGTCTTGGCGACTGCGAGGTACAAATCCAAAAATGCCAGCAGAGTTAATCGTAACTTTACCTCCTTGCCCGGTGAAAGCATTAGCAGTGATATCGCTGTTTTCGTTGGGTGTGGCAATCACAAAGCCATTTGGAGAATTGATAAAGATATTGCCACCGTTACCACCGCCAGTTTCTGCTGTACCTGCGGAGGTAGAAATCTCACTATTGCGGCGCATAAATAAGTAGTCGCGGATGTTGAGAGTGATATTACCACCGTCACCTCCCCTGGCAGTAGCTGTGATGCCTCCTCGATTGTCTAGTTTGATGGTGCGAGCTTTGATTTCTAAGTTTCCTGCGGGTTTGTTATTTTCGCTGCTGACGGTTATTTGTCCTTGATCCCTAACAATTAATTTGTCAGTATCAAGTATCAATGTACCACCGTTACCTGTACTATCTGCTGTAGCTCTTGCACTAATTGAACTCGTGAATTTACTGTTGGTTGTTTTACCAAAAACTTCACCGGATACTTCTATATAATCCTTAGCAGTGATTCGCAATGTACCTGCATTGCCATCACCCTCAGTAAATACTGTTATTGTTCCTCCATCTCTAACGCGTAATCTATCAGTTTCTATGGTTACTGTGCCGCCAAAGTCGCCTTTGGGTGGAGCCGTAGTTTCATCCTCATCTACTTGAAAACCGGCGAATATACCCCCCTGAAAGAAGTCAGCCTTGCCTGGTGTGTCATAGATGTCGATCTCAGAAGCACGAATCAATATATTGCCTGCATTGCCTTTACCGAAAACGGCAACTTGGATTTTGCCACCATCACCAATACTTAAACGTGGAGTTTCAACGGTTATGTTTCCCCCGTTACCTTCTCCTTGTCTATTCACTTGAGAAAACAAGCCAGCCGGATTTCTAATTGGTGGCTCTTCAGGATCTGGATTGGTTCCAAAGACTTTGCCGGTGATTTCTACTGACTCGGTAGCGCGAACTGTGAGATCGCCTGCATTTCCTTTGCCAAAGACTGAAGTTCCTACTTGGGCGTTTCTAATCACCAAGTTTTTCGTCTCGATAGTTAAGTCTCCACCATTTCCTGTAGCTCCTGTTTCTACGCTAGCTCGCAATGAAGGATCTACATCGGGTTCTCCTGTGCCTACAACTTCTACCAAGTCACTAGCTTTTATAAGTAGGTTGCCAGCATCTCCCTCGCCATAGGTACTCGTTGACACTACCGATCCATCTCTGATGCTCAAATGTCCAGTCTCAATAGTCAGATCTCCTCCCTGACCTTTGGCTTCTGGGTAGACACTAGTATCTAAGAAACTTTCTACAACTTCTACTAATTCAGTTGCTCGTATAAACAGGTTGCCAGCATCTCCCTCGCCCTCAGTACTGGTTGACACTCCTGCTCCATTTTGGATGCTTAAGCGTCTAGTATTGATAGTCACATCTCCTCCTTGACCTGTACCTTCTTCACGAACTCTAGAACCCAAGAAGCTAGGGAATCCATTTGTATCTTTGCCTACAAGTTTTACTAAATCAGAGGCGTTAACAGTCAAATTTCCTGCATTCCCTTGACCGAAAGTAAAAGTTGCGATTTGTGCGCCATCAGTGAGACTTAACTGTCCAGTATCAATGGTTATGTTTCCTGAGTTACCAACAGTTTCAGAATCCACATAGTTGAAAATTACACTATTTGCAACTGTTGTTGTTCCGGTAGCATTGAGTGTGATATCTCCTGCCTGACTAGCAGTTGAACCAGAACCTTGTGTTATTCCCGCATATACAACACTTTGTCCATAAATATTTATGTTTCGGGCATTAACTGCTATACTGCCTCCACCACTGGCAACTACAGAAGCGATCGCCTCATTGTTAAACAATACATCCCCTCGCGCTACACCATCGGGAAAACTCAGGCTGCCATCAGGATTTATTCCCACTGTTCCTGCTGTTGACAATCCCCCTACCTCAATTCTTCCTCCTGGTGCGAAAAGAATACCGCCATCTAAGCTAACATTACCGCCTACCAGTGCTAAAGACTTTCCCGGTTGTACTTGAAGGAAACTACTAAAAACACTATCACCTACTACAGAACGATTAGTGGTGATGTCTCCCGGATTATCCCGAAATCGCAATCCTACGGGAATATTTACATTCAATAGTGGTGCTTGTGGGTTGGCAGCACTAAATTCAAATCCATTGTCAAATACTATGCTGTTGGCTGTACTGCCAAAAAATGAACCACCTAAATCTAAGCGGGCATTCGGCCCAAAAACAATTCCGTTGGGATTAATCAAGAATAGATTTGCTGTACCCAAGTTATTGTTAATATCTACAACACCCAGTCTTCCTTGGATATTTGAGGGATTGCCACCTGTAACGCGAGTGAGAATATTTTCAATTCCAGCCGGATTAGAAAAATAAACTCCTCTATTTTCACCAACATTGAATTCCGCAAAACTGTGAAACAGATTTGAGTCGCGAGTAGTACCACCATCGATGCGATCGCTTACTATACCTCTAATCTCAACATCACGAGTAATGCTCGTTCTGCCTGTAGCATCGAGACTGCTATCTTGAACAATTTGGGCTGTGGCAATAGACATAGGTATAAAACTGCCCAGTATAGCTAGAGGTAAAGAGATAAAAAAGAGCGATCGCCCTTTCGTGTATTTCATTTGCCAACAGCATTTTACTAACGTTGCTTGGTGATATGCAGGCGATCGTCCCTTTTGGCACAAATGATCTAATTCCCAAACGCATTCTAATTTTTCCAGCAACATACTCAACTCCTCACTTTTATAATTTCGGAAAGTTAAAAAATCTTAAAAAGGTGCAGGGCAAGCCACAGTCGCTTGAGAAGAAGTGCGTTGAGGAAGATTGGTAGCAGTAGGGTTATAGGCTGTGAGAACTACATCACCTTTTTTGTTGAACACCCATCCTTGCGCGGGGACAATTTTTTTGGCTGTAGCAGAGGTTCGTGCCTGGTTAATTTTGACACTTTGAGAATTACCTCTACTGCTAGCGGCAGGCTCTATCCAATCAACACGAACATTATCGGTACTAAAGCTTTCATTGGGGCTAGGCGGTAAACCACCACGTCCGGTGATGATAAATTTGCTACCATCACCTTGTTGACAAGGATTTTGGGCAATTTGCTCTGTTGGATCTACAACATTCTCTGGTAATTCCACCAAGCCCTTACTGGGGTCAACTTCTGGGGTGTTGAGGCTGACAGTGCCACCGACACCAAGTTCGGAACTGGCAGTAATATCACTCAATGGAGTCAGGCGATCGCGTGGTTCAATGCCAAAGATAGCTTCTGCTTGGATATCAACTCTGCCTCCACTACCAGTGAATGCGTTTGCTGTGATATCGCTATTTTCTTTGGGAAAAGCAACGAGGAAACCTGTGTCAATGTTGACATTACCGCCATCGCCGCCACCTTGCTCTCTACCAGCAGTTGCAGATATTAGACTGTTGTGACGCAGTAACAATAAATCTTTGATATCTAAATTAATGTTGCCGCCTGTGGCACTACCGCTTTCAGCTGTAATTGCTCCCCGATCGAGAGTAAGATTATCAGCCTCAAGCGTTATATTACCAGCTTCTCCCGTACCTGCACTGGTTGCTGTGATAGTTCCGCCATCTTTAATTGTGACTTGTTTGGGATCAATGAAAATGCTACCGCCTTTTCCTGTAGACCCAGGAGATGTGTTAGCCAAGATACCGCTAGCAGAGCCTTCATTAAAGCCAGAAATAGTCATATCTCCTGTAACTTTAAATGCGATCGCCCCGGCGTTACCACTACTGTGAGTTGCGGTGGCTACTTGTCCGCCATTAAGTGCTTCAAAGTTTCTCGCATTGATGAAAATATTGCCGCCATCACTAGAGTTAGAAGTAGTAGCACTGATAATTGCACCGTCTGTAATTCGTAGGTTACCAGTTTCAACAAAGATATCTCCTGCTGAACCTGATGTTCCTGTTTCTGTGAGAGTAAATAATCCACTGGAAAACCCATCAGCATTAACTCCAGCAAGGGTGATGGTATCAGAAGCAGTAATTCTAATGTTTCCAGCTTCTCCTCGTCCAGCAGGAATGATATTCCCTTGATCGTCTATTGTTTGCCTAAAGATTGAAGAGTCAATCTTAGAGCCATTACTCAGGGAGAGTGAACGAGTCTCAATATTAATGTCACCACCTTTTCCTTCACCCCCGGCTTTCACACCGCTGTTAATGTCGCTGTCGGTGAGTTGAATATCAAGGGCATTAATGTTTATATCACCTGCATTTCCCTTTCCCTCGGTAAAGGAAGTTATAAATCCGTCATCTTTAATAGAGAGCAATCCTGTGGAGATACTAATATTACCTCCCTCACCCGTAGTTGTAGATTCTATGCTCTCAACAGTAGTGCTGATTTGACTGGGAACAATGTTATCAATGTCACCAGCACTAGGGCCTTGACCTTCAATAATTACAGAATCACGAGCATCAATAATAATATTTCCTGCGTTCCCTATATTCTCTGAATCTGCAAGTAATGCTGAAGCATCCTTAAGTATCAGAGAACCAGTCGTTATTTTTATATCCCCCCCATTACCGACACCTGTTTTTTCAGTTACCTCACTGATGATAATGGAGTTTGATAAAAATACTTGGTTTGGAGCGTTTATGATTATATCTCCAGGATCTCCTATCCCCTGAGTAGTACTAGCTAGTTGAGCACGCTTAGTGATCGAAAGGGAGCCAGTGGTGATATCAATTCCACCGCTATTACCTTGACCTTCTTCTCCCACATTAGTGAAGATACCGCTAGGAAATCCGCCTTCTCCGCGTCCATCAAAAGAAACAGTATCACGAGCTACAATGGTGATTTTTCCTGAATTTCCTTCTCCTTCTACATCAGATGTGATTTGACCACCATTAGTTACAAAAAGTGAACCTGTGCTGATATTTATTCCCCCACTGTTACCAACAGCATCAGACAACACGTTGTTAAATATAAAACTTCCACTCTCTCCACCATCCAAAGAAAAAGTCTCATTGATAGAGATATTTACACTACCTGCATTTCCCTGTCCAAAAGTGTTGGCACTAATTCTTCCACCATTATTTATAGACAATGACCTGGCCTGGAGATTGATATTCCCACCATTACCAACGGCACCAGAATTCACCTGATTATTAATATCGCTAAATGGATCGGCTATTGTGATCGTCTCCAAAGCATTCAGTGTGATGTCTCCTGCTTGGCTACCAACAGAACCAAAATCTGATGTTAGTCCACCACAAGCAGGATCTGCACCAATTCCAGCGCAAATATCACTACCACCGAGGATGTTGATATTCCGGGCATTAATCGCAATACTTCCTCCCCCTCCACTGGTAACATCTACTTCAGCTGCATTCATAGATATGTCTGCTCGTTCCACTCCACTGGGAAAACTTAAACTGCCATCATCATTTATTCCCACTGTTCCCGCAGTTTGTAATCCTCCTAACTCAATTCGTCCTCCAGGTGCTCTTAGTCTCTGGCCATTTAAGTTAATCCCACCGCCTACCAACGCCAAGGTCTTTTGTGGCTGAATCTCAAGAAGAGTGGGTGATTCAGGTGTTGGATTGGCAATGCTTCCCTGACTATTCCCAATGGTAATGCTTCCCGGATTATCCCGAAATCGCAAGCCTACAGGAATATTTAAATTCAATAGTGGTGCTTGTGGGTTGGCAGCACTAAATTCAAATCCATTGTCAAATACTACGCTGTTAGCTGTACTGCCAAAAAATGAACCACCTAAATCTAAACGAGCATTCGGCCCAAAAACAATTCCGTTGGGATTAATCAAGAACAGATTTGCTGTACCCAAGTTATTGTTAATATCTATAACACCCAGTCTTCCTTGGATATTTGAGGGATTGCCACCTGTAACGCGAGTGAGAATATTTTCAATCCCAGCCGGATTGGAAAAATAAACTCCCCTATTTTCACCAACATTAAATTCCGCAAAACTGTGAAACAGATTTGAGTCGCGAGTAGTACCACCATCGATGCGATCGCTTACGATACCTCTAATCTCAATATCACGAGTGATGCTAGTTCTGCCTGTGGCATCAAGACTGTTATCTTCGACAATTTGGGCTGTGGCAGAGCATATTGGTGCAAGACTGCTGATGATCGCTAGAGGTAAGGTGAAGAAAAAGAGCGATCGCCAAGCATATCCTATTTGCCAACGGTATTTAACTGAAATTGGTTGACGATATGCAGGTGATCGTCTATTAATATCTTTTTGGTTATTGTCTAAGTAATTCCGGAATAAAACCGCATGATTAAGTAACATATTAAACACCTCATTTTTACTCCTATGAGATATCGACAAATCTTAAAAAGGTGCAGGGCAAGCCACAGTAGCTTCAGAAGAAGTGCGTCGAGAAAGATTGGTAGCAGTGGGATCGTAAGCTGTGAGAACGACATCGCCTTTTTGATTGAATACCCATCCTTGCGCAGGAACAATCTTTTTGGCAGTAGCAGAGATTTGTAATTGGTTAATTTTTATATTTTGAGAATTAACTGTACTGCCGACAGGTTCTACCCAATCAACACGCACATTGTCGTTACTGAGCGTTTCATTAGGATTTGGTGGCAAACCACCACGTCCAGTGATGATAAATTCACTACCACCACCTTTTTGACAAGGGTTTTGAGCAATTTGCTCTGTTGGATCTACAACATTTTCTGGTAATTCCACTAAACCGCGACTAGGATCAACTTCTGGAGTATTGAGGGTAACACTACCGCTCAAAGAAGGATTTTGTTGTGAAACAGCAGTGATGTCGTTAGTTGGTATCTGTCTTGGATCTAAATCGTTGGGACGCAACCTTTCTAAGTCTTGGCGACTACGAGGCACAAACCCAAAAATGCCAGCAGAGTTGATCATCACCTTACCTCCCTGACCACTGCCAGCGTTGGCGGTGATATCACTGTTTTCGTTGGGTGTAGCAATCAAAAAGCCTCGGTAATTCGGGTTGTCGTTGATAAAAATATTGCCACCATTACCATCGAGTGCGGTAGCAGAGATAATACTTTCATCTCCCATCAGTAGGTAATCTTGCACATTTAAATAGATATCACCACCACTTCCTGAACTGGCTTCCGCTGTTATGGTTCCTTTATTCTCCAAGCGGATAGAATCTGCATTGATGTTGAGATTTCCTGCAAAGCCTTTTCCTCGACTTCTAACAGATATTCCTGCTCCGTCTTGAATTTTTAAAGTAGGAGTGTTAACTGTTATGTCTCCCGCCGTTCCTGTTGAACCTGGTTGTGCGGAAGTAAACAAGCCACTGGGAAACTGACCTATGACAGAGATACCAGTCAATAGCACTTTTTTAGAGGCATTTACTGTTAAATTCCCCCCATTACCTGCACCAAAAGTGCCAGCACCAATCTGTGCTCCATCGCGTACTATTAAGGAGGCTGTATGAATTGTCAAGTTACCAGCCGTTCCTGTTGAGCGTGGAAGTGCTGAAGTAGACAGCTTAGTGGGAGATTGACCTCTGGGTGAGGTACCTATAACTTGTATTTTGTCTGTAGCATTTACTGTTAAGTTTCCTCCTTTGCCTGCACCAAAAGTATCAGTTGTTATTACTGCCCCATCCTGAACTAGCAACTTACTTGTATTAATAGTCAGATTTCCTGCTGCGCCTGTAGCTCCTTCCTCAGATGAAGTAGTCAAACTACTAGCAAATAAACCACTAGCTGAAGTGCCAATCACTTGTACTTCCTCTAAAGCGTTTACTGTCAAATTTCCTGCCGCACCACTATCAAATGCTCGACTTGATACGATCGCGCCTTCCCGTACAGTTAACTTTTGGACATCAATACTGATATCTCCGCCAGGAGCAGAGGTAAAGGTATTGGCTCTGACAACAGAGGCTCTGCCTATATCTAACTGAGAAGTGCGGATAGCAATGTTACCTTTCTCCGCCAGGACTGGGATACCACTGTTATCTTCAATACTAATATCTACAAAGCTCCTCGAAATTTGGATATTCCCAAAATTTTTCACACCCCGATAATTTACTGTCCAGCCTTGGTTTGTTGGACTTAAATTAACTAGGCTATTTCCAGCCACACTACCCAGTTCAATTCGCCCTCCTGGAGCATTAAGAAAAGCACCGTCCAAGTTTATGTCACCACCCACAAGCGCCAAAGTTTTACCAGGAGGTACGATCAAACCAAGCCCCCGCAAACTACTGAGGAAACCACCAGCCCCTTGCACGGCAATACTTTCTGGTTTTGCTCTCATTTGCAAACCCACGGGTATACTAACAGTCAACAGTGGTGTACTCTCAGCAATTTTGGTGCTAAACAAGGAACCATCGGCAAATTGGATGCTATCGGCTGTACTGCCAATAAATGATCCACCAACATCTAAACGGGCATTAGAGCCAAATATAATTCCGTTTGGATTAATGAAGAAAAGATTAGCATTACCTAATACACCCAGCCTTCCTTGGATATTCGAGCGATTGCCACCTGTAACGCGAGTGAGAATATTTTCAATTCCAGCCGGATTAGAAAAATAAACTCCTCTATTTGCACCAACATTGAATTCCGCAAAACTGTGAAAAAGGTTTGAGTCGCGAGTAGTACCACCATCGATGCGATCGCTTGTTATACCCCTAATTAAAACATCACGAGTAATGCTCGTTCTGCCTGTAGCATCGAGACTGTTATCTTCAACAATTTGGGCTGTGGTAGAACATATTGGTGCAAGGCTACCCACCATAACAAAAGGCAAAATAATAAAAATCAGCGATCGCTCTTTTGCAGGTTCTACACCGTCCTTTATCGAGATTGATTGGTGATGTGCAGGCGATCGTCTGTTAATATCTTTCTTTGTATTGCTTACGTAATTCCCGAATAAAACCGCATAATTAAGTAACATAATAAACCCCTCATTTTTACTCCTACGAGATACCGACAAATCTTAGAAAGGTGCAGGGCAAGCCGCAGTTGTTTTGGAAGAAGCGCGTTGCGGCATCTCAGTAGCAGTAGAATCGTAGGCTGTGAGGACTACATCGCCTTTGTTGTTGAACACCCATCCTTGCGCGGGGACAACTTGTTTTGTATTGGTAGTAGAAGAAATTGTCGGTTGGTTGATGGTTGCACTTTGATAACTGTTGCTAGTGATAGCAGGTTGTACTAAATCAACCCGAACATTGTCGCTGCTCAAGCTTTCGTTAGGGCTAGGTGGTAAACCACCACGTCCAGTGATGATAAATTCACTACCACCAATTTTTTGACAGGGGTTTTGAGCGATCTGATCTTGGGGATCTACGACAGTCTCTGGTAATTCTACTAAACCCTTACTGGGGTCAACTTCTGGGGTGTTGAGGCTGACAGTGCCACCGACACCAAGTTCGGAACTGGCAGTAATATCACTCAATGGAGTCAGGCGATCGCGTGGTTCAATGCCAAAGATAGACTCTGCTTGGATATCGACGCTACCTCCGCTACCAGTGAACGCGTTTGCTGTGATATCGCTATTTTCCTTTGGGAAAGCAACGAGGAAGCCTGTGTCAATGTTGACATTACCGCCATCGCCAGCATTTTGCTGTCTACCAGCAGTCGCAGATATTAGACTGTTACGACGCAGTAACAATAAATCTTTGATATCTAAATTAATGTTGCCACCTGTGGTGCTACCGCTTTCAGCTGTGATTGTTCCGCGATCAAGCGTAAGATTATCAGCCACAAGTGTTATATTACCAGCCTCTCCCGTACCAGCGCTTGTTGCTGTGATCGTTCCACCATCTTTAATTGTGACTTGTTCGGGATCGATGAAAATGTCTCCCCCTTTTCCTGTAGAACCAGGGGCTGTGTTAGCAAATATCCCACTTTCAGCCCCTTGATTATCTCGTCTATTTCTAGGTCGCTGATTAAAGTTAGGGTCACTACCAGAGATGATAATGTTGTCAGAAATTTTCAGGGTGATATCTCCGGCACGTCCACTGCTGAAAGTAGTTGTGAGTAATTGTCCACCACCAGTAGCTGTAAAGGTTTTAGCTTTAATAGTGATGTTACCTCCATCACCAGTATTAGACGTTAATGCATTTACTACCGCACCGTCCGCTATGCGAAAATCACCGGTGGTAACGGTAATATCTCCCGCAGCTTGAGGTTGGGTTGCGATTGTTCCTCTTTCCGCGCTGGCAAACAATCCACTTGAGAATCCAGTTGTATCAACGCCAGAAATGTCGATAAAATCCGTAGTATTGATATCGATGTCTCCCGCTTTTCCTTTTCCACCTGGTAAACCATCTTCTTCACGGAAAACCGCGGCCTGTATTTGAGCACCTTCTGTAAGGGTAAGCGATCGCCCTTTAATGTTGATATCACCGCCAAGCCCTTCCCCTTGCTGCCCCACATTGCTCACAATGTAGCTGGAGTTAGCAAGTTTAATAGCGCCGTCAACATTTACTAATATATTGCCTGCATCTCCTAGACCAAAAGTCGCAGTAGAAATGAGGCTAGAATCATTCATTGATAATGATCCAGCAAAAATATTGATGTTGCCACCCTTACCTTCTGCTCCTGTATTGATTGAACTGAATATTCCACTACGGAAAAAACCCGAATTACCTGCAAGGTCGATGGTACTATACCCAGAAAACAAGACATCACCACTAGCTTTTATGGTGATATCACCAGCATTACCCTTACCAGAACGCACTAAAGTTTGCACTTGAGAACCATCACTCAGAGTAAGATTTCTGGCAACAACATTAATTTTGCCGGCATTGCCTTGAGTAATTACAGAGTTTCCTGCATTTGCCTCGACTGTACTGAAGACGAAACTACCATTGGTAAGGGAGATATTTCCATTTTCAGCTTGCAAGGTAACGTTACCAGCGTTTCCAAAACCTTTGGTAAAAGCTTGTATGACTGACTTATCTATAGAGATAGTATCAAGAGCATCAATCGATATATCCCCAGCATTAATTGGCTCATTTGCAGAAGCGCTTACACTCTCATTGGTGGTACTTAAAGTAGAACTTTGGATGCTAACAACTTTGGGAGAAGAAGTTGTGCCAATCGTAATATTACCTGCATTTCCTTGCCCAGTAGAGGCAGCTGACAAAGTTGAGTTGTTAACAGAGATAGAATCAATGGCCTTAACTTTAATATTCCCAGCATTTCCTTGTCCACCCGTGGAAGTAAATAATTGAGTATTAGATAAGAACAATGATCGCGTGTCGATTACTATTTCAGCACCATTCCCTTTGCCTGATGTTCCAACAAAACTGGTTACTCCAGTAGTAGCTCCCTGTAATCCCTGCAAGAAGACTTTATCTTTAGCTGTAATGCTTACCCTTCCTGCATCTCCTTCCCCGTTAGTTGCAGAACCGATCAGAAAATTACCACTGGCTTCTAGACTTCCCACATTGATAACTATATTTCCTGCATTTCCTGGTTCTGAGATGTTTGAGGGTGAGAAATTGCCACTTGTGTTAATAATGGCGCTAAGAGAGTTGCTTATTCCCTCTATTCTCACCTTATCTGTTGCATCGATTCTAATATCACCTGCTTGGGCATCGGGTGTGCCTAATCCCACTTGTATTCCAGCGAAAAGGTCACTTCCCCCCAGCAGATCTAAATTCCGGGCATTAATTGCAATATCGCCTCTACCGCCAGCAACTACAGAAGCGATCGCCTCATTTGTAAACGATACATCGCCTCGTGCTACACCATCAGGAAAACTCAGGCTACCATCATTATTTATTCCAACTGTTCCTGCTGTTGATAATCCGCCTACCTCAATTCGTCCTCCAGGCGCAAAAAGAATTCCTCCATCTAAACGGACGTTACCGCCCACCAGTGCCAACGTTTTTCCTGGTTCCACTGAAAGAAAACTACGAACAATACTGTCGCCCACTACAGAACGATTAGTAGTGATGTTCTCAGGATTATCCCGAAACCGCAAACCCACAGGAATATTCACAGTCAACACAGATGCTGGCGGGTTGGCAGCACTAAATTCAACTCCATTGTCAAATACTATACTACTGGCTGTACTGCCAAAAAACGAACCACCCAAAACTAATTGAGCATTCGGCCCAAAGTTTATTCCGTTGGGATTTATCAAAAACAGATTTGCTGTACCTAAAGCAAAATTAGTATCCAGAACACCCAGTATTCCCTGAATATTTGAGGGATTGCCACCAGTAACTCGCGTCAGAATATTGGTAATACCATTAGGATTGGAAAAATAGGCTGCTCTGTTTTCACCAACATTAAATTCTTGAAAACTGTGAAACAAATTTGAGCCGCGAGTAGCACCACCATTAATGATGTCAATATTAGTATTCAGGGGACTTACCGTTGAACTTTCATTACCTAGACTCTGATCTGGAGTAAGTTGTGCTTTTGCAGAAAAGATAGGTGCAATATTTACTAGGATTGCTAGGGATAGAGTGGTAAGAAATAGCGACCAAGATGGTTTCATAATCAATATATTTAAAATTCAAAATGTTTTTGCTCTTGCAAATTCAATCGCGATCGCACTTCTGCGCTCAAGCATTGCAGATCCCCCTAAATCCCCCTTAAAAAGGGGGACTTTAAGAGGAATTCGTTGCCTTCTTTAAAAGGGAGACTTTAAGAAGTTCATTGCCCTGCTTGTTAAGGGAGACTTTAAGAAGTTCCTTACCCCCCTTACTAAGGGGGGTTGGGGGGATCAAATACCTGCGGTGCAACTTTATAGAACTTGTGTATAAACGGTAGTCTTACCAGAGCAAGGGATATCCGATCGCACGTGGTGAGGTTTTTCATGCCTAGCAGTAAAACTTGTTTCATGGGGACTGTTTGAAAATTTCCTAAAAAGGACTGTAATTAATGGAAAAATACAATCCTTGTTCTTGTAAGGTTCGATCGCTGTCGTCTGCACTGACAAGAGGAATGCCGTAGTCAAGACGGGCGTTAAAATTGTTACCCATTTGCCACAGTAATCCCACGCCTGCACCGATTAATGTATTGGGATCTAGATCGGGGCTAGGACTATCGGAACTGTTCCAGCCCACACCAAAATCCACAAAGGGTACTACTTGTAGTAGCCCTTGCACTTCATTTACCCGCAACACAGGAAATCTCACTTCTGCTGAGGTAAAAAAGCCACTATCGGTCAAAAGCCTATCTTGTCGATAACCACGAACACTTTGCAGCCCTCCTAGTGCAAATTGTTCTAATGGTACGAGGGGTCTAGTTGCTAGCTGCAAATCTGAGCGCAATACTAGCAAGGTATCTGGTGCTAGCAATCGCACATACTGTCCTTGCCCGCGCCAAGAGAAATAGCGACTATCGGGGGGATCTTCGTTGACAGTGGCATTAAACCAACCAACTCCTAAACTAAGTTGCGATCGCACAGCAAAAACTTGTTGCGGATTGCGCTGTGTATATTCCTGGATAAATCGCAGTGCAGAGATGCGCGTTTCTCCGTTATCTTCTGCGCCCGCAGATAATGGAAAATCTTCCCCTAGTAGTTTGGTTTGACTTTGTTGGCGAGAAAAGGTTAAACCCAGTGCTAGTTCTTGGGTGGGAGTTTGAAAAATCGGTTGACGCACACCTAAATCTAGGTAAAAAGAGTCACCAGTAATATCAATGCGATCAAAGGGTGGTTCTATGACATCTGTATCTGTTATGCCTCCAGCTATTGTAATAGTTCCATTGCGAGGATTAAATGGTAGTGTATAGCTCAGATCATAGGTGTTGCTCCCGTCGGTATTGGTGTATTGGAAGTTAAAGCGATCGCCCAAACCAGATAAATTACCTTCGTTAAGAACGATACCCCTGCGAAAACTGCCAACACTGGGAACACGTCCGTTATCTACAAAAAATTCTGTTCTAAAAGAGTCTGTTTCTTGAACTGCGACTTCCAGTAAACTTAGTTCTGGACGCGATCCCGCAGATAACTCAGCAGAAAGATTTTTAATTAGAGGGTTAAGTTGTAATAGTTGTAGTGCCTCTAAAAGACGATCGCGATTTAAAGGTTTAGAAGTGGCAAGGGCGATACGACTGCGTATATAGCTAGGGTTCAACCGCCTCGTACCTGTTACTTTAATATCTTCTATTCCACCTTCGACAATTTGAATTTTGACAATCGCCCCTTCTTTTGATAGAGTTTGATTCGCTGGAATTACAGCACCAGAATTGATATAGCCCGCATCAGTGTAAAGATTGGTAATAATATTTTCAACTTGTAGGAGTTCGGTAAAGGAGAGTGGGCGGTTCAAGAAATTAGCTGTTGCTTCACTTAACTTTTTGTCGCTAAATGCTGTATTCCCTTCAAACTCAAATTTTTTAATGGTGACACTTCCAGGAATTTCAGGGCGCGGTGTAGATTCTATGGGTGGAGGAGGAGTTTGTTCTAAAGGAGGTGTTGGTGATGGTTGTGGTGTCGGAATGGGTTGTACTGGTGGAGGTGGTGTGGGAGTAATAGGATTGGGAAGTTGCGCCACAACCCAAGTCGGTGCTGTACTATTTTGAGTAGGAGTTAAAATCTGGTAATTATGACCTAAAAAATTATTTTCGTTCCTGTTTCCTACTACTAGATCCTGACTATTTCTATTTTGTACAGCAATTAAGCTGTTCTTATCTTTTTTGACTTTGATCTGCATCTGGCTATTTGTATTATCAACTTTAGCAAATAAGCCTTTAACTTTGAGAGGCTCAGTCGCTAAGTTAACAGCCAAAGTTTTGCCAGCATAGAAGGATATTAATACCTTCAAAGTCAACAAAGAAATGGTTAAACTTAGTTTCAAAGATTGCCTGTACATTAAAAGGAATTAATTTTTATTAATCTCAATATTTTTAATAAAAGTAACATTAATATAGTTTGTAGTAACTGTCAATTTAAGTTGAAATAAAATGTAATACTTAAATGTAGATAGGCAGGTGAGTAATGAGCGATTTTTGTCAACAAATAAACACATTACTTTAAATAAAATGTAAGGAATGTATAATAAAATGACAGAAGTGCAAAAACAATTATTATGTAGTCGCTACCAAATTCTCAGAGAATTAGGAAGAGGTGGGTTTGGGATAACTTATCTTGCCAAAGATGTACTATCTAACTTTTTATGCGCCATAAAAAAGCTAGATCCTCTCAGTGCCGATATTGAAACAGCCAAAAAATTATTTCATAGAGAAGTTAATATATTAAATAATTTACAAGCCAATAAACTTATTCCTAAGTTTTTTAATTATTTTGAGGAAGAAGGTAATTTTTATCTAGTTGAAGAATATATAGAAGGTTTACCTTTGACTGAACTCCTTGACGAACAATGGACAGAGCAAGAGGTTCTTAATTTTTTGCGACAAATTCTTGATGTTCTTGCATCACTGCATAGAAGAAATATTATTCATCGAGATGTCAAACCATCCAATTTAATTGTCAGGAGTGAAAATAAACAATTTGTCTTAATTGATTTTGGTTCTGTAAAACAAGTTGATATTAGTTACCCATCTTTCCAATCACCGCATACGCAAACAATGATTGGAACTCCTGGATACGCTCCTCCAGAACAAATGGCAGGAAAACCACGTTTTAACAGTGACATCTATTCATTAGGTTTAACAGCAATCCAGCTACTTACTAAAATGCATCCCAGAGAATTGAGACGGGATGATGAAGACAAAATTGTATGGACTCATGAGTTTGTTATTAATAACTCTTTAGCTGGAATTTTAACAAAAATGGTTTATAACAATCCTGAGCGACGCTACCAGTCTGTAGAAGAGGTTGTTAACGATTTGGGTAAAACCCAAATTAGCCCACCATTGACTCAGCCACCAACTTTTCAAACCTCAGAAACTCAAAGAAAAAAATCAACAAGTTTACAAAATATCAAACTTTGGCATATTTCTATCTTCTTAGCAGCAATAGCAATTATAGTAACCTGTGTAGAATTATTTAATCCTTTTTTGCGACCACTATATTTAACATATCAAGCTAATAGTTTACTCGATCAACACCAAGCTGGTGCAGCGCTGGAAAAATTTAATCACTTAAAAGAAATTCAACCAAATTCTGCTGAAGCGTGGAAAGGAAGAGGAGATGCTCTGTTTGTCTTAGGGCGAGATTCGGCAGCGCTAGATTCTTATAATAAAGCGATTTCTCTGCAACCACAAGATAAAAAAATATTGAATAAAATTTTAATTAATAAAGGTAAGTTGTTATATAGACAGCAAAAATACCAAGAAGCCTCAAATATTTATGACAAAGTACTCACTAATGACCATAATAATCCTGAAGCTTTAAGTGGAAAAGGTTTATCTTTGTTAGCATTGGGTCAAAAGAAAGAAGCTTTAGAATATCTAGAGCAAGTGAGGCAAATTAAACCCGATGATCCAAGATTTTGGCAGGAAATAGGTTATACTGTCGAACAATTACAAGGACGACAAGCTGCAAGAATATATTTTGATGAAGCGTTGTCATCCTATGATGATCTGCTTAAAATTAGACGAAATAATCCGATTATTTGGACGGATAGAGGAACGATACTACTGAAATTAAATCGTCCGCAAGAAGCTCTTGATTCTTATGAAGAAGCTCTCAAAATAGATCGTGATTTCTATGAAGCTTTAGTTGGTAAAGGTAATGCGTTGAGTGCTTTAGGACAACCGAGTAAAGCACTTTTTGCTTTTAGGCAAGCTAGTGAAGTACGCCCGCAAGATCATACGGTTTGGTATAATCAAGGACTTTTACTGACACAAACCTTAAAAAATCATGAGGAAGCTTTAAAGGCTTTTGAACAAGCGATCGCCCAGAAAAAAGATTTTTATCCTGCTTGGGTGAATAAATCCTTAGTGCTACTAGAATTAGGACGCAACAATGAAGCACTAGCTGCTATTGACGAGGCTAAAAACTTGCAACCTCAAGATCCAGATGTTTGGGATATTCGAGGAGATATATTAAAAGAATTAGGAAATACCAAAGAAGCAAGCAATTCTTATAATACGTCTCAAAAATTGAGAGCTGCTTTAGAACAGCCTTAATTAGGGAACGGGGAACTCTTAACAGGGAGCAGGTGAAGAGGTATTTTTATGTATTCTGGTAAACGGAGTTCAGCAAGGGCTACTTATTCCTGAAAATTATTTTAGGAAGGAGTGCATAAAACAACAATTGCAAATCTATAAATTTAAGGAACAATAAAAATAATCAACGACTGTTTGATGGAGTGTGATCGCTTTTGTTGCTTCTAAGTTCTTCTAGACAGCAGACAGAATCAGTTTTTTACCTACCTGCACTCTTGCGCGGAGCAACTTGGTGCAAGTAGCCGCTCCCCGTCTACTGCCATCTGCCCTCTACTTATCTTGATATGTCTCCAGTTAGCGTCGGTACAAGTCGCTCAAATCAAACTCAACCAACAGTATTACCCAAACTGTGGATATTGCTGGTGGGTGTAAACCAATATCAAGATAAGCAGCTCCCGTGTCTGCGCTATTCAGCAATGGATTGTCAGGGATTAGCAGAAGCTTTAGCAAGTGCAACAAAGCAATTTTTTGAGAAAGAGGTGATCACTTATCACGATTTTGCTTTAGAAAAACCCTTATTAGAATCAGTTCATCACAAATTAGAGCAAATCACCACACTAGCCCAGTCACAAGATACAATTCTCTTCTATTTTTCGGGACATGGAATGCTCGCTCCTACAACTCAACAAGCATTCTTGTGTCTGATGGATACTCAAAAAGATAATTTAGAAAACACAGGTTTACCTTTACAAGATATTTTGCAACTTTTGAACCAATGTTCTGCACATCAGCAATTAGTGTGGTTGGATGCTTGCCATAGTGGTGGAATGACACTTAGGGGAGCAACCATAGTAGAGCCACTACTAAATCCCTCGCGTCAGCTTGTGGAAGTATTGCAGCAGCGTGCCGCCCAAAGTCAAGGATTTTATGCCTTACTTTCGTGCGATGCAGATCAGCAATCCTGGGAGTTTCCCGAATTAGAGCATGGCGTCTTCACTTATTTTTTAATCCGGGGATTGCAGAGTGAAGCAGCAGATGCGCATGGAGTGATTTCTGCCGACGGACTATATAAATATGTTTATCACCAAACTCTGCAATACATAGATAAAACCAATCAGCAACTGCGACTAATTAATCAACAAAAACGAGGTAAAGGAGATACACAACTTTTGAGTGAATATCCTTTACAAACTCCTAAACGGATTGTAGAAGGAGTGGGGGAACTGATTTTAGGTTCTCTACCAGCAGTTGTAGAATCAACTCCTCAACGGCAAGCACTAATAGTGGAGGGAATTAGTAGCAGTCAGTTTACACTTGCTTTTAGTAAAGAATTACGTGGTGCAGGTGGATTTGAGTTAGAGTATTTAATTCCAAGCAAAACTACTGGCAAAAATGTTCGTGCAGCAATTCAAAATTGTTTAGTTTCTCAAAATCCACATCAACACTACAAAAGTGAAACGCCAGCAACAGTATTATTATATTTGCATGGGCGATTAGAGGAAACTCCAGCCGCAGAAGCTGCTCTAGTATTGTCAGAAGATATTTGGATCAGCCGCTCTTGGTTGCGACAACAGTTACGTCGTTCCCAGGTTGCCCAACAAATTATCATCTTAGATTGTCCTGGTGTAGAGACACACCATGATACGTTGTTACAAGATTGGGTAGAAGATTTGCAAATAGAATCTGAAAAAGGACAGTGTATTATTGCTGCCGTCTCCCCTGATTACGAGTCAGAACAATTTGCTCAAGCACTTGTTAATACCCTCAAAACTGCCTCTCAAACTGCTGGCTTATCTGTGGCAGGTTGGATTACTCAACTACAAGTATCTTTGGCTGCCCAGACGCGAAATTTTGTGTCTCTACCCTTACACATTTGGCTATCAGGCACAAAAGGTATGATTGAAATTATCCCTGCAACTACGGGAACACGCAGCAAAAGCGCAACCTTAGATTTAAACATTTGTCCTTACCAAGGATTACGAGCTTTTGGCGAAGAAGATGCACAGTATTTCTATGGTAGAGAAAATTTAACCCAGCAATTAATCAATCATCTGGCTCATGCATCTTTCCTTGCCGTAGTGGGAGCTTCTGGTAGCGGGAAATCCTCTGTTGTGCAAGCAGGTTTAGTTGCTCAGTTGCGACTTGGCAAACATCTCCCCGGTAGCGATCGCTGGTGGATTAAATATCTGCGCCCCGGTTCCCATCCCTTGGAAGCTCTAGCGCGACAACTTGCAAAAGACACAGATATAGATAGGTGCGGTGACTCTTCCAAAGACGCACAGACAAATGAGAGCAAGAAGATAACCAAAGGAGAAAAAGGGAGAGAACGTGATTCACACCTCCCCGCGTCCTCTTCTTTCCCCACCTCCCCGCGTCCCCACCTCCCCGCGTCCTCTTCTCATCTCATCCTTGAGGAAATGCTCTACCAGGGAGTAGAAGGCTTTGTCTACTGGATACGTAGACGATTGGAGCCGATGGTGGTTTTGGTGATAGATCAGTTTGAAGAACTTTTTACTCTTGCCTGTTGTGAAGACAGGCAAAAATTTTTAGAACTGATGTTGGGGGCGCTAGAGTATGCCAGCGACAAGTTTAAATTGGTGATTACATTACGGGCTGATTTTATTGCTTCCTGTTTAGAATCACCCCCACTAGCAAAGCTATTGCAACAGTCGAGTGTCTTAGTGCCACCAAAGTTGAGTAAAGAAGATTATCGGCGAGCGATCGCTACTCCCGCAGAGCAAGTCGGTTTAAAAGTTGAGTCAGGGCTAGTGGAAGTTCTGTTACACGAGTTGAACCACTCTGCTGGAGATTTACCACTGTTGGAATTTGTACTAGAGCAGATATGGGAACACCGCCAAGAGGGCGAATTAACTCTAGCAGCATATCAGCAGTATCTTGGTGGCATGGCAGGAGCATTAGAACGTAAAGCACAAGCAGTTTACGAGAATTTGGATGACTTAGCCAAAGAGTGTACTCGCTGGATATTTCTATCGCTGACGCAGTTGGGAGAAGGTAAAGAAGATACCAGGCGGCGAGTGCGCAAATCAGATTTAGTTGTGAAAAAATATCCACCTGAATTGGTGGAAAGAACCCTCGCAGCATTAATCGCCGCCAAGCTTGTAGTCGTGAATTTAGAAAATGAGGCAGAATGGGGAGCAGAGGTAGAGAGTGAAAATGTCCCCGTGTCTCCACCTCCCCTTGTCCCCCCCTCCTCTTCAGGGGTGACAATTGAAGTAGCTCACGAAACCCTGATCCGCCATTGGTCAACTTTGCGTTGGTGGCTAGAAGAAAATCGTAGTAGATTAAGATTACAACGCCACATTGAACAAGCCGCGCAACTATGGAAGCAAAACGGTAAGCAATCTGATTTTTTATTGCAAGGTGTGCGTTTAGCAGAAGCAGAAGAAATTTACATCAAGTATACTGACGAATTATCTGGGGATGTCCAAACCTTTATCGCCGCTTGTTTAGAGGCAAAGCAAAGAAAACAGCTAGAACAAAAAAAGCGACTTAGACAAGCGCAAACAGCAGTAGCAGTTATTAGTGTTTTGGGAATTGCAGCAACAGGCTTCGGAGGCTTGGCTTACCTTAAACAACAAGCTGCACAAATTAGAGAAATATCTGCTTTAAATGCATCATCGGAAGCATTACTTTTTTCTCATCAACAGTTAGAAGCGCTTGTTGCTAGTATCAAAGCTGGCAGGCAATTTCAACAAGTTATTGCACCTACCAAAGATACTCGTCTAGAAACTATAGCTACTCTCCAGCAAGCTGTTTTTCAAACTCAAGAGCTTAACCGTTTGCAAAGTCACACTCAAAAAGTTAATGCTATCAGTTTTAGTCTAGATGGTAAATTTCTTGCCTCAGCTAGCGATGACAATACTATAAAAATTTGGGGACAAGATGGTAAACTGACTACTACTTTTCCAAGACAGCAAGACCGAATTACGGCTATTGCTTTTAGTCCTGATGGAAAATTTATCGCCGCTGCTAATGTAGATAAAACTATTAAAATATTTTCTATAGATGGTGAAGAAATTAATATTTTTAGAGGACATACTGGAATAGTGACTGATGTAAGTTTCAGTCCAGATGGCAAAATTATTGCTTCTGCCAGTCGCGATCGCACCGTGAAGCTCTGGCGCAGAGATGGCAGTTTAATCAAGGCATGGAACGCTCATAAAGGTTGGGTGAATACATTAAATTTCAGTCCTGATGGTAAAATTCTCATTTCTGGTGGTGAAGATAATTTAGTAAAACTTTGGCATCTGGCAGGTATAGAAACGCGATTCATCGCCTCTCTACAATTAACCCTGCAAGGACACAAAGACAGAGTAACTCGTGTCAAATTTAGTTCCAATGGTCAAAATATTGCTTCTGCTAGTGCTGATAAAACTATTAAAATATGGAACTTTGACGGTAATTTACTAAAAACGTTTGAAGGTCATAGAGAGCAAGTCAACAGTATTAGTTTTAGCTCTAATAGTCAATTTTTAGCTTCAGTCGCAGATGATGGCAGTATAATAATATGGAATTTAGATGGTAGCTTATTAGCAAATATTAAAGGTCATGATATTCAAGCAACAGATATAATATTTAGTCCCAATAATCAAATTCTTGCTTCTGCTAGTGCTGATAAAACTATTAAAGTATGGAAATTTTCCAGTAATATATCAACATCAAATCAAACTAAGTCAGTTTCTAGTGTTAGTTTCAGCCCTAATAGTAGAAATATCGCCTCCACGGGTTGGGATGGAAAAATAAAAATTTGGCAATTTGATCATATTATAGATTTACATATACTCAAAGAATTCCAAGGACATCAAAATAAAATTACCAGTGTTAGTTTTAATCCTGATGCGAAAATATTAGCAACGGCTAGCTCAGACAAAACAATTAGAATTTGGGATATAAAAAATACCAACTTAATCAGAAAATTAATAGGACATCAAAATAAAATTACCAGCATTAGTTTTAGTCCAGATGGTAAATTGCTAGCTTCTGGTAGTGCGGATAAAACAGTAAAGCTTTGGCGGATAGCTGATGGGCAATTATTACACACACTCAAGGGACACGATGATAAAGTAACAAGTGTCAATTTCAGCTCAGATGGTAAACTGCTAGCTTCTGGTAGCCAGGATAATACAATTAAACTGTGGAATTTAGATGGCACGTTGATAAAAAATTTAAGTGGGCATGGAAACGCGATCGCCCACCTTACTTTTAGTCCCTATGGTAAATTTCTCGCTTCTGCAAGCAGGGATAATACAATCAAAATTTGGCAAATTCCAGAAGGTAAGTTAGTCAATACGCTCACAGGACATAAAAATGGTGTTACAAGCCTGAGTTTTCATCCAGCTGGGCAAATCCTAGCTTCTGGCAGTGCCGATAGCACCATCAAGTTATGGAATACTAACGATGGTACTTCAATTAAAACGCTACTAGGTCATCCTGGAAAGATTAATAGCCTCAGCTTTAGTGCCGACGGCAAAAAACTCGTGACTGGTGGTGAAGATGCTGGTGTGATGCTGTGGAATTTTGATTTAGAAGATTTAATGCGGCAAGGATGTGCAAGGCTAGAGAATTATTTAGAAAATAATCTTAATGTCAAAGAAGGCGATCGCGCTATTTGCAAGAAATAATCACAAGTTACTTTTGAGTGCGGGTAGTGTCAGCAGCAGAGATGAGGGAGGACAGATTTGGATCTGGAAACAGTACTAGAATATACTTCTGACGCCATCACCACCCTTGATCAAGAGTGGAAATATACACATGTTAATCATAGTGCGGAACTGCTACTGCGCCGTAAACAGTCAGAATTGCTTGGTCGTTCACTCTGGGAAGTTTTTCCAGAAGTGATAAATACTACAGCAGAAATGCAGCTACGCTACGCAGCAGAAAATGGTGTTTCAGTTAAATTCGAGCAGTTCCTTCCAAGTCTTTACGGTTGGCATGAAGTCCGGGCTGTACCAACTGAAAATGGGTTAATACTATTTAGTCGGGATATATCTGATCGCGTTCGAGTGCTTCGTGACGAAGCTGTACGCGCCGAAATCCGCAACATTCTTGAATATGCACCCATAGCGATCGCCATTATGCGCGGAAAAGAGCACCGCTTCGAGATGCTAAATGTAATGTTTCAAAAGTTAATAGGAGAGCGTAATGTTGAGGGGCTAACAGTGCGAAATGCCCTTCGGGAATTGGAAGGGCAAGGTTTTTTTGAGTTGCTTGATCGGGTGTATATGAGTGGGAAGCCCTATGAAGGTAAAGAGATGCTCGCCCGTTATGATCGGACTGGGACAGGGGTTATGTATGAAGGCTGGTTTAATATTAGTTATCAGCCTCTGTTCGATACAAACGGTCAAGTATCTGGCATTTTAAGTTTATACGTCGAAGTGACCGAACAAGTTCTTGAGCGAAGGCGCATTGCACGGATTGCGGCAGAGCGCGACGCAATTCTGCAACAACTGATCGAAGGAGTGATCGTTACCGATGCCAAAGGTTGCATCACCTTTGTAAATGAGGCTGCATCTCAGCTTCATGGAGTCGCCACGCTGAACGTCTCCCCCGAAGACTATACCGAGACATATCACCTCTATACAGAGGACGGCAACCCCTACCCTCCCTCTGAGCTTCCCCTCAGCCGTGCTGTACTTAGAGACGAAATCGTCACTGAAGCACGCTGGCGCATTCGTCGCCCAGATGGTACTGAAGCGCTTGTGGTTGGCAATGCTCGACCGATTTATGATGAGCAAGGAGTAAAAATCGCGGCAGTACTGACTATTCGAGAACTAGAAAGTGGATATTGGAGTTCTGTTTGATTTATTAGAATTCTACTCGAAAAACTAGATCCCCAACTTCTCTTAGAAGTCGAGGATCTATAACACGACTTACGCACAAGTTGTAGAATAATAAACCGCAGAGAAGCCAGTGCGCCCTTACGGGTGAAAAGACTTGTAGCAACTGGCGCGACGCAGTAAAAATGGAGTCAAAAGGATTTGAGAGGAATTTTGCGTAAGTCCTATATAAAATATTCTGTTGAAAAAATTGCTGGCATAGTTAATCACTATTGGCAGTTTCCCTACTTTTGAAACTGCCTCAGCATTTAGACATAGTAAAATTTTCTACCTTTATTGGGACGCTAATAAATAACTGAACATGATAGTGTAGCAATAGAGGCATGGTAGGCAGTATTAAGTATATCAATCAGGAATATTTAAACTAAAAGCAAGTTTTTAGTTACGGTTGCATTGTTGATAAGCAAAAATAATAAGTGATCGCACGTACAGGGATGGCGACAACAGCTGTGCTGTTGTCGCAGTGGCTCCGTCGCCAGCACAAAATCCAGAAGATTTTTTGTCCCCGCCGTGTACGCATAGCGATCACAATCTCTACAATGACTGCTCTCACTATGAAGTGCGGCTTTTTTCCGCTTCAAAGGTATGATTCGTTAAGTAAAGTATTATCTAGGTTTATACAGATATGACACAAACAATTTCAATCAATAACAATCAAAAATTGATTATTGAACCTCTTTCCATGCCATCTCGCCTCTTGCTGGGGCCTGGCCCTTCAAATGCTCATCCTGCAATTCTACAGGCTATGAATACCCCTCCCGTAGGACATCTCGATCCAGCATTTTTTGGAGTTATGGATGAGATTCAATCCCTACTGCGTTACGTCTGGCAAACGGAAAACTCCCTAACCATTGCTACGAGCGGTACAGGAACATCTGCAATGGAAGCAACAATTGCCAATGTCACAGAACCAGGTGATGTGGTGTTGGTAGGTGTAATCGGTTACTTTGGCAATCGTCTTATTGATATGGCTGGACGATATGGTGCAGATGTACGTACCATTACAAAACCCTGGGGACAAGTTTTTTCGTTGGATGAGTTGCGAACTGCTGTTGAAACTCACCGTCCAGCGATTTTAGCTTTAGTTCATGCTGAAACTTCTACAGGCGCTCGCCAACCCTTGGAAGGAGTGGGTGAACTGTGCCGTGAATTTGGGTGTTTGCTGCTATTAGATACAGTGACAAGTTTAGGTGGTGTCCCCATATTTTTGGATGAGTGGGGAGTCGATCTAGCTTATAGCTGTAGTCAGAAAGGCTTGAGTTGTCCGCCTGGTGCTTCTCCTTTTACCATGAGTTCCCGTGCATGGGAGAAACTACAAAAGCGTCGCACCAAAGTAGCTAACTTCTATTTAGACATGACATTGTTAAGCAAATATTGGGGTAGCGATCGCATCTATCACCACACAGCACCAATTAATATGTACTATGCACTGCGCGAAGCATTGCGCTTGCTTGCCGAAGAGGGCATAGAAAACTCTTGGCAGCGTCATCAACAGAATGTAGAGTATCTCTGGCAGCAATTGGAAGACTTAGGACTAAGCTTGCACGTTGAAAAAGAATATCGCTTACCAACACTGACTACAGTTCGGATTCCCGACGGAGTTGATGGTAAAGCGATCGCGCGTCAGTTGCTCTTAGAATACGGCATTGAGATTGGTGGTGGGCTTGGCGAACTGGCTGGTAAAGTCTGGCGGATTGGACTGATGGGTTTTAATAGCCGTAAAGAAAATGTGGATCGACTCGTAGCAGCACTGCGGCAAGTTTTACCCAAGTAATTTCGTTTCTCAAAAACATGGCTAAAAAATAATGTTTTAGAAATCGACCACAGATAGACACAGATAAACACAGATAAATCATCCGTGTGCATCTGTGTTTATCTGCGGAAAGTTTGTAGACGCTTTGCGGCTACGCGCAGCGTCCCGGAGGGAACTTCAAAGCTTTCCAAGACAGTGTTCGTTATCATCATAAAATTCTTTAGGTGCAGCTAAGGTAAGTTCGGCTAATTCATATTAGGCGTGAATTAGTATAAAATGTGCGGCTAATATAATAGCGAGCGCGGATTTACAAAAACTGCGCTCGTTTCTCCTTCTGTCTAAGCTAGACTGAAAATAGCAGGAAACCAGACGGCAAGACTGCGATTATTTAAGATATTAAGCAGTTCATCCGGCCAAAACTCAATTATTTTCGGCTATTAATTCATGCTGCATCGCTTCTCAAAACAAGGCGTGATTTGTATCACCCAACCAAATCATGCTTGGCTTTCAGGACAACTAGCACAAGCTTGGGGCAATGAAACATTTGGTCAGCTTTTTCCAAGAAAAGAAGTTTGTTTGGGCGCAGAACAACACGACATCGGTTGGTTAAACTGGGAACAATCACCAACACTCAATCCACAAACAGGCTACCCCCACAGTTTTAAAGAACTTAGCACTCAAGTACATATAAGTATTTGGTCAGGTGCTAGCAAATCTGCGCTTCCTCTAGGTAGATATGCAGCACTGCTAGTCTCGCTACATGGCACAAGATTATACGAAAAATACACCAGTTGGCAAAATTCATCCACATCAGCTCAAATTGTCCAGGATTTTTTACAACATGAATATGCCTTTCAAAATAAAATCATTGCGATTTTGAAAAATGATGAATACTACGCACCTTACGTAACACCAGAAGTCATTGAACGTAATAGAAAGCTAGTTGCAACTTGGGATGCGCTTTCAATTATTTGCTGTCAAGGATTAAGTGATGACGAGGAAGTTACTAAAGTGCCGACGATTGATGGTGAAACAACATTAAAACTAAGCTTGATAGAAGAGAATGATTACCATCAGTGTATAGCAATATATCCCTGGCCATTTCAGCAAGATGAAGTTACAGTATTTTATGAAGGACGGCTTTTGTGGCAGCCTTTTAGTGATGAGCAAGCGATGCGAGAAGCTTTGATGGGAGATTGTTGGGTGAGTCTTAGTACTACGTTGAAGGCAGAGTAATACCAAGTTCGGTGTTAGGGGTTGATGCGGGGACGCAAAAACGCGGAGAAATTTCTATGATGACGAATTAAGGTTTGGACGTACTTTTGCCCTTACAAGCACAACGGTGATGTTGTCATGTCCATTGTAATTGTTTGCCAAATCAATTAAGTTTCGGATGCCATCTTCTAAATTCACCCCTGAACTAAGTAAGGGAAGTAGATGAGTCTGCCAATGAGTTTCTAGTAAATTATTATCTGATAAACCATCTGAAGTCAGGACAAACAGGCTATCTTCAGATATTTCAAAAAATGTAACATCAGGAATGATAAAGTTTTCATCTCGCGGGCCAAGAGCTTGGGTAAGTTGGTAAGCATCAGGACGGGCATAAGCGACGCTAGGTTCTACTCCACGGGAAATTTCCCGTTGACCTACTTCGTGATCCACGGTTAATTGTTCCAGACCTCCCTTGCGAGTTACGCGGTAGAGGCGGCTATCGCCGACATGAGCTACAGCCGCTTGAGTATTTTGAATTAAGAGCATTACTAGGGTAGTACCCATGCGGCCAATACCAGAACGGGCATCTTGCTGATTGACATCGTAAATTGCCTGATTGGTTTGCCTTACGGCCTCAAGAATTTGGTCTTCTGTAGGTAATTCGTTAGTAATCCAGTGAGTTTTAAAGTATTGTCGTACAGTATTTACTGCCAAAGCACTGGCTACCTCACCACCAGCGTGTCCCCCCATGCCATCGCAAAGAATATATAAAGCACGTGCTTGTACGTTGTCGCGGCTATTGGGAAATTCTAGGTTGTTAATTTTGGTGTCAATGCCAAAGTCGTCTTCGTTATGATGCCTTTGCCGTCCAACATCAGTGAGTCCAGCATGTTCTAGGCTGATTAACTGCATTGGCAGCATCACTGTTGGTAGGTCATCACTTTTTCTGGCAATGTCTTCTTCTGGTTCATCTAGTTGTAGGATTGTAGGGTAGATAGTAAAAAATTTTTGCTGATTAACAGCTTTACTACCTGTGCCTAAATCTGATTCAATGGAAGCTATATCTTCATCCCTAAGTAGTAAAATTTGCTGTAAACGCTTCAGTTCCTCGCGTGTTTGCTGACTGAGAATTCCTTCATGCTGAAGTGCCTCAGTTAGTGCTTCTTCGTATTCTTGTAAATTTCGTTGACGTTCACGGTAAGGTTCCAGTACTTCGTTCTCAATTTGTATTGCATCCTCGGCTGATACTCCCAGTTCACTTTGCCGACGTTTGAGAATTCGGCGACCTACTAAAAAAATTTGACCCTCTCGAACACATCGTTCAACTTCCTTCCGATACTCCACCTTCGGATCGCCTTTTGGAGCTTTCGCCAACTGGATTTTATAACCTTCTCTCACGGCAAAAATCCCTGGCTTCATAGCTGGTGCTGCTTCCTGCACTTTCTTGCGGGCATACTCGTGCAACTCATCTACAGAAATTACACCATCGTTATCTGTATCAGCTGCACCTTTCTCAATTCCTTCTACAAGATAGCGGGTATAAACCGATAATTCCGATCCCTGTTGCTCAAAAGAATACTGAGTGGCAGTGGAAGAAGTGAGAACCGCCCTTCCTTCAACTTCCTCTGGATTTTTGGTTTCTACCAGTTGGTTCTTAATATCCAAACTGCCATCATCTTTCGCCCTCATGCCTTCACCAAAAGCGCCACTAAAGCAACAGTCAAGAATAATTACTTGCTTTCGTGAACGACTATTTTCCATCACATCATGGATAAGGTTGGCAGCAGTTGCACTCGTTTTAACCAGTTCTCCCTGATTATTTTTGCGAGTTTGGCGAGTTGCTAGGTAAAGCCTGCCAATGTCATCTTTAATGCCGTAACCTGAAAAAAATAACAGTACTAAATCATCCCTGCGGCGACTAGAAAAAATCGCCTCAATCGCCTCTTCCATTGCTTGCCGTTGGGGATTTTCCAGCACTTTAATATCTGCCTCAGCAAAACCGCCCATATCTGGATGCTGTAAGACTCGCTGTATAGCTTTGATATCTTGAACAGCCGCAGGCAACGGGTTTAAACTAGGCTCATCGTACTCACTCACCCCAATCAGCAAAGCAACTTTCGCCATTTACCTACCTTACTTGTTGTTGAGAAATTCTTGGGCTTTTTGCATAGCAAATTCAAACTCTTCTTTACTACTTGCTTCTACGTTCAGTTCTCTACCATCAGGGGCTTTCACGGTCATTTTAATTGGTTTGTTGTTCAAGCGATCGCCCAAAAATCCAAACAATTTCTTGATATTTGCCGTACTGACTTCAGCCATCAGCAGTCCACTCAAAAAGCTGGCGATCGCTTTATTTCCCTCCGGTGGATTAGGATCGGGTACACGAGCAATTTCTTCGAGTTCATCTAGTTCTCGCATTTGTACTAATAGCTTTTTAACTTGCTCCTCTTTTTCTTCGTCGTTTAAGTCTGGATCGGCAAAGGCAATGATGAGTTTAATATTTGATGTAACTGCCATACTGCTGAATTTGTTCTCTAAGTTTAAGATACAGTATTTACACTGATCAGGTTTTACTTTATATAAATCATTGCAATAGCTGACAGTTACGCAAAACGGAGATTTTTATTTACTTGTTTCAAACTTTTCTTTCAAAAGAATATTGGCTAGCGATCGCACATAACTTAAACCACTGCTTCAACCACACCCAACTGATACCAATCCAAGCTGAGAATGCGACAGATACTTAGGTTGGATTGTAGCTCGCTTCCCCCAAGGGGTACGAATTCAACCAACGATTTTAATGATTTGAATGGTTGAAATTATCTAGAATGCTTATAGAACAAGCATTCAACGGAGAGAGAGGGATTCGAACCCTCGTTGAGGTTGCCCCCAAACAGCATTTCCAGTGCTGCGCCTTCAACCACTCGGCCATCTCTCCAGGCGTCACGATCTACTATCGTACAATAGGGTTCGACAAACTGCAATCAAATTTTATCCAAAATCCCAAATCCAAAATCAAAATGTCCCAGACACATACCGTTACAGTTCATGATCGCGCTAAAGGCACAAAATACACCTTAGAAGTTCCCGATGATCGCTACATTCTGCACAGTTGTGAAAAACAAGGGGTAGAATTGCCTTTTTCCTGTCGCAATGGCGCTTGTACGACTTGTGCCGTCAGAGTACTCAAGGGAGAAATTTATCAACCTGAAGCTGTTGGGCTATCCCTGGAGTTGCGCAACTCTGGTTATGCGCTGTTATGCGTCAGTTACGCCCGTTCTGACTTAGAAGTAGAGACACAAGACGAAGATGAAGTCTATGAACTCCAGTTTGGACGCTATTTCGGTAAAGGTAAAGTCAGGGCAGGTTTACCATTGGACGAAGAATAATAGGGAGTTGGTAGGGGCGGGTTTTTTAATTATCTTTTCGGTGAAGAATAAAAATTTATCTTCTAAACCCGCACGGCAGTCGCTACAACGCGGGGAACCCGACGCCAGTTGACGCCAGGTGCTACAACGCGGGGAACCCGCGCAACGCACTGGCTCCTTTATGCCGGGGAACCCGTCCACCCTTCGGGTTCAGCAGTCCCCCATCGCCGGAAACCGCCAAGACGGGGGCTGCTTCACCGCACTGGCTCCGCAACGCGCTGCCTCCCGTACAGTAGTTAGTGGTTAGTAGAATAACCAACAATTCACTACTATCTATTAACTACTAAAAAGTAATTCATGAATAAAATCGTTATCTTATCCTGCCTATTACTTATACTCGTAGGTTGTCAACTTCAAAATAAGCCTGAAGCAAAGGCACCGATGGAGGTAAAAGTAACACAAGTTGTCAGTGGGCAAACCATAGAAGTAATAGGGATAGGCGAGCAACCAAATATGATTTCTCAAGTGCGGTTGTTGGGTATCGATACCCCAGATTTGCAGCAGCGCCCTTGGGGTAATGCAGCCAGGGAACGCCTGCAAGAGCTAATTGGCGAACAACCTATCAAGCTGGAGTTTGATGTAGAAGTCAAAGATCAATTTGGGCGAACTCTGGCTTATGTGTGGAAAGATAAAGCGTTATTGAATGAACAGTTAACTAAAGAAGGATATGCCCTATTTGTAGCGCGATCGCCTAACCATAAATACGATCGCCGTCTTGAACGCGCTCAACAAAGAGCAAGACTTCTAGGGCTAGGCATTTGGAATCCAGAAAATCCTATGCGTTTTACTCCTGCTGAATTTCGCCGCCAGTATCGTTAGCACGGAGAGTCAGAGATAAGGGGACGCAAAGACACAAAGACACGGGGAATAGTAGACAATTGTACAGACGCGATTAATAGCGTCTCTGCCCACTAATCAATGTAGGGGTGGATTTTCACAACAATCTCTCTAGGATAACGAAATATCTAAATAAACCCGCCCCTACCAATGACAAATGACAAATGACTATTAACTACTGACTAATGACTAATCTGCAAATCTTCCTAGACATTGCTACAGAAGCGGCGCTAGCTGCTGGTGCGGTTTTGCAAGGTTACTTGGGTAAAGTAGAAGATGCCATTACCGAAAAAGGACGCCCTGGTGATTTAGTCACCGTTGCCGATCAAGCTTCAGAAGAAGTGATTTTGGAAGCTTTGCGCCGTCACTTTCCCGATCACGCCATACTTGCGGAAGAATCTGGGAAAATAGGAAATCAAGAAAATGAATTTCTTTGGGCGATTGATCCTTTGGATGGTACAACTAACTTTGCTCATCAATACCCATGTTTTACTGTATCCATCGGGTTGTTAATTGATGGTGTACCGCAAGTAGGTGTCATTTACTATCCTTTTCATGATGAGTTATTTCGTGCGGCACAAGGTTTGGGAGCGACACGCAACCGTCACCCGATCAGAATTTCAGAAACTTCTAAACTAAGTAAAAGTCTGCTAGTAACAGGATTTGCCTACGATCGCCGGGAAACATCTGATAACAACTACGCAGAATTTTGTCACTTCACTCATCTTACCCAGGGAGTCAGGCGCACTGGTGCAGCATCCCTCGACTTAGCTCACGTTGCCTGTGGACGTGTCGATGGCTACTGGGAACGGGGAATTTCTCCTTGGGATATTGTGGCGGGCATAATTATCTTACGGGAAGCAGGGGGTAAAGTTACCGCCTATGATGGCACTCCCATCAAACTTGAATCAGGTAGGATTCTGGCAACAAATGGCTATATTCACGACATTATGATTCGCGAACTTCAACAAGTTCTACCCTTGTCTGCTTGGAAGTAATTTGAGAGAACTCCCAAGACTGCACTGGCTCACTAGTAACTATTAGCTATTAACAACTAACCAGTGTACGGGCGGGTTTAGAAGATAAATTTTTGGTTCTAACCCAAAGTTAATCAATCAAACCCACCCCTACTACTAACCACTACCCACTATCCACTAACGATTGGACTCATATTGAATACATCTGTGCTTGGGTGTCACTTCGATGTTATATTTATTAAAATTAATTATCATCAAGCGACAAACTTTTATAACTATATATGACCATTACCCTAACGTGCGAAGAACTGGACGCAATCTGGGAAGAATCTATACAGAACAGCGTGTGCAGATCCAACTTGAATTCGGATGAGAAAGTTTATAAAATTCCCAAACTACTAGGTGAAGGTTATTCTCAAGAAATCCAGGTATATCCTGAAATTTACCTTTCGTTGTTGGATTATGAATATCGGGATGACGTATTAGAAAAGACTTCGACTAACGAGCATAAACTACATTTTGATGTTCTGCTTTCAGGGAAAATTACTATAGGTAATGGTCAATTTGGGGAAGGCTATACGCTGATTTGTGGTGGTGGAATTCAAAGGAAAACTATTGCAGAGGCTAAAAAAGGTCAACGAATTGTCCAGGTTAGTATGCATATACCCCACAACCTATTTGTAAATTTTTTCTCAGGGGAAAACGAAGCAGCGGATGCACAGTTGCGACATTTAGTCAATGAAAATGATTGGCAAACCATACTGTTTCCCAAAAGCACTCCAGCAATCCAGGGAGTGGCACAGCAAATTATTAACTGTCCTTTTCAAGGTGTGACAAAAAAGATTTATTTACATGGGAAAATATTTGAACTAATCGCCTTGCAGCTAGCTCCCATTTTAGAGAACGAGGTTAAAAAGCAGACAAAACCACGGCTCAAACCAGATACTGTGGCGCGAATTCATCATGCTAGGGATATTTTACACTGCCGCTTGCAAAATCCACCCTCATCGTTGGAATTAGCACAAAATATCGGGGTGAGTGAGAGAACTCTTAGACGAGGGTTTCGAGAAATATTTGATACAACTGTATTTGGCTATTTAATGCAAAGACGCATGGAAAAAGCACAGATACTTTTGCGAGAAGGAAATTGTAGTGTTGCAGAAGTAGCAAATCTTGTTGGTTATTCCCACTTGGGTTTATTTGCAACTGTATTTAAGCGTCAGTATGGTATCTCTCCCAGGGAATGTTTAATGGGGAAAAAGTCTTTGTCCGGATCGTGATCAAAATGCCGAATGTAGATTGATTTACCTAGAAACTGTTTTTTATACTTCTTTTCACTACAGTTAGTAATCTTTAGCAACAAGCTTGATTTTCTCCAAACTTTACCTACCCATAGCGCAATACGGTTCAGTTAACAGTAGCCAACACCTTAAAAGATGTGGTTATACAGAAAAAGTCTGCTTTTACAGGCTTGAGTGAGCTAGCGGGGATGAGGAGAAATTTACTTGTGTCGGTTTGGGTTTGAAACTCGATCCGAAATTTGGTGTGTGAGAAGTTTAACTGAACTAGGAGCAATTTATGAAGCCTGGACTGTTATCTAGTAATTTTCATTTAAAATTAGTCTTAATTTTATTTACTTCTTTGAGTATTTTTGCGGTTAAACCAGTATGGGCAAACGAAAAATTTGTAGGATATCAACTACCCTCGCTCAGTGAAATCGAACTTCCTGCAACTAGCGCTCAAAATCTGGTACAGACACCAACACCAATAAATCCACCTACTACCCCAGAGGAAGTTGTCACAATTACGGGTGTGAAAGCCAATCTCACAGACAAAGGTGTAGAAATCATTTTAGAGACAACCCTTGGGGAAAAACTGCAAGTCACAAATCGCAGTGAAGGTAATAATTTTATTGCAGATATTCCTGGAGCGCAGTTGCGTTTACCATCGGGAGAGGCTTTCACCTTTAAATCGGAGAAGCCTATAGAAGGAATTACCCAAATCATAGTTGCAAATATTGATACGAATATCGTGCGGGTAACGGTAGTTGGTGAGAAAACTTTACCTGCGGTTGAGTTATTCGATGGGAATGAAGGGTTGATTTTCGCAGTCGTATCTACAACAACATCTGCACAGCAACCCCAAACACCACAAACTGAAGAAAAGCCAGCAATGGAGGAACCAGAAGAGGAACCCGCAGCGCAGCAGGATGAGCCGATTGAGTTGGTGGTGACAGGGGAGCAAGACGGTTATCGCGTACCAGATACCTCAGTGGGAACAAGAACCGATACACCTTTGCGAGATATTCCCCAGTCGATTCAGGTGATTCCCCAGCAGGTGCTGCAAGATCGGCAGGTAAGGAGTATTACAGAAGGGTTGGAAAACACGGCTGGCATTACCTCAATTACCAACGCTGCTGACCGTAGAGCCTGGTTCACCGTTCGGGGCTTTGAACATTACGGCGGCTTCCTGATCAACGGCATTCCCGATCCGCAAATTTCTACTCTTGGTGGTTTTGTCAATGCGGAACGTTTAGAAGTGTTGAGAGGCCCTGCTGCCGCTTTATATGGTGAAGTTGGCTCGCTTGGTGGCACTATCAATATTGTGACTCGACAACCATTGAGCGATCCCTTCTACGAAGTAAGTGCGACGGCTGGCAGCTTTAACGACTATCAGGGTACCTTTGATTTCTCTGGCCCCTTCAACGATTCTAAAACAGTATTCTATCGATTGATTGGCAGCTATCGTAACTTCGATACTTTTTTGGATTTTTTTGAAGGGAGTGAAACGTTCATTGCTCCTAGTCTGGCAGTTAAGATAAGTCCAAATACTGATTTCATTCTTGAAGGCGATGTCAATATTGTGGATCGACCAGATGGGGGGTTATCTAAGCCGATTGTAGGTACTATACTCGAAAACCCAAACGGGAAAGTTAGCCGCAGTTTCAACCCAGAAGGCCCCGTAGATAACGGAAAATTTTATAACGGTAGAGTTGGATATCGTTTAGAGCATCGTTTTGATGAAGATTGGAAACTGCGGAATGCATTCCGATATACGTTTGCGATCCCTGATGACCAGGTTAACTTTTTCCCTGATAGCCTTGCTGACGATAACCGTACACTCAACCGAAGCGTTAATGTTGGCAGAGGATACTACAATACCTACTATTTAGATGCCAACCTACTGGGTAAATTCAGCACTGGCTCAATTGAACATCAACTTCTCGTTGGCTTTGACCTAACTAGAGATACAACAGACGTTATTTATGAATTTGGATCTGCTCAACCTATAGACATTTTTAACCCAGTTTACGATCAAAGTTTGAACCTTACAGGACAGCCCACGCTTGACAGCTTTACAACGAGAGACACACTGGGAATCTATCTCCAAGATCAAGTTACGATCGCACAAAATTTCAAACTGTTGTTGGGTGGAAGGCTTGATTTCTTTGGAGAGACTAGTGACAATCGCCTGAGCGATGAAGAAACTAGTCAATCAGAAACGGCATTTAGTCCACGGGTGGGTATTGTCTATCAACCCATTCCATCCATTTCCCTCTATGCCAGCTTCGCTCAATCCTTTGTACCAACAATCGGTATCGCTGCCGATGGAGATCCATTTCGCCCAGAACGAGGAACCCAGTATGAGGTAGGCATAAAAACCGACATCAATGACAAATTTTCCGTAAACCTTGCCTTATATGATTTAACCCGCTCCAATGTTACAACTCCCGATCCGGATAATCCAACCTTTTCGGTGCAAACTGGAAAGCAAAGAAGCCGGGGTGTTGAGTTGGATATTAGTGGCGAGATTTTACCGGGATGGAATATTATCGGAGGCTATGCCTACACTGATGCCAGAATTACCGAAGACAACGATTTAACAATAGAAGGAAATCAACGGTTTTCTGCCCCAGAGCATACGTTCAATTTATGGACAACCTACAGAATTCAAAACGGTGATTTGCAAGGTCTAGGGTTTGGTTTAGGTGTGTACTATATTGGTGAGCGATGGGCGGATAATGCCAATACAGTGGAGTTACCCAGTTTCTTCCGTACCGATGCCGCGATTTTTTATGAGCGCGATCGCTTCCGTGCCGCCCTTAATTTCCGCAATATCTTTGATGTAGAAAGCTACACAAGTGGTGGTTCTAGCTCTTTTATCGAACGAGGCGCTCCTTTTAATTTACTAGGAACAGTGTCCTGGCAGTTCTAAGTTGTTAGATGTTCATGAATATTTCTTCTTTACGCCGCCTCACCCATCTGATACTTTTGAGTATCTCAACAGTAATACTGGTTTCAGCTTGCAGAACAACTGCTGACACCAGTATTACTAGCTATAAACAGCCTGTTGAGGATTGCCGAATTGTGCAACATATCATGGGTAGCACTTGTATCCCTCGCAACCCTCAATGGGTCGTCAATCTGGCTGCGGATACTTTAGCCAATTGTTGGGCGTTAGGTGTCCGTCCGATTGCATCGCCTTATCCTACGGGTTTTCCTTTTCCAAAATATCTTCAAGGTAAAGTAGACCAAGTAGAATCTGTTGGAGATTATAAGACCCCAAACCTAGAAAAGATTTTGAGACTTAAACCAGACCTAATTATTTATGATTCTCAGTATGAGTTGCAGCTGAAAGATATTTACAAAAAATTGTCTTATATTGCCCCTACAGTAGTACTCAATACACCATTTCCTCCGCCCTCTTGGAAAGTTATGTTCGAGGAACTTGCTCAAGTCTTGGGTAAAGAAGAAGTGGGTCAGCAATTGATGTATCAATATTGGCAACGGGTGGAAACAATCAAAGAAATGTTAGGCGAGCAACGCACAAACATGAAAGTATCCATTGGAAATACATCTTCAGAATACGGTATTTGGTCTTATGGAGAAAAGCATTTCTCTGGGTCAGTTTTAAAGGATATTGGTCTGCAACGTCCCAAATCCCAGAGAGGGGATTTCCACTATATCGAAAATATATCCAAGGAAAAAATATCTGATCTTGATGGGGATGTTCTCTTTTTTGTGACTATGGAAAGGGAAGATGATAAGAAGACTTTAGAGAAGCTTAAACAAAGTCCTTTATGGTCACAACTCGAAGTTGTTCAAAAAAATAAAGTTTATGTTGTCGGTGGACATTGGCATAATCAAGATATTTTTGCTATTAATGCCATCCTCGATGACCTCGAAAAATACCTTGTTAACACACCACAAACCTATGATTAAATCTATCTTCTTATCTACAAACAGAAAAAATGAGTGTGATTAAAAAACAGTCACATCGTTTAATTAAGCCGTTTTTACTCATGGCTTTTTCCCTACTTTTAATTACAGCTTGTGACCAACCTGTCAGCCAAAGACATAATATCTCCTTGAAGCCTTCTGTTGAGTGTCGAGTCATTCAGCATAAATTTGGCGAAACCTGTGTTCCATTTAAACCACAGCGTATTATTGCATTAGCACCTGAGACTTCACTCGATCCCTTGATTGCTCTTGGTATTAAGCCAATTGGTTTTACCTCTTATAACTTCAAAGGAGAAGAAGTTCATTATGGTGTCTCATTTGATCAGGTTAAAGGAGCTAAGAATGTTGGGGATGTATCTCAGCCTTCACTCGAAAAAATTTTGATGCTCAAACCTGACTTGATTTTATCGTCAGATAGGCATCAATATAAATTGTTGTCAGCGATCGCACCCAGTGTTCCAGTGTCTTATCCTACGAATTTTAAGATGCCAGCTAATAAAGCTTTCTTTAAAGAAACTCTTCGATATGTTGCTAAAATAGTTGGCGAAGAGACAAAAGCAGAAGAAGTTTTAAATCAATACAACCAGCGAATTGAGGAATTGAAGAAACGCTTAGGAAACCAGTTGGAACAGATAGAGATTTCCGTGATTTTTTACAGTGATGGTTGGATTGGTGAACCGATGAAAAACGTTGATTCAATTTCTACGATTCTAACTGATATGGGGGTACATCAGAAATTTTTATCTCCTGGCAAATACCTCAACATTGAAACCATCAATGAATTCGACACTGATATCCTATTTATTATTGATGTTGAACGAAAAACATCAAGCTTTTATTTTCAACATCCCATTTTTAGCAGCTTAAAAGTCTTCAAAAACAATAGAGTTTATTTTGTGACTCCAGAAAAATGGTACACACTAGGTATATCAGGAGCAAACAAGGTATTAGATGACTTGTTTAAATACTTGCCTGTCAGTTATCAGTAAACAGTTATCAGTTAGCTTTCAAGCGCTTCTAACCAGGCTTGTAAATCAGCCATGCCAGTAAAATCAAGCAAAGCTTCTCCTAAATTTTCCAATTGTTCTAAAGAAAGAGATTCAACACGTGATCGCACCTCCTGAGACAATTCCCCCACCCGACGATTTAGTTGACGGAGGATGAGCGATTTTTCTCCTTCTTCGCGTCCTTCTTCCTTTATTTCCCGGTAAACCCGTGTTTCCCTAAGCGTAATTCCTAACATTTCTTCTACCTCCCTTTGACTCTTATCCTCAACTCGACGCATGAAAAGTCTGTCTAATTCGGCACGAGCATTAAAAACTTACCATTGAGTATCTTAACCCTCAAGTGCGATCGCAATACGAGCGTAGGATGAGTGAAACGGAGTGAAAGCCAACAAAAATAATACGAATCAGCTCTCAGTTACTAAACAATCACTCATAACAAATACCTTTATGAGAATTCTTGTCATTTAACGGTATTCTAAATAGAGAAGCAAATTATCAAATAAGTGTAGTGCTTCAGAATAAATCAACCAGATGACCGCACTATTGCTCTCAAAAGCTTTTGCAAAAAGTTTCAAGATTCTCCTTGCCGTTACATTAGTCAGTACTACATTTGGTGCGATCGCATCCGCAGAGCAGCCCGATTATAGTAATGAACCTGAACCTCTGCAAACAGAGATTACACAGCAAGATCTCAAAATCATTGAGCAATTAGTAGCTATTGCTGAACGTAACTCAGCCGATGTACTAGAAAAAAAAGCTGCAATGGGATTAAATGCCTTTACAGACATCATAGCTCTCGAATTTTCTCCATCTGTGACTACGACCTCAACATCACCAGATTCACCATCTGAGCGTGAAAACAGCTTTTACTTCGCCGTCACTATTGATCCGATTAAATTCATCAGTACTTTTGGGCAACTTCCTGTCTTACAAGCTCGTTGGAAGGAAGCCAGACAGCAAAAAAGATTGGCGATCATGCAATATTATGTTGCCTACATCCAAGCTCGTCAAGCAGCTATGATTGCAGCTTATCGAATGCAAAAATTTACTGGAAGTTCTCGTATTGCCAGCATTGATTCTAGAGCAAGTTCTCGTCAGAATAATCATCTTGCTAATCCTGATTATGTAGCGGCTGCGACATCTATGTTAGATACAAATACGCGCAAACGATTGGCATTAGAAGAATTAGCAGCTTGTGTAGGATTATCTGTGCAAGAATTGAGCGTTATGATTGACAAATAATAAATGTATTATTTTAGACTATTGCGGGTAAACTTAACACAGAAGATAAACTAAAGTGAATTCACGTTTGCTTGGGTATAAAATCGCTCTATGTCTTTAAAAATAGATCGTGGACTGTTTAAGTATGATTTCATAGATTACCACGCAGTTTTATGCGTTCCAGTTGATGCGGATGTTAAAGAAATCCGCAAACGTTATTTAAAAATTGCCCGTTGCCTACATCCTGATAGCTGTGCAGCAGCTAGCGAAGCTGAAAAACACTTAGCTAGCGATTTGCTGTCAAAGTTGGTGAATCCAGCTTACGAAAAGCTCTCTCAAGAAAAAAAACGTACAGAATACATGATAGTGGTGTCGCAAATCGGCAAGCGGCTATTGCAAGAATCGACATCGATAGAACTGTCTTCAGATGTAGCAAAAAATTTGGCAGGGACGCCTCATTTGGAACACACTTATAAAAGTGCGATCGCTAAAATAGCTGAAACCCAATATGACTCGTTAGAGAATCTACTGCAAGTTATTGGTTTAATCAGTGAGTTGAATTTAGTTTATTTAGTACGCAATGTGGGTAAATCAGCTGCTATCCCACCACCAACCGCAGCACCAGTAAAAAATCACACTACAACACCGACAACACATCAAGCTACTCCTGCACCTCCTCCAGTGCAGCCAAAGGAAGAATCGATAGTAGTTCAATATATTCGCCGCTCCCAAGAGTTAATTGCAAAAAATCAATTGGCACAAGCTGAGGTAGAATTACGAGATGCTTTGAAGTTAGAGCCAAATAATAGTCGTTGCCATAGCTTGATCGGTATGCTGTATTTGAGGCAAAATCAAACCACGATGGCAAAAGTTCATCTTGAACGTGCTTTGCAATTAGATCCCGAAGACGAAACAGCGTTGGAGGGAAAACGCAAAATTGAAAGGATTTTGGGACAAAAATCCGGTAGTGCAAAGCCTGTGGCAACGCCATCTACCCAGGTTAAGCGATCGGATAAATCTGAGGGCGGCGGTTTATTTGGTGGTTTGTTTGGTGGGAAGAAAAAGTAATGGTATATCAACCACCAGCGGGAGCGAGGGATTTATTACCCCTAGATGTAGCTCAAAAACGCTGGATTGAAGAAAGACTACAGCAGATATTTCACCGTTGGGGATACCACAGAATTATCACCTCAACGCTAGAGCGCATGGATACATTGATGGCAGGAGGTGCAATTCAAAGACAGACGGTGATCCAATTACAAAATTCTGAAGACGAAGAACTAGGGCTGCGCCCGGAATTAACAGCCTCAATTGCACGTACTGCTGTGACTCGCATGGTAGGTGCTACTCTACCACAACGCTTATACTACAATGCTAATGTTTTTCAGCGCCCGCAAGATTATCGACACAATCAACCACAGGAATTCTATCAAGCTGGAGTAGAGTTGTTGGGTGGCAGTGGCTTACTCGCCGATGCGGAAGTGTTGCTGTTAATTGCAGACTGTTTGCAAGCACTCTCACTAAACCGTTGGCACATAATTTTAGGCGAAGCGGGAATTATCCGATCGCTTTTGGAGGTGTTTCCTGCTGATTTGCGCAATCAAGTTCGTCATGCGATCGCCCATCTTGATCGGATAGCGATAGAAAATTTACCCCTCAGCGAAGAATTGCGAAAACGCGCCCGCATAATCTTGGATCTACGTGGCAAGAGTACTGATGTTCTGCAAAAAGTTAATAGCCTAGACTTAGATCCATTGCAGCAAGAAAGGGTCAACAACCTGAAATCTTTGCTAGAGTTACTTGAAAATCGCGGAAATTTTCCGCTAATTCTCGATCTGAGTCTGATCCAAACCTTTGACTACTACACTGGTGTATCTTTTGAAATAGTCAGCGAAACCGAAACTGGAGTGCGAGTCTTAGGAAGAGGTGGTCGCTATGATCAGCTTTTGGGACTATATCATCCCCAAAGCCAAAATATACCCGGAATTGGTTTTGTTTTTTTTATTGAAGATTTATACCAAGCTATCTCCGATTCAGTGCAATTACCACAAACTATCCCGGCAACTAACTGGTTAGTTGTGGCAGAAAGCGAGAGTGCATACGCGGCTGCTTTTGCCTATGCTCAGAAACTACGCGATTCCACTCATCTGGTACGAGTAGAAATGGATTTGGGAGCAAAGGATGCAGATACGATTCGACAATATGCACGCGATCGCTGTATTCCCCAAATTGCTTGGGTTAAAGTTGATGGCTCCACAAGGATTGAATCAGTAATATAGATTCTGTATGTCTGTAGGAGGTAATGTGGCATTTTGGCAACTTTAGATCCTCAAAAGAGTTTAAGTTAGTCTGATAAATGCCCTTCTATAGTGAATTACGAAAACCTCCTCGCCCCGGTTCATGCCGGGGTATTTTGTTGCAGGCGCTAGTTTTCGACATCAAACCAATCCCCAGTCACCTACAGGGCATAACTCCTGCCAAATTGCCAGATTCTAGCAAACTACTCCTGTTTTCTCTGTGTTGTTTTGTAGATGGAATTAAACAGATCATTTAGGGAGCATCTTGTGATTACTGAACATATGATTGCTAAAGTACTATTTGTGAACATCGACGAAGATGATCGTGGCAGTGGTAGGTAAGGAGAAGAGTAATGTCAGATTTATAAACAATGTTTATAACCAAATTTTTTAATTTTAGGTGTGCGTAAAATAGGCATCACAAACCACTATATTTTTCTAGAGAAGACCACAACTAGTCTTCCTGAGCCTTCTGATCATCATATAGATTGACATCCTCCCCACCCAAAGAGTTGGTGTTTGTGGGGAATCCTTTCATCACTGATTTACTGAACGACATTTGCGCTCGTGACTAGTACAGCAGGAAAGGTTTTGAAGTCATGATTCAGGAAGAAGTTATCCCACTAGCTTGTGTGTAACGTAAAACTAAATATGCAACTGCTGTTGCATATAACGTTGCTGGATGGGAAATATCAAAATGACATTACAGGGTGTAATTTTAGATATAGATGGGACGCTTGTTCTTAGTAATGATGCTCATGCCCAAGCCTGGGTTGAAGCTTTTAAAAAGTTTGGTCATCAGATCGAGTTTGAACAAGTTCGGCCTATGATTGGAATGGGAGGCGATCAAATTATTCCTAAGTTGGTTCCAGGACTTTCGAGCGAGGAAGGCGAGGGAAAAAAGATTGCTAGTTCTCGCAAAGAACTTTTTCTTGATAAATATGCATCAAATCTTGCTCCTGCCAATGGAGCACGAAAGCTACTGTTGAAGATGCAGGAGCAAGGTTTAAGACTAGTTGTAGCCACTTCAGCCAAAAGTGAAGAACTTTCTGTCTTACTTAAAATTGCTGAAATAGATGATTTGCTTGAGGAAACCGCAACATCAAGTGATGCAGATTCTTCTAAGCCAGATCCTGATATTATCAAAGCTGCTCTGCATAAATCTCAATTGCAGCCCGATCAAGTTGTTATGCTTGGCGACACTCCATACGATATCCAGTCAGCAAATGCGGCGGGAGTAGATGTAATAGCCTTTCGTTGCGGGGGTTTTGACGATGCCCAACTTGCAAAGGCAATAGCTATCTACGACACTCCTGCTGACTTGTTGGCACAATACGACAACTCACCCTTAAGCACAGGCAGCAGTTCGCTTGTCTGAATACGGGATGAATACGGGAATATCACGGAAGAGACTAAAATTCCCCCAAACGAGAAATGTTAGGGGGAACTAAACCTCATTTGGACAAAGCAAAGATGTTTCCCACTTCAATCATTGAACTATACAGCACCAGGGCCTCTTCCGCGTTCGTCACTCTCCATTGTTAGTTCGCCTTCTTTGTCTTCGTTTACCTCTGTTAGCTCCTCAACCCGATTTGCAGTATCTTCTTCTGCTTCTTGGCGAGCATCACCTGGTACTTCATAGTACATTTCTGGTTCAACCGCGTAGTTGTTTAACAAACCTTCTTTGTCTACTGTGTAACCGTCTGTAGTCCGGATGCTGTCGCCAGGATGAGTTTGATCGTCAGTAGACGCACCTGCTTCTCTCTGTTCGGTGGGGAGCGTTTTATAAAGTTCTCCTTCTCTTTCTTTACGGGCAGCAGTTTCAGCAGGAATTATATGTCTATCGTATTCGTCTACCTTAGCGCGATCAGAGCTATCTACTGCTTTGTTATAGTTTTCACTAGCCATAATTTTTTATTCTCCTAAAAAATCTACTCAAATCATTTTCAATTTCGAGAACTAGATTAGGTTTTTTAGTAATATAAAATCCACTGTCTTAAGGAGTGTTTTAATTACGAAGACTAATTATTTAATCTATCTTTCGATATACTCTGTGGATCAGAATATTGTTGTGATGTAATTATTTTTGATTTCATATAGCTTTTTCAATTAAATATTAAAGTTTCTTTTTATATTAAAAATAATTATTTATTTTATTTATATTAATTAATCAATTAAAAAATTGGTCAGGTATAAGAGACTATTTACACCTGACCTGGAACACTCAACTAAATAAAGAAGTGTAAACACAGAAGCTTCCTTTCAAAAGCGTAGGCTCTTGCACACAAAAGATAATTTGAGAATAGCTCCACAGAGAGAAGTTTTTATATATTTATGAAAAGTACTTCTCGTAATACTGCGGAAACTTATAGTTATATAGCCAATGGAGATTTTGTTTTTGAGTTTGCTACTACCCTAAAATCTGTTTTTTCACTAAATCAATTTCCGCAACTAATTCCCGTCTAGTTGAAGTTTTGAGTAGATAACGAAAAGTAAACCAACTTGCGTAACCAATGCCAATCAACTCAAATAGCGGCTGTGCAAGTGGAATATCGTTAACTGCATCCAGCATTGCCAAAATAACTTTGACTGAAACGAGTGCCACCAAAACCCAACCTAAACTGAACAGAGGTTGCTTGTATGTATTAAAAAATTTTTCTAGGTATTCGGGAAATTTCTCAAAAAAATCTGCGATTATTCTGTTAATTTGTTGCCATTGGTTTTCAGGGGATTGAGCTGGCGGTAGGATGGGTAAGTTTTGAGTGTCTGTACCTTCAATTGCAGCTACATCGCTTGGTGAGGCAATTTCACCGTACTGTATTTTTTCAGCTTCCATATATCTCCTATTTTTGTAATAAAAGCTAAATTATCATGAAACAATTTTATTTGTATCACTTAATATTGATATTTCGACATTTGTGTATCTTCTTTTCATCAAACTTTTGACATAATGTTTATCTCTATCCTAAGTAATATTGATTCATAGTAAATCCCGTAAAGTAAGTAAAAATTATCAAAATTTATAGTATATAAAATTACAAAAATATAATATAAAAATGATTTATAAAGTATAAAATAAACCGAGTCTACGTAAAGGCTTTGCAGGCTCGGCTGTAAAAATATTTATTTTTACCTAGTCTAGCGGGAAGTTTCTTGAAATTATTTACGCTGAGTAGTGAATATTGTAGTAAACATCATCAGTAGCCCGCCCATGATAATTAAAATTGCTACTCCTCCTGTGATCAAATCCAAAAGGCTGGTATTATCCATGATTATTTGTCCTGTATCAATGTCAAATGACTATTGATTAATTTAAAAATCTACTCCACGCTTAAGTTCTACGCCTTGATTTGCATAGTGCTTATGGCAGTATACCTCAGAGTGAATACTAGCCAAATCGAAATATGCAGGTTGATTTTGGCAACGACCAGTGATGATAATTTCGGTGTGAGGGGGTTTGCGTAGTAAGGTTTGAACAATTGGTTCTACAGGGAGTAGTTCTAAGTCAACAGTGGGATTAAGTTCATCGAGAATAATAGTTTTGTAAAGCCCGGAAGCGATCGCTGTTTTGGCAATTTCCCAACCCCGCTCGGCTTCTACGTAATCTAATTCTTGTCGAGAGTTGCGCCAGACAATTGCATCTCTACCGCAGCGCTGATGATCTACTACATCTGGATAAGACTGCTGCAAAGCTGCCAGAGCCGCATCTTCTGTATAACCAGTACCGCCTTTAAGCCACTGCATGATTAACACACGGGTAGAACCTGGATGATTAATTCCTCTACCGATGGCTTGCAAAGCTTTACCCAACGCACTAGTAGACTTTCCTTTACCTGCACCAGTATAGATTTCTATACCTTTTATTCCCTGTGCTTTGGCGATCGCATGGTGATGAGGTTTCATTTCTGAGTGTAAATCTGCGATATCAAGCAACTGTTGCGGTGTACCACGCCCAGTAGCAATAATTTCTAACTCGTGGGGTTTAGATTTAAGTATCCGCACTACTTCATCTGTCGGTAGTAAACCCAAATCCAGAACAGGGTTAATTTCATCTAAGACAACAACTGAATACAAACCAGAGGCGATCGCACCTTTTGCCACATCCCAACCCCGTGCTGCCTCATCTTTGTCAAAGGGGGTAATTTCATCTGGGCCAAAAAATTCTGCTCTGCCAGTACGAACTTGGTCGATTAAATGAGGAAATCCTCGCTGCAAGGCAGTAATAGCCCCATCTTCATCATAATCTCGTTCTGGCCCTTTTAAAAACCGCAGCAGCAATACACGGTTGGAATTGCTTGGTGTATTTATCCCCAAGCCAATTGAGCGCAAAACGACTCCTAAAGCAGCTTGAGATTTACCTTTGCCTGCACCATCGTAAACGTGAATTTGTCCTGTAACCCGTTGTTGACGCACTTGCGCTGTGCGAATCCCGATGCCGTTCCTTGTCATCTCACTAAAAGCTCTAGAGTAGCAGTCTTTAATCTTACCCAAGGTTTTGCCGAATCAGCTAGGGAGTGGTTAGTGGTTTATTACTCCCCCTCTCCCACTCTCCCCCTCCCCGTGTCCCCGCGTCCCCGTGTCCTCTTCAATACCCAATCACTAACCAAACTGGAAGAATGGGGTAATTGCCCTCATCAATTGACTAGCTTGCGGCTATACTTTCTTCAGTCACATCTGGAAAGTTACTAAGTTATGTTTGATTATCCTATGATTCCCGAAGTTATTCCCTTGGGTGCTATTTTATTTAACTTTTTATTTATATTAATAGCAATTCCTATAGAAGCATACATTTTAAATAGACGTCTCAAGTTTGATAAAAGAACATCTAGTTACTATGCTATTGCCATTAATTTATTTTCTAATGCTATTGGTTGGAGCATTTTTTTCATTTTAGAACCATTTCTGGCAGTACAGTTAAAGTCAGAGTTAATTAGCTACATTTTCTTTCATCGTTTCATCTCATCCAATATCCAAACGATAATTATTTTAACTGCTTTTATAATTTTCTTTAGTACTTTTTTTATAAAAGTTTTATTGTTAAGAGTTTTATTATTGTCTCTTTCTGATTTTAAAAAAATTGAACCTGTTAATATTAACAGACGAAGAAATTCTCGACAGGACAATAGATTAAAGATACAAAATACAAATTTAGTTACTGCTGTCTTGATAGCTAACGCGCTAAGTTATAGTGCAATTTCTATTATTTTATTTTTGATTCCAAGACAAGTATAGAAAGTTAATTATATAGAGGCTTAATTATGCAATTAATTAAAGATGCATTTGGTTTATTTAATTTATTTGGAGATGTTTACGAAAGAATTAGAAAAATTTTAATTCCACCAAAAGCTTATTCCTGGCAAACCTTAATTTATTTGAGTATTTTTTCTTTGTTAATGTCATCGCTATCTAGTGGTTTGGTTAGGGATATAATCGCTTTTTGTGGTTGGTTATTTTTAATCGCGGGAACTGCTTGGTATACAACTGATAATCCTTTACTTATCCCTGGTACTAATATGCCAGTTGGTGCATTAATCACCGGATTTTTAGTTAGTGCTTTTGCTTTTAGACAACAAGAAGATGTAATCACAACAAATACAATTGTTTTCTGGCCGACAATTTCTGCATTAATTACTGCTATTCCAGAATTTTTTGAAGGCACAGGAACTGATGTAAATCCTCAAATTCCAAAGCTGGAAGACCGTCAAAAAATAATTATTTTAATTGCTAGTAGTATGGTACTTAGTTGCTGCTTGCAATTTACATTTGTAGTAAATAAGTGGTATCAAGAATATCCTAGTTTAAAGAAAGATAATTTCCAGCGCACCTTTGTTGTCAAATTAGTACCATCAAGTGAAACTTCACAAAATGGGGCTATAATTTTAGATAAACTTGAGCCAAGAATAGAACAGCAAATTGCCGAGAGACCTTGGTCAGAAGTAGAACAATGGCTATTAGAAGCAAGACAAAGAGTTGGCAATTTAGGCAGACAAGTTATAGAAGCTAACTTACGTGAATATGAAGAAAGGTCTTTATGGCGAGTTGAACCCCGTATATATAACCTTAAATCTGGGTATAAATTAGATTTATTTAGCATTTGGAGTGGCCCTTCTTCCGCCGGGCGGGGATATTATTTGAGGAAAACTTGTCGCATTGAACCGATCGCAAAATCTAATAATACTTTTGTTCGTAGTAGAACAGATGACAAATCTGTAATAGCGGAATTTGATTGCGATCCGGTGAGTAAACCTATTTTGGAGCCACCACCGGATTTACAGTGAAGAGGGAGACACGGTGACACGGGGATGCGGGGACACCGGGAGGGAGAGAGGGAGAGAGGGAGAGAGGGAGTAATAAAACACTAACTACTAACTACTGTACGGGTGGGTTTAGAAGAGAAATTGTCTATTTAACCAAAAACAACCGGGGAAACTCCGGCAATGCGCTGCCTCCCCTACTACTAACCACTATCAAATGACTATTGACTGTTGACAAATGACTCATTACAAATGATTCATGACAATTGACTAATGGCTAAATAGCAATGAATCTCGGCAGAATTTCTGTAATAGCAATGAATGTGTTTAGGGAAGTAATACGCGATCGCATTCTATTCATTATCGGCTTTTATATTCTCATACTTGCTGCTGCTATGAGTCTGCTTCCAGAAATTTCCGCCAGTACAGAAAATAAAATTTTTCTGGATTTTGGTTTGGCGGCAGCGAATATCCTTGGTTTAGTAGTAGCAGTATTTGTTGGTACAGGGCTAGTTCACAAAGAAATCGAGAAGCGTACAATTTTGGTGCTGATGGCTAAACCAATAGCCCGCAGTGAATTTATTATTGGTAAATATTCGGGTTTATTGGCAGTACTTGCGGTTCTCATGGCTGCCATGACAGGAATTTACGTGGGGTTTTTACAATTTGACAAAATAGATCATTCTACAACTAGTATTCTGATTGCTGCATTTTTCCAATTTCTACAGTTGTCTTTAATCGCTGCTGTCGCAATTAGTTTGGGTGTATTTACTAGTTCCCTATTAGCGACGGCTTTAACCTTTTTTGTTTATTTAACGGGAAATATTACTCAAGATTTATTACAATTTGCTCGCTTGGGGCAAAATCCAGGTATTCAACGTCTTACTCAAGCTTTATATCTGATCTTGCCAGATTTATCTCGATTAGATCTAAAAAATGATGCTATCTATGGGCTAGAAGCATTACCTAACTCAATGACTCTGGTTGCGCATACTGTTTACGGGTTAGTTTACAGTTTGATGTTGCTGGCGATCGCTATATTTATCTTTTCGCAAAGAGAATTTTGATTTTGCTGAGGGACTAAAAGCTAATAGCTTTTTAATTTTTAACTATTAGCTGTTAGCACCAACAAGCTTTTCACATCTCAAATAGAATTTTAGTCTAAATTCTCTAAATAAATGCTATGTGATGTTGATGAATTATACCATCAGGCATAATAGTTTCATACATTTTTGCATTCTTGAGATTTGTATTTTCAATATTTGCTTCACTCAAGTTTGCTGCTATTAAATTTGCCCATCTTAGATCCGCAGCTGTTAAATTAGCTTGATTGAAATTTGCTTCTATTAACATTGCTCCACATAGCTCTGCGTCTGTAAGAATTGCTCTAGTTAAGTTAGCTTCAATCAGTGATGCTTCGATTAACATAGCTGAACTCAAATCTGCTTCTCTTAAATCAACACCACACAGAGAAGCACCCCAAAGTTTGCTACTGCTTAGTTTTGCCTGCCATAAAAAAGCGCCACACAAATCTGCCTGTCTTAAATCGGCTTCACTCAAATTCGCTTGAGATAAATTTGCTTCTCGTAAATTTGCCGCTCTTAAATTCGCTTGAGATAAATTTGCTTCTCGTAAATTTGCACCAGTCAAAATAGCCCCACTGAGATTTGCACCACGCAAATCTGCTCCAATAAAGTTTATTCCACTCAAATCAACTTCTCTAAGGTCAATACCACTTAAATTACATCCACTGAAGTCTCTACCTCCAGAATTGTTATTTGTGATTTGACTTAAAGGACTAAGACTTTTTTGCTGCTCAGTATGATTTTTCATTTTATTTACCTGTAGCTGTCCTAATGTAAAGTTTCTTAAATTTCACCCCGATAGTCTCTGTATTTTGAGAGTACACCTCCGGGATCAAAAAACAGGGTCACTAATTGAGAAAAATTGGAAAAATAATCTGCCTTAAATCGTGAATACATTCAAAATACGTTACTAATCGAGTATTTCATGTCAAAAGGCTCTGATAATCATCAGGGAAAATTAATAACTGAGAACATTTAATTTTATTAGTATTCTCAGCTACGGAAATTTTAATTTTGATTTGTCAACTAATTAAATTCTGATTAATTAGTAATAAATACTTAATACTTAAGGCGATCGCATTGGCAATGGTTTCCAATCAGAATAACTGTCAAGGTGTCCCCAGTATGCCATGTAACCAGTAAAGGCAAAAATTAGAGCAGCAGCTACTAGTACAATCGCACCTAATAAACGCCAAGAACGATTTGTTTTGAAATAGAGTGTTGGTGCAGCACAAACTCCACCCAATCCCGTTAAGATAAATCCAATTCCTGATAGGAGTGGTTGTCGCGTTAATCCCAGGTTAATTATGCGTGTACCAACTAAAATCGCAGTTAGTCCAGCGAAAAAGCCGTAAATTGCTACTGTTAGTAAATCCCAACCAAAGGCTAAAGCCAAAGAAGTGGTGAGGAATAAAATACCAAATAAAACACTTGTCTCACCATAAGCAATATTGAAGATACCAGTAACTGGCCATGTGAAAGTCATGTGTAAGCCGGTAACGAGTGCGATCGCTCCCGTCATGCCAAATCCAGGAATCCAAAGTTTTTTATTAGCACCATCCATACCAAAATATACGTAGCCAGCAAGGAAAAATAGCCCAGCTACGAGATTAATCAACATCAAAGTGATGTAGTTAATAAACACGATTTTGATTATTTACCCATTGACAGTGTTTCACTCACATTTGAATACATATACTGATTGTTTGAAAATCTATATTTAGAAGCATTTTTATAATTTTTTACTTTCTTCTCCCCAAGCTTGTAGCTGCAAATAAACCAACACCAGCGTTACACCTAACAACACCGTTGCTGCTGCCGCTGCATAACCAAAATCAAATTGACCAAAAGCTTCTTGATAAATGTAGTAAACCAGTAAATTAGTAGAATTTAAAGGGCCGCCACCAGTAATTACATAAACTTGCTCAAAACTCCGTAAAGTGAAAATCATAGTGGTGACAAACGCGAATACAATAGTAGGTTGCAATCCGGGTAAGGTAATATGCCAAAACTGCTGCCAAGCGTTTGCTCCATCAAGTTCTGCGGCTTCATAGCGACTGGAGGGAATTGTTTGCAACCCTGCTAAAAAAACCACCAAATTAAAGCCCAGTTGTTTCCAAATACTCAAGATAATTAGCACTGGCATTGCCCAAATGGTGCTACCTAACCAAGGAATTGAATCTATACCTATACTCTCCAAAAGCCCGTTTATAGGGCCATTATTTTGAAACAACCAGCGAAATCCTAAACCTGCTGCAACCAGGGAAATAATTGAAGGTAGAAAGTAAGCACTTCGGAGCAGTCCTCGCAGTGCCAAAGTCTGATTTAATAATACTGCTAGTACCAAAGGAATAACTAGACTAGGCAAAACAGTGGCAAGGGTAAAATAAACTGTATTAAAAATTACTTGCCAAAAATCTGAGGTGAAGAGCAAGCGCAAGTAGTTTTTTAAGCCTACCCAATGAGTACCAACAGAGGTGAAACTTCCAGCAGTAAAGCTGAGGTAAAACAAATAGGCAATTGGCCACAAGACAAATATACCTAGAAAAATCAGTGCTGGAGCTAGAAAAAACCAAGCCGCAACTGTATCGTTGTCTAGCGGTTGACTACCAAAAAAGCGTGAAGGTTTCATAACAAGTGCGACAGTTTGAAATACTAAGATTGTTTAAAGTTATTGGTTAATTTTGACAGGCGATCGCAACCACACACAACTTATGAGATTTATGAAGTACACAACACGGTAAAATTCATAGGGGTTTGTGCTGTACTCTTTTGCACAGGTAGTTGAAGCATGGAATCAAATTTTTTGACGGCTGTTTTTCTGCCCTTAGCTCTATTTATCATTATGTTGGGTATGGGGCTAACCTTGACTTTGGATGACTTTAAACAAGTTTTGATCTATCCTAAAGCAGTAATTATTGGTCTATTGGCACAGTTGGTAATGTTGCCAATAGTGGGTTTTGGAATCGCGTCAATATTTTCCCTCAGCCCAGACTTGGCAGTTGGTTTGATGATTCTAGCAGCTTGTCCTGGTGGTTCTACTTCCAATATGATTACATTTTTAGCTAGAGGAGATGTTGCCCTTTCGATTACGCTAACAGCCGTTAGCAGCTTAATTACTGTTTTCACAATTCCCTTGATTGTTAATCTGTCGATGCAGACTTTTTTGAGGGAAAGCACAACCCTACAACTACCGTTTTTGAGTACTGTTTTACAAATCGCACTGATTACAATTGTGCCAGTAACAATTGGGATGCTTATGAAGCGTTACGTTCCTGGCTTTGCCAAACAAGCAGACAAGTCTGTGAAATGGCTGTCTTTATTTTTCCTAGCGATAGTAATTGCTGGAGTACTCCTCAAAGAACGCAATAACTTTATTTCTTTTGTGATTGATGTGGGCTGGGTAACTCTGGCTTTGAATGTGGTATCAATGGCTCTAGGATTTGCGATCGCCACTTTAACAAGATTGAGTAAACAACAAACTACAGCAATCACAGTGGAAGTGGGAATTCAAAATGGCACTCTGGCGATCGCTATTGCTTCAGCACCAACGCTACTCAATAGCCCAACAATGGCTATTCCCGCTGCAATTTATAGCCTGCTAATGTTTGTTACTGGGGCGGGGTTCGCTTGGTGGGTGAATCGCCATTCAACTTTATCAAAGGCGTAATTTACATAATTAAGTAGCCCTTACTGAACTGCATACATCATGGTAGGGAACAGGTTACAGGGAACAGGGGCTAGGAAATGGACGCGGGGACAAACACACGCGGGGACACAGAGAGGATATTTCTCCCACTCTCCCTCTCTCCCCCTCTCCCTCTCTCCCACTCCTCTTCCTCCTGCCTTCTGCCTTTTTATGAGTAATTCTTCAATCGTAGATACTTCCACACCTTGCCTGATTTCTCCCAATATTCTCTGCCACCAATCTTCACATGGCACTCCCTTAAGATTAGGTATTCTGGCTTCAGGAAATGGTAGTAATTTTGAGGCTATTGCCAATGCCATCCAAGAGGGGCAACTCAATGCTCAAATCCAAGTTTTAATTTACAATCAGCCAGATGCTTATGCCGCAGTACGAGCAGCTAATTGGGGTGTACCATCTGTATTTCTCAACCACCGGGAATATAACACTCGTGAAGATTTGGATCGACAAATTGTACAAACTTTGCGGCAGTATGATGTCGAATTTGTAGTTATGGCTGGTTGGATGCGACTGGTAACGCAAGTATTAATTGATGCTTTTCCCCATCGAATTATCAATATTCATCCCAGCTTGTTGCCCAGTTTTAAAGGTGTGCGTGCCGTAGAACAAGCCTTAGCTGCTGGTGTAAAAATTACTGGTTGTACGGTGCATTTGGTTTCTCTAGAAATGGACAGCGGCCCGATTTTAATTCAAGCAGCAGTCCCTATCATGCCTGATGATACACCAGAAAAACTCCACGCTAGAATTCAAGTGCAGGAACATCAAATCTTACCGCAGGCGATCACTCTGGCAGCCCAACAACTACAAGCTCTAAACACAGCCTCGTAAAAATACGCAAAACCTATTAAGTAATACTTTGATTAAGCTGAATTTTTCATGAAAGAGTATGGTTGAATTAACACCTCAGCCGGAATTCTCAATGAGGAATGTAAACGTCGAATCATTTCTAGTGTTAGTGCTTGCTGGCAATTTAAAATTTTTGTAACCTCTCCCAGACTCCCAATAATAGGTTCCAAATCATCAGCAGATAAACCAGCTTCCACCAGTGTTGTTAAAATTTCTAAGCGATCGCAATTTTATGTATCAGGTTCTGCATCAAATAATCTTTCAATTTCATCAAGCGCAGCACGATAATCAGCTTCAGTTCGGATGGGATGGAGTTTGAGCATTTTTTAATTGTTTAATACTGTCCAACTTTCCACAAATAGCTAGAAAGCATATTAGTAATCACATGAGCCACGATTGGCACTAATAAGTTATCACTGAAAAGGGCGCTATATCCAAGTATAAATCCAACAAAAGTAGCCCAAACCACATAAGGCCATTGTTGAACACCACTCAAGTGCAAGACACCAAAGGAAATACTAGAGAAAAATACAGCTAAGTGATCTAATCCAAAAGCTGGCAACATCACACCGCGAAATAATAATTCTTCGCTCAACCCTGGTAATAATCCCAGCCAGATTAAATCTGGTAGCGCTAACGGTTTTAGTACTATTTCTAAGTAATAATTAGCACTTTTACGATAAGGAGGACAGTGCTGATAAGCCAAGCCGCTTAAGCCAGTAATGCTTAAGCCCAAACCAATTCCTAATAGTAAAGCCCTTATGTCCCAACGCCAAGACATAAGATAAAAGTTACCAAAGTGCAACCATACTTTGGCAATGATCCACAAAATAGTAGCAGTTACTCCCATTGCCACCAGTACTTGGGTACGTGTCATATATGGCATTTCTGGCTCTTGATTTTGGTGTTGAGTCACGGGAGTTTTTATCTATATAGAAGGGCAGGGGAGCAGGGCAGTGAGAGTAATAAACAATTATACGAAGCGACTAATCGCGTCTTTACAACCACTAACAAATAACTAATGACTAATTACTTAAACAATGTAAAGACGAGCTTTTGGCGCTAAGGGAAAAAGGATCTATACCCGCTTTGTGGGCAACCAATACACCTACTGCCTCCAAATATGAGTTTACCTGTATTGATTTTATCCCTAATGGCTGAGAAGGAACTTGAATCTGAGTTTTATTTTCATTCACTGTCACGATTAGACATCGCTGCTGGTTTAAACTCAGCAAAGCGCTGCTGCCACAAGCGGTTGCTGGTGCGATCGCTGCATCGACTCGATCAGCCCAAATATCTTCTGGTTGTGGTATTTGGTAAGTTTGTCTGGCAATAAACTGTGGTGCACGACTCAAACCCACAAGTACACAGGGCAAAAAAGTATAGCCCAATTCTTCTGCGGCAGAACGAGGAGATAAATTTGGATCGAGAGGTGGAGCCTCAAAGGCGGGAGCATGAGCGCAGGGAATGCGAAACTGTCGCACTACTAAATGGCTAATAACAGCTTCTGCTCCTGCAATGGGATCGACTCCTTTGCCATGACGGTAATTTTGCTCTGCTTCCTCATCAAGATGATCGGGAAAACGAGTAACTACTGCGATCGCTTCTGCCCCTGCTTTTTTAATTAGTACCTCCACTGCCCGTAGCAAACTATCTGGGTTGCCTATTGTTCCCCAGCTAGCACCAGAAGCCGCATTACGTAATTCTACGTTTAATGGAGCATCTGTAATTACATAATCAGTCAAGGATATTCCCAGGGTAGCTCTAGCTGCATCTGCTGCCTGCAATTGTCGCAGCCGCAGATCTGGCTCAATCCCTTGATCTAACACCAAACCCACACGATTTTGGTGTATTGGACGCAAACCCCAATACCCGGCAGCCAATTTGTCTAATCCATAACCTTCCACATAAAAAGTATTGGGCAGGTTCCAATACAAGCTTGCACCATTAAGGACATTTGGATGAGTAATGAGGCGATCGCAAACCTGAGCGATCGCTCTTGCAACAGGCAATGCATCCCCTGCATATCCTCCAATTGCAGCCCCAATCCCAGTAGGTATAATTAAAATAGCAGTGTATGGACGTTGATTCACAAGTTGCTCCAATTAAGGATGGAAGTAGATAGTAGGGGCGGGTTTTGTTTATTATCTTGCTGCTAACACTGAATAATTTACCTTTTAAACCCGCCCGTACAATAGATAGTAGATAGTTGTGATATTTACTACTAACTACTGCAAGGGCGGATTTTAACAGCAATCTCTCTAAAATAACGAGATATTTATGTAAACTCACCCCTACTACTCTACTAACCACTAACCACTAACTCTTATTCTTTAGTTACCACAGCTTCAATCTTTACTTTTTGTTTTTCAATATCCACAGAGGTAATAGCCCAACGTAGAGGTTCTCCCTGCTTTTGCAACTCTGCTTCAATTACTTTTTGCAATTCCGTCGGAGTTTCTTGTAAGTCAATTTCGGCAGTAATAAAATGAGTTGTCATTGCAATATCTCCTTATACTTTTTACTAAGTAAGCTAATAACTGATTTCAGGTAAATAGCTCATAGCTAATAGCTATAAAAAATTAGTAATCAGCCATTAACTTTTACCAAATTGTAGCTGATAAACGATTTCTTCTTTTTCTGTGGCTATTTTTAAATCAGAACGCGGATAAGCAACGCAAAGCAGTACATATCCTTGTTTTTGTAGTTCGGGACTTACACCCATGCCATCAGTTTGATCTACAGTTCCTTGCAGGATTTGACCAGCACAAGTTGTACAAACACCAGCATGACAAGAGCTTGGTAAATCTAACCCAGCCGCTTCTGCAACTGATAATATAGTTTCATCCTCAGGAACTTGTAAAGTATGAATTTTACCTTGATGTTGAATTTCTACAGTGTATGTTTTTGACATGGTACAAAATAGTTTGTGATGTAAATAACAAATCAAATATCTTATATTAAAAATAGGTAGAGATACAAATCAATGAAATAAATATTTTCTTGTCAGAGTTATATATGCAATAGTAGCTATACAAGGACAATTATAAATCCTTGACACAGAAAAACTAAAACTAATAATCTTTTGCTCTGTTAATTACACCTGAAAACTATTATCAGGTAAAACAACCCTGAGAGTAGGGAAGTGATTATAACCACAAGAAAAATTGTTGCCTGAACCAAGGAAGAGTAAAATGCTGGAATCATACCGTCAACACGTAGCTGAACGCGCTGCTTTAGGAATTCCCCCCCTACCTCTGGATGCCAAGCAAACCTCCGAATTGTGCGAACTACTGAAAAATCCACCTGCGGGTGAAGAAGAGACATTATTGCATTTATTGCATTTATTGCGTGATCGCGTACCTCCCGGAGTTGATCCAGCAGCTTACGTCAAAGCCGGATTTCTCACTGCTATTGCCAAAAAGGAAATCATCAGCCCCTTGATTTCACCAATCGAAGCAGTACAATTGTTGGGGACAATGGTAGGAGGCTATAATGTTCAATCCCTAATTGAATTGCTGCAAACTCCCACCACTTCTGTATCCGAATCTTCCGAAACACCATTGGTAATGGGGGGACAAGGCAAAGAACCGATCGCAGCTTATGCCGCCAACGCCCTCGGCAAAATCCTACTCGTGTATGATGCCTTCCACGATATTTTGGAATTGTCCAAAACAAATCCCTATGCCAAACGGGTGATTGACTCTTGGGCAAAAGCCGAATGGTTTACTGCTCGTCCGAAACTGCCAGAATTTATTAATGTCACCGTCTTCAAAGTTCCTGGGGAAACCAATACCGACGACTTATCTCCCGCAACCCACGCCACTACCCGCCCAGATATTCCTTTACACGCCTTAGCGATGTTGGAATCACGGATGCCAGGCGCGTTGGAAACCATTGCCGAATTAAAGCAAAAAGGATATCCAGTTGCCTACGTCGGTGATGTAGTCGGTACGGGTTCTTCTCGCAAATCTGCCATTAACTCAGTATTGTGGCACATTGGTAATGATATTCCTTTTGTTCCCAACAAGCGGGCGGGTGGATATGTTTTAGGTGGTGCGATCGCCCCAATTTTCTTCAACACTGCCGAAGACGCTGGCGCTTTCCCCATCCAGTGCGATGTCAGCAAGATGGAAACTGGCATGGTGATTACTATCTATCCCTACAAAGGCGAAATCACCAACGAAGCAGGCGAAGTAATTTCTACCTTTACCCTGAAACCAGATACAATCCTTGATGAAGTTCGTGCAGGTGGGCGCATTCCCTTACTTATTGGACGCACTCTCACCGATAAAACTCGGCAAGCACTGGATTTAGAACCCAGCACAGTCTTCACCCGTTCAACCCCCCCTGTTTCCCCCTCAAGCGGGGGGGAAACAGAAGGCGGGGTAAAAGGTTACACCTTAGCACAAAAAATGGTGGGTAAAGCCTGTGGTTTGCCTGGTGTACGCCCCGGTACTTACTGCGAACCAATCATGACTACCGTTGGTTCCCAGGATACCACCGGGCCAATGACGCGGGATGAGTTGAAAGAACTCGCCTGTCTCGGTTTCTCCGCTGACTTAGTAATGCAAAGTTTCTGTCACACCGCAGCTTATCCCAAACCAGTAGATATCAAAACTCACCATGAGCTACCCGACTTTTTCGCCTCTCGTGGTGGTGTGGCTTTACGTCCCGGAGATGGTATCATCCACTCTTGGCTAAACCGGATGTTACTGCCGGATACAGTCGGAACTGGTGGCGATTCTCACACCCGCTTCCCCTTGGGAATTTCCTTCCCTGCTGGCTCTGGGTTAGTGGCGTTTGCTGGAGCTTTGGGAGTAATGCCTTTGGATATGCCAGAATCAGTTTTGGTACGCTTCAAAGGAGAATTGCAGCCCGGTGTAACTTTGCGAGATATTGTGAATGCCATTCCCTACGTAGCAATTCAAAAAGGTTTGCTAACGGTAGAAAAGCAAAACAAGAAAAACGTCTTCGCCGGGCGGATCATGGAAATAGAAGGCTTGCCAGATTTGAAAGTTGAGCAAGCATTTGAACTTACCGATGCTACCGCAGAACGTTCTTGTGCGGGTTGCACAATTAAACTAAGTACAGAGACAGTTTCCGAATATCTGCGTTCTAATATTGCCTTGTTGAAAAACATGGTAGCACGGGGTTACGGTGATGCTAAAACTATCATGCGTCGTGTTGCCAAAATGGAAGAATGGTTGGCAAATCCGGTATTAATGGAAGCAGATGCAGATGCGGAGTATGCCGAAATCATTGAAATTGATTTGAACGAAATCAAAGAACCAATTGTCGCCGCTCCCAACGATCCTGATAACGTGAAATTATTGTCAGAAGTTGCAAACGACAAAGTTGATGAAGTATTCGTCGGTTCTTGCATGACGAATATCGGTCATTATCGCGCGACTGCTAAAGTTTTAGAAGGTGCAGGCGCAGTTAAAACTCGCTTGTGGATCTGTCCGCCGACTCGCATGGACGAACACCAATTAAAAGAAGAAGGCGTATATGGCATTTTTGGTGCTGCCGGTGCGCGTACAGAAATGCCAGGATGCAGTTTGTGTATGGGGAACCAAGCACGAGTTGAAGATGGCGCAACGGTGTTTTCAACCTCTACCCGCAACTTCAATAACCGCATGGGTAAAGATGCGCGAGTTTATCTTGGTTCAGCCGAATTAGCAGCAGTTTGCGCTTTGTTGGGAAGAGTTCCCACAGTGCAAGAATATATGGACATTGTGACGAATAAGATTCATCCTTTTGCTGGTGAGTTGTATCGGTATTTGAACTTCGATCAAATTGCTGGTTTTGAGGATGAAGGTAGGGTGGTTTCTAAAGAGGAGGAGGCTTTGTTGGTATAGTTTAACGAGGGTGAGTCTTAATGGCTCACCCTAATATATTTCAAGAGGTTAAAGTATGTGCAGTACAAAATAGAATTTAAACCCAAAGCGATTAAAGATTTAGAGCAGTTTCCTGTAAATATTAGAGAACGCATTATTAGTAAAATTGAAGCTATGCAAGATGATTTACAGGGAGATGTAAAACGCCTAACCAACTTTACTCCAGAATATCGTCTTAGAGTAGGTGATTATCGAGTTTTGTTTGAATTAGAAGAACAGACTATCATGATATATAGGGTTAAGCATCGCAGTAAGGCTTATGAGTAAAGGAAGTGAAAAAAATGATTGAATTACATCCTGAGTTTTTAACAAAAAACGGTCAAAAAGAATTTGCTGTTTTGCCTTATGAAGAATTTTTGAAGATTCAAGATCTGCTACAAGATCTAGAAGATTTAAGAGATTTGAGAGAAGCGAAACAAGCAGAAAAAGATAGTTCATCAATATCTTTGTCTGATGTCAAAAAAACGTTAATATCCTAATTTTTATATTGAGTGTTACTATTGATTATTTATTACAGACAGAGAAGATTATTTAATGGATAAGTTAACTCATTATCAAAATATAATCAAGCAAATTTTGACAGAGTATCAATAAAGTTTCTGCATAAGTTCCTGTTACTGATGTAGCTGAAGTAAATTCAAGAGCGCGATTGCCTGAAGCTCTAAAATTAAAATGTTACCCACACTTCGGGTTATGCTCATGAACTCCCTACAAGACTACACTATCGTTATCCATCCTGATGACAATGGCACTTTTGTTGCCTACATTCCAGCGATTCCTGGTTGCCATGCTTGGGGGCAAACATCTGATGAGGCTCGTGTCGAATTAATTCATGTTTTTGAAATGATTCAAGAAGAATACACAGAGCAACGACGTTCTTTGCTTGAAGATATTGAAATGGAAGTTGCAAATACCAGCCAAAGAACTATGAAAACGAATTGCGATAAATAGTGCGATCGCCTGAGTCTCTACAATTCAGTTTCCCCCCTTTTTAAGGGGGGTTAGGGGGGATCAAAACCCGTATCTGCTCACACACACTATCAAATTGATTTAAAACTTGGGTATTTGTAAACCTAATAATCTTTAAACCATAGCCTTCCAAAATATTTGTTCTCTCTATGTCATAAGCTTGAGCTTCATCTGTAAAATGGCTATTCCCATCAATCTCTATCACTAATTTTAAAGTAGGACAGTAGAAATCAACGATGAAATGATTAATCGGTCGTTGTCTTAAAACCCGAAATTGAAAATTTCTCAGATATCCATACCAAAGTTTTTGTTCTGCTGGAGTCATGTTTTTGCGAAGTTCTTTCGCTCTTTCCACAAGCTTTGGATTGTAGGGTAAATGGAAATTGCTACTATTGAGGTTATTCATCATAGTTTTTAGTTTTGATCCCCCCTGCCCCCTTAAAAAGGGGGTATTATACCAATGCGTGGATTTTGGATTAAAACCATTGATTAATAGGCTAGTCCAGAATTTTGAAACAAGACCCCCTACGCCAATTTGGTATAATAGATTCTCCAATAGGGTACCCATATATACAATTAAAAACTCTGTATAGTATTCCGAACTCATCATTTATGTAGAGTTAGTTTTGGTAAAAGGCGATCGCTTGAAGCTCTAAAATTCGTAATATGAAACAATTTCAGCTTGGCTATTGAACGTTGTGTGGAAGTGGCTAATTTTGTGTAGTCTCAGAACTATGATTGAGAAGTGCGATCGCACCCTCACTCTCCAATTAATCAACGCTCAACCCTCATTTTACTGAAACTGGCTCAATAACCAAGTTCCAACCTCAGATTGACTCATTTCCCGACTGTGACGTAAAGCTTCCTCTAAAATTGCGATCGCCAATCCAGGCAATTTCTTGATATTTGCCGTACTGACCAACCCCCTTCGGGGCGGGTGTAGGGGTGCAGGGGAGCCACTGCGGTGGACGGGTTTCCCGGCATAAAGCATGTGGCGTTGTAGGGGTGTAAAGCGATTAGCCCCGAAGAAAAGGATACAAGCCCCTGCTTTTAAGCATGGAGAAGAAAAGAAGATGTATTTCGAGATACGTAGTACGAGAAATACGGCGTCCTTGTTTCAAGCCCCTAAATTTATTTATGGGGTTCCCTTACACCCCTATACCCTTATCCCCTTACACCCCTAATTCTTGACTTCAGCCATCAGCAGTCCACTCAAAAAGCTGGCGATCGCTTTGTACCTAAGTCATCAAGCAGAGATGTTTTAGCAATCTCAATCACTAAATCTGGTGCAGGGTAGTGATCGAGGTTGACAATCCCTGTACCAGTTGCGATAGTTTGAGCGCCTTCTCTAAGATAGTATGCCACATCAGGCTGACAGTCTTGAACTCCAGTTTTACGAAAAGTCGTGGTATCTAAACCTGTGGCTAAAATCCTTTTAAGTGTCGCAAATAGAGTTACAGCAAAAATAATTACTAGAGGCAGAGCATGAAGAAAGGCTCTCAACCCTCTTGCTGAAACGGTAGACTCTACAACTTTCTTTAAGATCTCTTGTAAAACATACTCATATCGACTATGAATATTTATAAAATCTGATGATACTTTCTGGTTGATTCTTACAAAATTAAAGTAGGCAACACGATGGAGAAGGTAATTGACCTAATGTTGCCCAACTACAGCAGATGTTTTTCTATGTAACCTGCGGTTCACCCAAATTGTTACTGTTAGGAGAACAGTGTGTGGATAGAAGCGGTGACGGGAATGATATTTACTGCGTAGTGGTTTAGTTTAAAAATCGACTTTGAAAAAATAAGGAGGTTCACCATGGCTAAAGTTGCACAGCAGATGGTGGAGCAATCCGGAATTGATGTGAAGGAACTGGTAGAAAAGCTTGTCCGGGCGGCAGCAGCAGAATTTACAACATACTACTATTACACAATCTTGCGAGCCAATGCCATTGGCTTTGAAGGTGAGGGATTGAAAGAAATTATTGAGGATGCTCGACTGGAGGATCGCAACCACTTCGAGGCTTTGGTTCCGCGTATTTATGAGTTAGGTGGCGAACTACCACGAGACATTCGCGACTTTTCCAATGTAGCAGCCTGTCCTGATGCTTACCTGCCAGAACGCGATCGCGGTAATGGTAATGAAAGTACATCAGCACGGGTTGGCTTTACCAGTGGTGGAACTGAGGAGGCAAAGCAAGCAATCTCTGAGGTCAAGCAGGGAGTAGAACAAGGTAATATCAGGCCAATGTTGCAGGTATTGGTAGAAGCCGAGCGTTGTGCAATCAGGGTTTATACCGATATTTGCAATATGACTTTTGGTAAAGATCATCGTACCTATGAATTGTCTCTAGCGATCTTGAATGAAGAAATAGAGCATGAAGCTTGGTTTAGCGAGTTTCTCGGTGAGGGACCATCAGGACACTTCCGTCGAGGCGTGCCAGGTGAATCCCCCTACACCTCCCGGTTCTTGGTTGTGCCTAACGGTCATAATGGCAAATAAGTAGTTGGGCAAAATTAAATTCATTTGTAGAGACAGGGAACAGGGAATAGGGAACAGGGGCTAGGAAATGGACGCGGGGACACGGAGAGGATATTTCTCCCATTCTCCCTCTCTCCCACTCCTCTTTCTAGCCCCTAGAGGGTGTTTTCAAAGTCTAACGCTTCCCCTAACCCACGCCAGTCGCCCACCACGGCGCTGGCTCCCCTTGTCAAGAGGGGAAATAGAATCAAAGTCCTCCTTTTTAAGGGGAATTTAGGGGGATCTAAAAAATTAAGAGGCTAAACGAAATAGTTTGAAAACACGCCCTAGCCCCTAGCTCCTATTCCCTCTATCTTCTTCTGAGAAAGAAACTTGACATACAGGAGTACTCAGGTTGGAGTAATAGGCAGTGTGTTATATAACAGTGGCAAGGGTAGAAGAGATTCCGTCAGGGCAGACACGGATGTTACAGGTAGGGACTTGTATGATTTTGCTTGTAAACAATTTAGGTGAATTCCACGCCTTACAAGGTCTGTGCGGACACCAAAATTTGCCACTAGCAGGAGCTAAGGTTTGGCAAGGAGTACTGGATTGCCCTTGGCATCATTTTCAGTATGACATCCGCACGGGAGAGAATCTCTACCCTAAACGCATCTATCCGCTCAATGCTCTCCCCAAACTACGAGAGCAAATTTCTTCCCTGCGTACCTATCCTGTGCGAATAGTGGATGGAAAAGTGCAAGTGAGTGTGTCAGAAAGCTGTGAGCTATGCTAAGAAATAGCCGATCAGGTGGAAGCCTAACAGCCCAGAGGTAGCATTGAGAGGCAAATCATATGGATGCCCAAGATCTTCTGAGGCGCTATGCTGTTGGAGAAAGGGATTTTCACACAGCAGATTTGCGTGGAGCACAGCTACGAGAAGTAGATCTGAGTGGGGTAGTTCTGAAAAAGGCTATCTTGTGTGAAGTAGATTTAAGTGGAGCAAACTTAGTCGGGGCAGATCTAAATGGAGTAGTTTTACAGCAAGCTAACCTCAATGGAACACATCTAAATGAGTCTCACTTGGTTGGGGCAGACTTATATAAAGCAAATCTAACTAATGCAGATCTAAACGGAGTTATTTTGTGGAGAGCAACGTTAGAGAAAGCTATCTTGTCTCAAGCTAATCTGAGTAGGGCAAATTTGGATGACGCAAATCTGATTGGGGCAAACTTGAGTCAAGCAAACTTAAAGGGGGCAAAGTTAAGTAAAGCAAACCTGAGCCAGACAAAGTTAACTGAGGCAAATCTTTGTCGAGCGACTTTGATAGAGGCGAAACTGATTTTGGCTGACTTGCGTGGAGCAAATTTAGGGTTGGCAAATTTGACTAAAGCAAACTTCGCAGAGGCAGACTTAAGTAGAGTTAACTTAGAGGGTGCTAATTTGAGTGGAGCAAACCTTAGTCGGGTGAACCTAAGTGGAGCAAATTTAACTGGAGCAAATTTGCACAGAGCAAACTTAATTGAAGCAAAATTGATTTTGACTGGGTTGCGTGGAGCAAACTTGGAACGGGCAGAGCTGATTAAGGCAAATTTAACTGAGGCGGATCTGAGTTGGGCGCGTTTAGATGGCGTTAACTTCAGTGGGGCATACCTACGCCGGGCAATTTTTACAGATACAAATCTGGATTCAGCGATTCTGCGTGGCGCTGACTTAGCTGAGGCAAAACTGGATCAAGTCAAGATGAATAACTTAGATCTAAATTGGGTAACAATGCCCAATGGAGCAGTCTACTTTTGAGTTAAGTTTTATTGTGTAATCGATAACAAGTACTTTTGTCTAATTGAACTCGCTCAAATGAATCATCAAGGCTAATGGTCGTTTCACCACTACCGAGAAACAAGTAGCCATTTGGTCTTAATTGCTGCTTTACTTTTTTCAGTAAATCTTTTTTGGTTGTCAGATCAAAATAAATTAAAGCATTACGTAAAAAGATAACATCTATTTGAGGCAGAGATAACCAAGATTGCATAAGATTAATTTGATGAAACTCAACCATCTGGCGGATTTCGTCCTTAATTTGCCAGTTGCCTTCTCGCTTTTGAAAGTAGCGATCGCGCAGAGGTTTAGGTAGCCCACGCTGAATTTCAAGCTGGTTATAACTTCCCTGACGCGCACGGGTTAATACTTTGTTAGAAAAGTCGCTAGCAATTAGCCGTACAGACCAACTAGCAAGCATGGGAAAATGTTCGCGAATCAACATGGCGATGCTGTAAGGTTCTTGTCCATTGGAGCAAGCAGCACACCAAATATTTAGCGATCGCTCAATAGCTCGTATTTTTACTAGCTCCGGTAATACAAATCGTTTCAGTGCTTCAAAGGGGTAAATATCACGGAAGAATGATGTTTCATTAGTAACTAGTGCCTCAATCACCTGAACGTGAAGACTACTAAAAGGCTGAGTTCGCAGATGAGTAATCAAATCAGTAATAGAAGCAAATCCTGTTGATTCTGCAATTGGCTGTAAATGTAACTCTGCCAAATAAGTTTTATCGGCATACAATACAACGGCTGAATGCTCGTGAACTAATTGACGAAGATAGTTAAAATCAGTAAAGCTGACATCTGTAGCCTGCTTCATTACAGACCTTAAATAGAAACTTGCTTAGAAAAGATTCGACGTATAATTTCACCTGCCATTTGCTCAAGCCCAACAACTTGATCAGCAAGTCCGGTATTAACTACAAAACCAGGCATTCCCCACACCACACTACTAGCTTCGTCTTGGGCAAGCACCTGTCCACCTGCCTCGCGGATGTATTGGCAGCCATGCAATCCATCTTGCCCCATTCCCGTGAGTATGACTGCGATCGCACCAGCACCATACACTTGGGCAACTGATCGCAACAGAACATCTACAGAAGGGCGACAGGAATTTTCCGGAGGTTCCTGGTGGGTAGCAAGTCGAACTTTTGTTCCATCTCGTTGCACGATCATGTGAAAATTTCCCGGTGCAATCCAGGCGTGTCCGGGTTTTATAGCTACTCCGGAAACTGCTTCATCTACTGGAATTTGACATTTAGCAGATAATCGTTCAGCTAATAGTTTGGTAAACATTACGGGCATATGTTGCACAATCAGGATTGGAACCGGTAAATCGGCGGGCAGTTCAGGAAGAATTGTAGCAAGGGCATTAGGCCCCCCGGTAGAAACCCCTATTGCAACAATATCTACTTGCTTTCTCCTGGTAGGTACGGGAGTAAAAACTTGATGGGTAATCGTAGTTGGCTTTGGAAATGAAGTAGTTCTTGCACCAAGTACCTTGATTTTTGGAATCAAGTTTTCGCGTATATATTGGTTTGTTGCTTCTACACTCCCTAGATTATTCGGTTTTGTTGCATAATCTGAAGCACCCAAAGATAGAGCTTCGAGTGTGGCGATCGCCCCTGTGTGCGTCGAAGTGCTAAACATAATCACCGCCAAGTGTGGATAAATTTTGCGGAGCGCAGCAAGGGTTTCTAAACCGTTCATTTCCGGCATTTCGACATCGAGGAGGACAACATCGGGATTGAGATGAGGAATCTTGGCAAGAGCAATAGAACCGCTGGCAGCAACTCCTACCACCTCCAATTCTGGATCGCAAGACAGAATCTTACTGACTCGACTGCGAACCACCACCGCATCATCTACAACAAGTACCCGGATTCTTGGCATATTTATAAAAAATTAATCTCACCTCAAAATAGGGAACGGGGAACAGGGGCTAGGAAATGGACGCGGGGACGAACGGACGCGGGGACACGGAGAGGATATTTCTCCCACTCTCCCACTCTCCCACTCTCCCTCTCTCCTTCCTTCTGCCTTCTTTTTAATATTTAAATTTATTGACGACTTTCTGCAAATCCGCTGCCATCCGGGCTAGCTCTGTGGCTGCTTGGGATGTATTACTGGCTCCAGTTGTCGTACTTTGAGCATTAAGTGCTACAATCCCGATATTTTTGGCGATGCCTGACGTTCCTTTAGCCGCTTCAGCAATATTTCGAGCAATTTCATTCGTAGTTGCTGTTTGTTCTTCAATCGCGCTAGCGATCGTACTTTGCAGATCGTTAATTTGGTTGATAATGTCAGTAATTTGAGTAATTGCTTGAATAGCACTTTTTGTATCAGTCTGAATTGCTTCTATTCGTTGGCTAATATCTTCGGTTGCATTTGCTGTTTGTTTAGCTAATTCCTTCACCTCGTTAGCAACTACGGCAAATCCCCTACCTGCATCTCCTGCTCTTGCTGCCTCAATTGTGGCATTGAGTGCGAGCAAGTTTGTTTGCCCTGCGATCGAGGTAATCACCTTAATCACTTTGCCTATTTCAACACTACTTTGACCGAGTTTGTCAATGGTTTTGTTGGTGCGATCGGCGGTTGTAACTGCCTCAGTCGCCACTTTTGCGCCTTGGGCGACTGTTTTTGCAATTTCTCGTATGCTGGCGTTCATCTCTTCCACCGCAGTGACAACTGTACTAGTATTCTGATTCACCTGTTCTGCCGAAGCAGATGCGGAGGTTGCCTGTGCTGCTGTTTGTTTGGCATTGTCTGTCATTTCTTTGCTAACTGCGGTTAGTTCTTCTGAAGAAGACGCAACTGCCGTCGCCACCTCTGCCATTTGTCTAATGGAAGATTTCAGATTACTAATCATCTGATTGGCATTCTCTGTGAGTTGCTTAAACTCTCCAGCATTGCCTGCCTCGATGTGCTTCGACAAATTTCCCTGAGCAACGGCGAGCGTGACTTCATTTACACTTTGGATCTGCTGTGAGAGTTGTGAAGACATCCGGTTTAAGTTGTCGAGTAATTCTTTCCAAGAACCTCTAATTCCTTTGACAACGGCTTGAGAACCAAGTTTTCCTTCCGCACCAATCTTGGCAGCAAAGTTATTAACTTCGTTAGCAAAACTTTGATTCAAACTCACCCATTCGTTAAAAACCGTAGCAATTTCACCCAACCCATCGTTTTCAACTGGTAAACGAACAGTAAAATCACCATTTCTTGCTGCTTTCATTGCTGCTAGTAAAGGTTGCAGCTGCACTTGTGTAGTGCTGTCACTATTTTCTAGTGGATCTGCATTGTTTTCTAACGTAGATTTAGAGTTAGCTGTTTTCCCAGTTCGAGATGTAGCCATTGCAAAGCGCTCCTAAGTTATCAGTTAGCAGTTGATCAGTGTTCTTTATTTTCTGATTTCAAATTAACGTCTAAAATTTTTTCAGTGTCTAGAACTAGCAGAAATCCCTCTTTAAGTGGGTAAGCTCCAGCTAACATTTGACGCATTCTACCTTTTAACGTGGCAGGTGGCAGTTGAAAGGTGCTCTCTGTAAACTCTAAGACGTCTCCAACATCATCGACGAGTAAACTAACTGTTTCATCGTTAGAACATACAACGATATTAAATCCCGTTGGTTCATCTCCAAGGTTCGTGGTTGATTTTATTGCCGAGTTGCCAATCTCTAATCGCTGCTGCAAATCGATTACAGCTAAAATTTGTCCACGCAAGTTAATTAATCCACAAATATCGGGTGGTGCCAAAGGCACACGAGTTATGGTTTGGGGGCGAATTACTTCTTGAACGTGCTGCACATCGATGCCAAAGTAAATTCCGCCCAGAAAAAAAGTACAAAATTGTCGTTTAGCCATGAGCAGCTACTTGCAGCAAATAAGGGTTGGCAATCCGAATCACGGTTTCAATGTCAAGAATTTCTGTAATTTGATCTTGAATTACAGCACAGAAAAGGACACCTGCTCTAGATGAAGTTCCTTTTACTGTTATTGACTCTTCCACAATGTCGAGAATGCGATCAACTACTAGCCCCATAATTAATTCTGAGTGAACAGAGACAATCACTATCGACAGCTTTTGTGCCGCTCCAAAAGCATCATTATGAGGATGATGCTGATGAGAAAATACTCTGTGCAAATCGATCAACGGCAAAATCTTACCGTAAGATTGCATCACATACCCATCACCTACTCGCTCCACAGCAGCACGAGGAATTTCTTCGAGCCGTAAGGCGATCGCTGCTGGAATGCCCATGCGTGTGCCTTGTGGCCCCTGAAATAGTAAAATCATTTGGCGATCGCTTGCTTGAGCTTGGGTATTTGCGGCGGTGTCAGTTGCTAGTTGCTTTTGTTTTGCAGTGATGCCAGCATGGTTTGCTAAACCGACAATATCAATAATTAATGCCACCGCACCATCGCCGAGAATTGTAGCTCCTGCAAATACAGATAGTGTCTTCAACTGCTTGCCCAGAGGTTTAACGACAATGTCTTGGATGTCTTCAATTCCTTCTACAACCAGTCCAAATTGACAATTATCTGCTTGAACAATTACCAGACTCAGGGTTTGGGAGTTGGTGACATTATTTTGGATCTGCAACTGTTGATTGAGGTAAACCAATGGCACAACTTTACCCCGCAACCGATACACGGGTACGTCGTAAAGCATTTCAATGCGATTGAGTGCTTGTGCTTCTAAGCGCACTAGCTCTTGCAAACTCGTTTGGGGAATGGCATAGCGATCGTCTCCACTAGTAACAATTAATGCTGGAATAATTGTCAACGTGAGCGGAATCCTAATTTTAAATGTTGTTCCTTGCCCCTGCTGGCTGTAAATTTCAATACTGCCGTTAATTTTCTCAATATTGCCCTTAACAATATCCATCCCTACTCCCCGCCCTGAAAGGTTAGTCACCTGTTTAGCGGTAGAAAAGCCAGGTAAAAAAATTAAGTTGATCGCTGCCAATTCGCTCATTGCCACCACTTGGGCAGCACTCATTAAACCAAGTTGCTGCGCTCGCGCTTTGAGACGATCTGGATCTAAACCACGCCCATCATCGCTAATTTCAATATTGACTTTGCCGCTTTCATGAAAAGCTTTGAGGAATAGCCTGCCTGAGATTGATTTACCACAAGCTGTCCGCTCGGCTGGTAATTCAATGCCATGATCGATACAGTTGCGGATTAAATGAGTTAGGGGATCTTTAATAGCTTCAATAATACTTTTATCTAATTCAGTATCTTCTCCCTCCATTTCCACTTCAACTTGTTTATTAGAGGCGATCGCCAAATCGCGAATCACGCGAGGGAATTTTTGCCAAATAGTACTAATGGGTTGCAGTCGAGTTTTCATCACTCCTTCCTGCAACTGGGCTGTAATTAGGTTCAGGCGCTGGCAAATATTAACAAAGCTATGATCCTTAAACTTTGTACTAAATTCCATTACCTGGTTACGGGCTAAAACCAGTTCACCCACCAGGTTCATCATCTGATCTAATAAAGCAACATTAACTCTAATATGAGAAGATTCTGAGGTAATTAAGGTTGAAGGTTCTGGTAACTGGTTATTAATCTGTTGTACTTGAGTATTAACAACAGGCAAAGGCGATCGACAGACTCTTACTTCCTGTTCAGTCTGTTGTAATTTAGTCAAACTCTCGATCAGTGCAGAATAATCTTTATCACCCTCACTTCTTGTAGCTTTAATTTCAGACAAAATCTGCCGGATAGTATCTACTGTTTGCAATAAGGTAGTGACGATTTCAGGTGTCACTGCTAGCTTGCGATCGCCATCAGACGGGTGCTTTGTACCATCACGCAAACTACTTAGCAAACTCTCTCCGGCATGGGCAAGCGATTCCAACTTCGGAAATGGCAAAAAGCCACAGTTTCCTTTCAATGTATGGAGTGAGCGATAAATGCGATTTAGTGCTTGTTCATGAGTAGATGCTTTTTCTAAGTCGATAATGTCTTGTTCTATTTGATCTAGATTTTCATAACTCTCAACTAGAAATGCCTCTATATCATCGTCAATTTCTGCTGACTCCATTGCGTTGCTAGACTCAAAATATATATCTTTTGTGTTAATACTAACCTGATTTTAGACTGAACAAATGTATCTCTCAAGAAAGATGTTTCCATGACTTAATGCTGAAAAGATAATGTTTATCCTCATGATAAACACAAATGCAATGTCTTTATTGCCATTCCATTCAGACATTTAAAAATGGTCATCGTAAAGGTAGACAATGTTACAAATGTAAACAATGTAATCGTCAGTTTCTCGAATCTTATCAACCTTGGCGCTACTCAGATGATGTTAAGCAACTTTGCCTAAGAATGCATACTAACGGCATGAGCTTGCGCGAAATTGAGCGAGTCACTGATATTCACCACACCACAATTTTGCATTGGCTTCGTAAGGCAAGCTTAAACTAGAAAGTTATCCAAACACATTCTGGAAAAAGCTTGATTTTAGCAATTATTTCTAAATTTAGCATTATAGTTGCAGCATCACTACCTTTTTTAAATGCGATTTATGAAAATTTAGATGTGATTTAAATTAGAATAAATTTTAACTATTTAAGAAGTAAAATAACTAATTTAAAGTCAATAACTATAAAGTAAAAAATCAAAGGATAAAGCTGATGGCATTGGTACTGATTATCGATGATGCAGCCTTTTCTCGCCGAATGATCCGTAAGTTTCTACAAGGCGATGGCTATGAAATTCTAGAAGCAACTAATGGGCGCGAGGGATTAGAAATAGTTCACAACTATAAACCTAACTGTGTGTTAGCAGATCTGTTAATGCCTGATATGAATGGGTTTGAATTCCTTCAGGCTCTCCAAGACGAAGGATTAAAAATTCCCACAATCATTATCTCAGCTGATATTCAAGATGGCTCTCGCGCTCAAAGTTATAATTTGGGAGCAGCAAACTTTATTAATAAACCGCCGAAAGAGCATGAATTGCGAGAGGCAGTTCAGCAAGTTATTAATTCCAAGGAATAAAGTTGCCATGAATGTGACAACAGACCAATTAGATGCGCTACAAGAATTAATTAATATTGGTGTCGGTCGAGCAGCAAGCCTACTTAATGAGATGGTAGACTCTCATATCAATCTCGAAATTCCATCGGTGAAAGTATTAACTGCCTTAGATGCTTATCAAGAATTAAGAACACGATTTCATGATGATAGTTTAGCAACTGTAAAACTAGGTTTTACTGGCTCTTTTTATGGTAATGCTGGCTTAATTTTCCCGACAGAAAGCGCCTCAACATTAATTGCACTCTTGACTGGTGAAGAAGCAGGCTCACCCGATTTAGATGAAGTTAAAATTGGAACTCTGAGCGAAATTGGTAATATTGTGATCAATGGAGTGATGGGTTCAATCAGTAATGTGCTAAAGCAGCATATGAACTATACATTGCCTGTTTATTTAGAAGATACAATTGATAACTTATTGTTGTCAGCTAATGTGAGCAACTCTAAGATTTTACTTGCCCAAGCACGCTTTACTATTCAACAGTTAGAAATTATCGGAGATATAATTTTAGTCTTCGAGGTAGGCACATTCGATGCATTGATCAATGCTATTAACGAGCAGATGGGAGTAATATGATAAGAAAAGTTCCAGCAAAAATTGCTGTAGAAAAATTAAAAACGGTCTGACCAAATGAACGAAATTGAGCAAGTTCAGGAAAAATTCAGCCTTTTAGATCAAATTCCTTTAGGAGCTTTTGTTCTAAATTGCGATCGCACCGTTTTATTCTGGAACTGTAGTTTAGAAGAATGGACAAAAATTCCTAGAAATCAGATTTTAGGAGCCTCGATTGATGATTATTTTCCTCATCTGAATCAACCTCGTTACGCTAGCCGCCTACATCAAATTTTTGAAGGTGGGCCTCCCACAATCTTTTCTTCTCAACTACATAAATATGTTATTCCTGTACCGTTAGCAGCAGGTAAATATCGTATCCAGCACACAACAGTAACTGCTGTGCCTGCATTGAATGCAGACAGTTTTTATGCTCTTTTCTCAATTCAAGATGTTACTGATTTAACATTGCGAGTTCAGGAATATAAGAACTTACGAGATCAGGCATTAGCTGTAGCAGAAGAACGCCAACGAGCTAAAGAAGCGGCTGAGACAGCAAACCGTATCAAAGACGAATTTCTGGCGATAGTTTCTCACGAACTTCGTTCCCCTCTCAATCCAATTTTAGGTTGGGCAAAGCTACTGAGAAAACGTTTATTGAACGAAGTAGTTACCGCTCGCGCAATTGAAACCATCGAACGAAATGCTGAACTCCAGGTTCAATTAATTGAGGATTTGTTGGATATCTCCCGCATTCTCCGGGGTAAACTAGGACTGAATTTAGAAATCGTTAATCTTGCTGTTAGTATTGAAGCGGCCCTAGAAACAGTCCGATTGGCAGCAGAAGCAAAATCAATTCAAATTAATCTTTATTTGGATACAAATGTAGGCAGGGTAAAAGGTGATAGTAGCCGTCTTCAACAAATAGTTTGGAATTTGCTCTCAAACGCTGTTAAATTTACACCCCCCGGTGGAAAGGTTGAAGCTTACTTAGAACAGATTGACTCTCAGGTACAAATCCGAGTTAAGGACACAGGTAACGGCATTAGTCCCGACTTTTTGCCACACGTGTTTGAGTATTTCCGGCAGGCAGATAGTGGCATAACTCGCAGAGCGGGTGGACTAGGATTAGGTTTGGCAATTGTGCGCCAGCTTGTTGAGTTGCATGGTGGTACAGTTTGGGCAGAAAGTCCAGGAGAAGGACAAGGCGCAACATTTACAGTTTGTCTTCCAGTGTATAAACAAAGTCAGAAGTTAGCAAAAAGAGATAGTAACTTTAGTGAGGATTTCTATCCGTTCTCTATGCTCTCTACTCCCTTAGAGGGTATTCGGATATTAGTGGTGGACGATGATGCTGACACACGCGAGTTTCTTGCCTTTCTATTAGAACAGCAGGGGGCGATCGTCACAGCGGCAGAATCAGCCAATGATGCACTCGCTTTAATTGCGCAGTCAAAACCAGATTTGCTGTTGAGCGATCTAGGTATGCCAGATGTTGATGGTTATGCCTTGATCCGAAAACTACGAGCTATGCCAGCCAATCAGGGTGGGCAAATTCCTGCGATCGCCTTAACTGCTTATGCCGCCGAGACAACACAAAAACAGGTTTTTGCCGCCGGATTTCAACAACATATTTCTAAACCAGCCGATCCTTATAAACTGGTAACTACAATTGCAGCACTAATTAAAAGCTGAATTTTCTAAATTTACGTGGGTTGCTCAAGTAAAGGTAAAAACTTCCGAATCAGCCCTATTGTCACAGCAGGCAGTTCTAATTGGGGAGTAAAACCTACATCATCTAAATGTAGAAAAATCCGAATCGCTCTAGGGTTAATTTCGGTGAAACGACGCCCGACATCAGGCCCAGTATACTTTGACTTTTGCCCCCAGATGATAGCAGTAGGAATGGTCAATTGAGGAATGTATCTGGACAAATCAAAGGATAAATCTCCCCGGACAAAAGCCAGAGCAGCATACTCAGCATTAAACTGTTGGGCAGATTGCAGGTATGCTTCGACAATTTCGGGATAAACTCTTTCTGGACGGGCAAACTGCCGTTGTTCGAGAAAACTGCGAATGCCAAAGCTTGTGGAAATTCCAGTCATATATAGTAGACGATCCAGCATCGGGATTTTGATGATTTGAGCAGAAAAGCTATTTTTGTAGTCTTCGCCAAATTCCTCAAGAGCTGCTGGTGTAACTAAAATCAAAGACTTGAATAAATCAGGACGAGCGATCGCGGCACGAATAGTAAAAGCCGCTGTTAATCCCGAAGCGATCACCACAGTCGGAATGCTGTAGGTATTTTCGATAAACTCAATAATGGTTGTAATGTAGTCTTCAATTTGATAGTTGTGGGCTGGGTGATCCGAGTGTCCCCAACCAATCAAATCTGGTGCCAGAACTTGATAATCTGGAGCAAAAGCCGGGTAAACCTTCGACCATTCATAGGCAGACGAACCACCACCAAAGGCGTGCAGAAAAACTAACTTGCGATCGCTCGATTTTGAGACATCCGAATCTACCCAAGGCTTTTCATCGGCAGTATAGTAAACCATTCTGCCTAGCTTAGTCATCACAGAATTTTGGCTAAAGCCTGGTGGCACAAACATAAGTTAAACCCTTATACGGACAATTAACTATAGGTCTATCATTTCGATCCTGCTTGTGAAAACAATGCCAGTGCATCATTCTCAAGTTGCATCCCACATTTGTTAAGTGAAGAAATAAAATCAGCTTCAATTAAGTGTGATGCAGCATAGACATGAAACTCGCTTTTCATATCATTGACGAACAAACGGCTCGGCATATCCTCACCTGGTGCTACGAACCGCCTTATGACTTCTACAACTTAGATCCTGAGAAACTGGAGTCTACTCTTGCAACGTTGCTGAATCCAGAAAACCGTTACCATACTATTTGGGATGAAAACCGGGCTGTAATTGGATATTGTTGTTTTGGAAAAGACGCGCAGGTTCCAGGAGGAGATTACAGTCAGGAGGCGTTGGATGTGGGCATGGAATTGCGCCCAGATCTAACAGGGCAGGGACAAGGTACTCAAATTATTCAAGCGGTAATAGTTTTTGCTCGGCAAAACTTCCAGGCGAGTCAGCTACGAGTGACGATCGCCGCGTTCAATCAGCGGGCGTTGCGGGCGTGGCAGAAGGTTGGTTTTGAGATTGTCAATGAGTTTGTAAAGGCTTCGGATCGCCAACGATTTTTAATCTTGAACAGAGATATCTCGCTCAACTCAAACCTATCCAAATAAGAGCGATCGCCATTTCTAACCACAACCCCCTGAAATCTGTCAAGGGGAATTGGGGACTAAGTATTTGTGACTAGGGAAAGGAACCCTCAGAAAGTTTGATTCCTCTAAGTGGCGCACCTCGACTCAATGTCAGTAATACTTATTTGTCTCTTATTTACCTCTTATTCATATTTTATTTGTCTTTATCAACTAGCTTTATTAAGTTATATTTTGCAATTTCTTACATACATAGAAATATGCTTGTAATTATCATCGTTTTTATCAATGATTGCATTAAAAGTCTAATTAAAAAATGCATAATTGATATCAAGCATAGATTTTTAATGATGGATATGATAGGAGTTTAAATATTCCATAGTAATCCCAAGTAACATTTAGCCATTTATATAAACTTTTTCTTATATCACTAATCTAATATTTATTTAATAATCACTGGTTGAGAATGAACTATTTTGTCTGAAAAGCTGTAAGCTATTGAAAAGAAACAGCGTGAATAAATTTTCTAAATACAAAAGCGTGATTGCAAATACAGAATTTTTATGATGTTTGCCATCTCCTTTGTTGACATCGGCTGATGGTACGTACATAGCGTTTAATACGCCCTAATAGAGCAAGAAACACTAATTTTTTTCTTGCCCAAAATTGTCATATCTAAAAAACAAATTTACACACAGAGGTTGTCATGTCTGAGCTTTTCAACCAATTTACCCGCCGTAAATTTTTATTAACAGCAAGTTTATCTGCCAGTGCTGTTTTGCTTAAAGGCTGTTTAGGAAATCCACCAGAACCAGGAGGTGGCAGCGCTCAAACTCAGTCAGCAGTGCAGCCGGTTGCTAACATTAGTCCAGAACAAGCGCCAGAAACTACTACAGTTAAGCTGGGATACGTTCCTATTGTTGAAGCAGCGCCTTTAATTATTGCCAAAGAAAAAGGCTTTTTTGCTAAGTATGGCATGACTGATGTCGAAGTTTCCAAGCAAGCTTCTTGGGGTTCAGCAAGAGATAATGCTGAAATTGGATCTGCTGGTGGTGGTATTGATGGCGGACAGTGGCAGATGCCAATGCCACATTTAATTACAGAAGGTTTAATTACCAAGGGCAATCAAAAAATTCCCATGTATGTTTTAGCGCAGTTGAACACGCATGGGAACGGAATTGCGATCGCAAGCAAGCACCAAGGTAAGAGTATTGGTTTACAACTTGCTGGAGCTAAATCTTTATTTAGCCAACTCAAATCAACCAACACACCCTTCACAGCAGCCCAAACATTTCCCGCTGTCAACCAAGATTTTTGGATTCGCTATTGGTTAGCTGCTGGTGGTATAGATCCAGATGCAGATATAAAGTTGCTGACGGTACCGGCAGCACAAACAGTCGCTAACATGAAAACCGGAACAATGGATGCCTTTAGTACCGGTGATCCTTGGCCTTATCGTATTGTCAAAGACAAAATTGGCTTTTTAGCAGCATTAACAGCAGAAATTTGGAAGAATCATCCTGAAGAATATTTTGCGATGAGAGCTGATTGGGTTGATAAAAATCCCAAAGCTACCAGAGCGCTTTTAAAAGGAATCATGGAAGCGCAGCAATGGTTAGATAACTTTGAGAACCGCAAAGAAGCAGCAGAAATTCTCGGTGGACGCAACTACTTTAATCTACCAGCAGAAATCCTTGCAGGGCCATTTCAAGGCAATTACGACATGGGTGAGGGGCGTACAATAAATGATAAATCAATGGCACCTTACTACTGGAAAGATGGAAGAGGTAGCGTTTCTTATCCCTATAAGAGCCATGATTTGTGGTTTATTACAGAAAGTGTGCGTTGGAATTTCTTGCCAAAAGATTACATTGCTAATAATGGTGCCAAAGCGAAGGAATTAATTAATAAAGTCAACCGTGAAGATATTTGGAAACAAGCAGCAAAAGAAGCAGGAATAGCTACTGCTGATATTCCCACGAATACATCTCGTGGTGTAGAAGAATTTTTTGATGGCATCAAGTTTGATCCAGACAAGCCAGAAGCATACTTAAAGAGCCTCAAAATCAAGAAAGTCAGTGTTTAGTTAGTGGTTAGTAGTTAGTAGTTAGTTGTAATTACTTACTAATAACCACGACTCAAAAGTAATCAAAAAACCCAAAAACACCAGTAGAGGAGAGCAAAATCCATGACAGTAGCCAGCAGACGACGTCCTAACCCTAGTTTTGACAATAGCTTCCTATCGCGCTTGCAAAAGCAATTTCCTGATCTTTTGCCTCCTGTGATTGCGATCGCTATATTTCTAGCTATATGGCAACTGTTTTCTTGGCTGCCAGGAGCAACTCTACCAGGGCCAATTCAAGTTGTTCAAGACACCTGGATATTAATTTTGTATCCCTTTTATGACAGAGGTGGAATTGACAAAGGTTTGTTTTGGCAGATTCTTGCTAGTCTCAAACGAGTAGCAATCAGTTACACCTTAGCTGCAATTGTAGGTATTGGTTTGGGCATTTTAATTGGTACTAGTAAAATAATGTCCAAAGCGTTAGATCCTCTTTTTCAGTTATTGCGAACTGTACCACCCTTGGCTTGGGTTCCCATCTCCTTAGCAGCTTTGCGACAAAATGAGCCATCAGCATTATTTGTAATTTTCATCACCGCAATTTGGCCAATTTTAATTAACACTGCTGTAGGAGTAAAAGAAATTCCTCAAGATTACAACAACGTTGCCAAAGTTCTACAACTTTCCAAAAAAGAGTATTTCTTTAATATTCTCATTCCTGCTGCTTTACCCTACATTTTTACAGGCTTGAGAATTGCGATCGGTTTAGCGTGGTTAGCAATTATCGCAGCAGAAATTGTCATGTCAGGTATTGTCGGCATTGGCTTTTTCATCTGGGATGCTTATCAAAACAACAATGTTAGCGAAATTATCTTAGCCCTGATTTATATCGGCGCTGTTGGTTTGCTCTTAGATAAATTAATGGCTTGGATTCAAACATTGATTTTGCCACCAGCAGATCAAAAGTAAGGCTGAAGAATACCCTGAAGGATATAAGGATAAAGTATGAAGGATGAAAAGTTAGGCTTTAAACTTCCCACTTCATACTTCCCACTTCCCACTTCATACTTCCCACTTCCCACTTCATACTTCACTGCCATGTCTGTATTCGTTGCAATTGACCAAATTGATAAGGTTTTTAACCTCAGCAATGGTGGGCAATATATTGCTCTCAAAGGTATTGACTTAGAAATCAAAAAAGGCGAATTTATTTCCCTGATCGGCCACTCCGGTTGTGGTAAATCTACATTATTAAATATGATTGCCGGTTTAGATTTACCAAGTGATGGTTTGGTTACTCTTGAAGGCAAACGTATCACTAAACCAGGGCCAGACCGGATGGTGGTTTTCCAAAATTATTCGCTGCTGCCTTGGCGAACGGTACGAGAAAATATAGCTTTGGCTGTAGATTCAGTCATGACGCATCTGCCAGCAGGCGAACGTCGCACCATTGTCGAACAACATATTGATATGGTGGGGTTGCGTCCTCATGCCGAAAAACCTCCAGCAATGTTATCTGGTGGACAAAAGCAAAGGGTAGCGATCGCCCGCGCTTTAGCAATTCGTCCTAAGTTACTGCTGCTGGATGAGCCATTTGGTGCTTTGGATGCACTCACACGCGGTAATTTGCAAGAACAATTGATGCAAATCTGCGAACAAAACCAAGTCACCGCCGTGATGGTTACCCACGATGTTGATGAAGCAGTGCTGCTTTCCGATAGAATTGTGATGCTCACCAACGGGCCAGAATCAAAAATTGGTGGCATTTTAGAAGTAGATATTCCTAGACCTCGCAAGCGGATGGAAGTGGTAGAACATCCCAGTTACTACAGCTTGCGCAGCGAAATGATTTACTTCCTCAACCAACAGAAGCGCATTAAAAAAATTCGCGCACGCAAAACTACCATTGTCTCAAAGCACGGTTTGGAAAAAGTCAATTTGGAAATTGGCTTTGTACCTCTAACTGCCTGCGCCCCTCTAGCAGTAGCAAAAGAGAAAGGCTTTTTCGCCAAGCACGGTTTAGATGATGTCAACTTGGTGCGCGAAACTAGTTGGCGCGGCATTGTTGACGGCATTGCAGGTGGATATTTAGATGCTGCCCAAATGCCCTCTGGTATGCCGATGTGGTTAACTTTGGGAGGCAATGAAAATCGACCTCTACCCATTGTTACCTCCCTGACTATGACGCGTAACGGTAATGCCATTACCCTCGCAAAACGCTTTTATGAACAAGGGATACAAACCGTCGCTGAATTCAAACAGTATCTCAAAAGCACCCGTGACAAACGGCACATTATGGGAGTAGTGCATCCTTCCTCAATGCATAGCCTGCTGCTACGTTACTGGCTTGCATCTGGTGGTGTCGATCCTGATCAAGATGTGGATATTAAAACCATCCCCCCTGCCCAGATGGTAGTTGACTTGCAAGCTGGAACTATTGATGGTTACTGTGTAGGTGAACCTTGGAATATCCGTGCTGCTGCTGAAAACGTTGGCTTTACAATTGCTACCGATTTAGAAGTTTGGTTGGGGCATCCGGGTAAAGTTCTCGGTGTACGAGAAGATTGGGCAACAGCTTATCCCAATACTTACATTGCATTGACTAAAGCTTTATTGGAAGCTTGTTATTACTGTTCGCTTCCTGAAAATGCTCAAGAAATTCGGGAAATTTTGGCGCGGCGGGAATATGTCAGTACCGATATTGAGTACATCCAAATCGAAGATCCAAATAATGTTACCTGTGACTTAGATCATCCGATGCAGGAATATGCCCATCACCAATTTTTTGCAGAGTCTGCGATCAACCGTCCCAGCCGCACCGAGCAAATATGGATTATGACGCAGTTAGCACGTTGGGGTGAAGTACCTTTCCCCAGAAATTGGGTGGAAATTGTAGAACGAGTATGTCGAGTTGGTGTGTTTAGCACCGCCGCACGAGAATTAGGTATGGATACAAGTTACACTCGTCAGCCAATTAATTTATTTGATGGCACCGTCTTTAATGCTGACGATCCAATTGCCTATCTCAACAGCTTGAAGATTAAGCACGATTTTTCTGTTGCAGAAGTTATTCTCGATGCACCAACAAGACGGGCAGCCTAATTCTTAACGATGAACTGAGAGGGTGTTTACTAAGATAAAAATAAAATTCTTGTAGGGTGTGCTAGACGCACTAGTGTATCTGAAACTTTTAGGACAAGTATCGATGCGTCGTAACACACCGGATCTATTCTGAATCTGATGCATTACGACAAATTCATATCTACATCATGCTGTCAAGCTTTTGCATTGTCGTAGCACATCCTATTTAAGATTTTATTTATAAACAAGCTCTTAGGCTTTCGGTTAAGAATTATACCTCGCTAACCTGATAAATTCTACCTTTACCTCTATTAACTGACATGCAAAACCGCAGTTTTAAAGTTACTAACACAGCCGCAACCAGACTTGGAGTGCCTCTAGCCACCGCAGCTGCCGATCGCAAGCCTTATTTGCAAATTCAAGACGTTTCTAAAGTCTATCCGACAAAGAATGGGCCTTTCACTGTCTTGGATGGGGTAAACCTCAATGTTGGGGAAGGGGAATTTATATGTGTCATCGGTCACTCTGGCTGTGGCAAGTCTACTCTGTTGAACATGGTATCAGGTTTTAACTCTCCCACCTCCGGACAAGTCTTACTAGAAGGAAAACCTATCACCAAACCAGGCCCTGATCGCATGGTTGTGTTCCAAAATTATGCCCTGCTACCTTGGCGGACTGCTTTTGAAAATATCTATTTGGCTGTTAACGCCGTTCATCCCAGTAAACCAGAGGCAGAAAAGTCAGCGATCGTTCGCGAACATCTGGCGATGGTGGGATTAGGGGATGCAATGGAGAAAAAGCCTACTCAAATGTCGGGTGGGATGAGACAACGGGTTTCGATTGCTCGCGCTTTGGCAATTCGTCCCAAAGTCCTCATTTTAGATGAACCTTTTGGGGCATTGGATGCGATCACCAAAGAAGAATTACAGGAAGAGTTACTAAAAATTTGGAACGAAAATCGCTGCACGGTATTGATGATTACCCACGATATCGATGAAGCATTGTTTTTGGCAGACAAGTTAGTCATGATGACTAATGGCCCTCATGCCAAAATCGGTGAAGTCATGGAAATTCCTTTCCCTCGTCCACGCGATCGCGCCCGGATTATGGAAGATCCACAATACTACAAGTTGCGTAATTATGCTCTTGATTTTCTGTTCAACCGTTATGCCCATGATGACGTAGGTTAATTGGCTACCTACCACCCTCGTTACTAGGTTCAATCTGGTAACGAGAATCAGAGCGGCGGAAGCCACCGCTCTGAAGTTCGGTGGGCAGAACATCTAACCGTTTTTTACCTCCCCTACTAATTCCTTAATAACTTCAATAGCATCAGTTGGAACTTCTTAGATTCACCTATGTCTTTGTAGCTTGTAAATAACCAAAATTCTTCATGCATTGATTTAAAGCAATAGTTATCATATAATCTCAGTTATATATTGTCACTTTTCGTCGGAATTTTAGTGATACATAAAGTATTGCTTATCAAAGCTATCTAATATTTATTTAATAATTGCAGCCTAAGTATTAACTTTTTTGGCTGGAAAAGCTGTATGCTATTTTTAACAACTTAAATACGTTTTCTACATAACTAACGGTTTTTAGCCAAATTATGGGATAGTTGCGTCAGTCTACTTTTTTGTAAATCTAGGCTAACCGTTATTTACCATGTATGCATTTTAAAACACAAAAAAGTGCAAGAAAGTTATTCTTGCAAAAAATTGTGTTGCTTTTAAAACTCTCAATTTACCTAGTTGATTAAATGAGGACTACGATTTTGTAAGCAAATATTTTTGTTCAGAATTGGGCTAGCAATTTTACTATTAGATACAACTAGTTTTACAGCCCTTGAGTACAGCTTAATTCTTGCCAGCACTTAGCATATACCAAGCGATCTAGATTGCCAGGATAAATATATATCTAGCCTGGATGTAGATTTAGTTCAGCTAATTATCGCTATGCAAAAAATCAACTAAGATTAAATATAGCATGGTTGTAGTTGAGCTAACGAGTGCAAGTTTCTAGGGGTTTGATTGAGTGCTATCTATGGCAAGAAAAAAGTTGGATGAATCGACAATTCTACTGTCATTAATTGCCCACTCATGCAAATAACTAATACGATAAATTTCCGAAATTTGCGCGGTGATCTTTTTGGTGGTCTTACTGCTGCAATTGTCTCGCTTCCGCTAGCTTTGGCATTCGGTGTTGCCTCCGGTGCTGGGCCTGTGGCAGGTCTTTACGGTGCTGTTTGTGTTGGCTTTTTTGCGGCACTGTTTGGTGGTACACCGACTCTTATTTCTGAGCCAACAGGCCCAATGACTGTAGTCATTACCGGGATTATCACCTCACTGACTGCAAGTAATCCCGAAAATGGCTTGGCAATGGCATTCACTGTAGTCATGCTGGCGGGGATATTTCAAATTTTGTTTGGAATATTTCGGTTGGGGAAATACATCACCCTCATGCCTTACAGCGTAATTTCGGGCTTTATGTCTGGGATTGGAGTAATTCTGATTATTTTACAAATTGCTCCTTTTCTGGGACAGCCTAATCCTAAAGGTGGGGTGCTGGGTGTGGTACAGAATCTGCCCCAGCTGTTCGCAAATATCAATCCCATCGAAACCATTTTGGGAGTGCTGACGCTGGCAATTATTTTCCTTATACCATCCAAATTAAAGCGTATTGCTCCACCCCAACTTGTAGCATTAATTGTAGGAACTGCGGTTTCTCTAATCTTTTTTGGTGATGCAAATATCAGACGTATTGGTGAAATTCCAATGGGTCTGCCAGAATTGCAATTACCCACTTTTACTGCTGCCCAAACTATTGTAATGCTTGTAGATGGCGTAGTATTAGGAATGCTGGGATGTATTGATACATTACTGACTGCGGTAATTGCTGATAGTTTGACTAGAACTGAACACAAATCAGACAAAGAATTAATTGGTCAGGGTATTGGTAACTTGGTTTCTGGTTTGTGCGGCGGTCTACCTGGCGCGGGTGCAACGATGGGGACTGTGGTAAATATTCAAACAGGTGCTCAGACAGCTGTATCTGGTTTAACTCGCGCTTTGATTTTGCTAGTGGTAGTTTTGTGGGCTGCTAATTTTACCGAACCGATTCCAATGGCGGTATTAGCAGCGATCGCTCTCAAGGTGGGGATAGATATTCTCGACTGGAGTTTCTTAAAACGCGCCCACAAAGTTTCGTGGAAGGGAACACTCATCATGTATGGGGTAATGTTCCTGACAGTGTTTGTGGATTTGATTGTTGCCGTTGGTGTTGGGGTGTTCATTGCTAACATCTTGACGATTGAGCGTCTTTCCAGCTTGCAATCTGAAGAAGTCAAGACTATTACCGATACAGATGACGCGATTATCTTAAACGATGAAGAAAAACGACTCCTAGATCGAGCTCACGGTCGGGTGCTGCTATTCTACCTCAGCGGGCCAATGATTTTTGGAGTTTCCAAGGCGATCGCTCGCGAACATAATGCCCTACAAAATTGCGATGTTTTAATTGTGGATTTGAGCGATGTACCTTTATTGGGTGTTACTGCTTCACTAGCAATTGAGAATGCGATTAAAGAAGCTGTCGAGAAAGGGCGTCAAGTATTTATCGTTGGGGCGACTGGCAAGATTAAACGGCGGTTAGAACGTTTTGGAATTTTGCAAATGCTACCCTCACATCACCTACTAATGGATCGTACAGAGGCAATAAAAGAAGCGGTTGCTTTAGTTAATGCTAGCCAATTAGATCGAGATGTTTCTGCAAGCAGCACATATCGAAGCGATTTTAATGATGCTGCTACAGCACAGTAGTATTCATTAGTATTGGTGTAGAGATTTTACATTTTATCTGTTCCCCTATGGGGATCTAAAACCCCAGCTAGAGCGCTTCTTAAAAGGAAAGGGTTGGGGTTAAAGTCCCCCCTCCAAACTCCCTGTTCCCCCAGCCCTGTTCCGATAAACGCAGCAAACCCAAGGCGAATTTTATCTATCACAAACCCTCCTGTTCCCCGTTCCCTTTCAATTAATGTCTCTACAAACTTCAACTTAAAATTTTTGACCAAACCGGAGAAGTAATCGCTACAAAGATATAAGACATGATTTTTACCGAACACATACCAAATTCATTAACCTGGATATCTCCGTTAACTTCCTCGTTGCAAACTCCGTTATTAGCAACAGCAACCGAATCAGAATATGCTCCTGTTGTTCTCACCGGAGTACTGCTAAGTTTAGTTGTAATTTATTTTGCCAGCAAACTCGGTGGTGAGTTATCTAGGATGATGGACTTTCCGCCAGTGTTGGGGGAATTGGTTGGTGGAGTCGTAGTAGGTGCTTCTGCTTTGCATCTGTTGGTATTTCCCGAAAGTGGTGCCAACGCCTCCGACTCTGTAATCATGAATATCCTGCAACTCATCAACAACCTTAGCCCGGAAGCGGTAACATCAATTTTTGAAAGCCAAAGCGAGGCGATTTCTATCCTGGCTGAGTTAGGTGTCATTGTCCTTTTATTTGAAATTGGACTAGAGTCTGACTTACGGGAACTAAAGAAAGTCGGTTATCAAGCAGCGATCGTTGCATGTGTTGGTGTAGCAGTTCCGTTTGCGGCTGGTACTGCTGGTTTGATGCTTTTGTTTCACACTCCAGCAATTCCCGCAATTTTTGCTGGTGCAGCTTTAACAGCTACTAGTATAGGCATTACTTCCAAAGTTTTGTCAGAACTTGGACATCTCAAATCGAGAGAAGGACAGATTATTGTTGGAGCTGCTGTTATTGATGATGTTTTGGGAATCATTGTTTTAGCAGTAGTAGCAAGCCTTGCCAAAACTGGTGAAGTAGACGTTTTTAACGTTATCTATTTAATTGTCAGTGCTACTGTTTTTCTCATCGGTTCAATTTTACTTGGCAAATTCTTCAATAAAACCTTTGTCACTATTGCCGATAAACTGCAAACACGCGGAAAACTTGTTATCCCTGCATTTATCTTTGCGTTCTTCATGGCTTTTATTGGCAACGCCATTCATTTAGAAGCAATTTTGGGAGCCTTTGCTGCCGGATTAGTCTTAGACGAAACAGATAAGCGCAAAGAACTCGATCAACAAGTAATTCCTATTGCTGATATTTTGGTGCCAATTTTCTTTGTTACCGTCGGTGCTAGGGTTGATTTAGGTGTTCTCAATCCTGTTGTGCCTGAGAATCAGCAAGGACTGATTATTGCTATCTTCTTAGTGGTGGTGGCAATTATTGGTAAAGTAGTCACAGGTTGGTCGGTATTTGGTCAATCTGGAATTAATCGTTTAGCAATTGGTGTCGGCATGATTCCACGGGGTGAAGTGGGTTTAGTATTCCTTGGAATTGGTGCAGCTAGCGGTGCAATCGACAAACCCTTGCAAGCAGCTATTATTATCATGGTCATTCTCACAACATTCTTAGCACCGCCTTTTTTGAGGGTTGCATTTAATAGACAGCCTGTGGATGTGGAAGAAATAGTCGAACAAGCTGATGTGACTGGGTAACAAGCTGATCAGTAGAACAACTAAATTCAAGTCCAATCTGCCCTGTTAGCTCCCCGACTTTTTTAAAAATCGGGGAGCTATGTTTTTACTAACTCTTCTTTGCTTGCGAAGAGGGGTGCTTAGGTAGAAAGAATGACAATAGTAAGCAGCATACACTCAATGCGAGGATGTACAATAAGGCGGTTTGCATCGCTTCTATCGCAGATGTGTTGAGAATAGTATTGAGAGAAGGTTGAATTGTATTAGGTAAGTTACTGAAAAATTTTTGTTGCTCGTCACGGCTGTAGGTTTGAATCACCTGTTCTAATTTGGTGATCGCTTCATTTCTCTGTGCTATGGTTACTGTTTTCCCCAGTTGTGCGATCGCCTGATCAACAATTCTAATCGAAGCGGTGCCAATCAAAACAGATCCCAAGATTCCTCGCCCCAAGGCATTACCTAAATTTTGAAATGGGGTATAAATACCACTAGCTTCAGCCATATTATCTCGGTTGACTGTCGAAAAGGTGATGGTGCCAATTTGTGCAAGAAACAAACCTGAGCCTGCTCCCATAATTACCAAAGCAGGCAACAGATTTAGGGTAGTCATATTTAAGCTAATAGCATTGTGCAGTAGCCAAACGCCAAGACAGAACAACGTCAGTCCGGTATAGATTGGGAATTGAGATGGAATTCTGCCAACAACTTTGAATGTGGTGAAGACAACCACAACTAAGGTAGCTAAAGAGAAAGGTAAAACGGCAAGAGCAGTTTGGAATGGATTGAGTTGCAGTATCACAGGTAAGAACTGATAAAGGTTGAACTGCATTCCTGTTGTTATCATCGTATGCATAGTGGCTGTAAATAGCCCCAGCAGAAAGGGTTTGTGACGAAGCAATCCCGCTCTCAGCAATGAAGCTTTTCCTTGTTGAGCTTGTTGTCGTTGCCATGCTGCGAAGATTCCTAAACAGATCACACCTACTGCAATCAAAACCGGAACTATTGAGAGTGCAAAGGGCGGAATCACAATCCCGAATACTATAAACGGTTGTTTGGGTTTCCACCAGCCATACTCACTTGCCAAGCTGATACCAACAAGAGTCAAACCAAATCCCAAAAATGATAATAGTCCTCCAATCCAATCTAGTGGCACAGATTGGGTTGGAGGAATTCTGGGAACACTTCGCAGTAGAAAAGCAATCATAGGAATGAGTATAAATTCTGGAAAAAAAGACCATCGCCAGCCAAATCTAGAGGCAATCCAGCCTCCAAGTAGCGCTCCTGTCAAACCACCGATAATTGAGAAGACAATCAATGCTAATAGTGCATATTTTTCTGCCTTTTGCTGATAAATTCTACTGACTAGATCTCGCGGTGAACCAACCAAGGGTGTAGCTCCCAATCCGGTGATAAAAGAATAGGCAACTACAAACAAACCCATACTCAAACTCAGGGAAGTAGCGATCGTACCAAGTGTGAACAGTCCCAATCCTGCCATCAAGATTTGTTTGCGCCCAAATTGTTTGATCAGATTTTCACAAGTAGGGGCGAATGAGGCTGTAACTAGAGCTAGCAGCACTAATGCTCCTTGAATACTACCCATACTCGAATCTAGATCTCGTACAATACGCGGCATGATTGCAGGAACAACACTAACGTTGTATGCCACTAAAAATAGGGTCAAGCATAGACCTATTGGAGAAGACCACTTCTGAAGAAATGATTGCCGCTCCTGTATCATGAGATTTATCTCAGTTGATGGTAATAATCAATATCCTAATCTGTGACATTAAGAATTTTCTATGTAATTTTTAGTTATTGAGATGGTGTCACTAAGATGTCGTAATATTACTGACTACGCGATCGCGCTTGTAAAAGACAGTGCAATATAATTTTCTACTATTACTAAAAATTTAATTAAGTAGTATTTACTGCTTTACTTTGCTTGCTCAAATCAGGGTTAGGCTCAAGCTCAAGGTAAAATATACAATTAATAACTTATTTTATTTGAGCTAAATATAGAACTCATGTTTGATTTCTAAAAAACACGTAGGGTGTGTGCTCGCGAAGCGTAACGCACCGTTTTCAATGGTTGGGTGCGTTAGACTAAAGTCATAACACATCCTACACATACTTAATTTTTTCAGTAATTAAACCAGATTTCTATATATACAATCATTTATCAAGCGTAGCAAAAATAACTAACTTGATAGATGCAGTATAATTGCGGTTGTAAGAATAGGTTAGTAAGTCAGTTAACACAAATAAAATAAATACATATAGCCCAATTTTTCTAAGAATTTAGAGTTATTGATAAAACAGATTTTACGTTTGTTCCTCTTATTTAACGTATAATGTTTATCTGTAATCATTTTAGTCTTACTGATTCTATTTCATGTATGAAAATATTTTCCACAATTCCAAAATCTCCGTAAATAGGAGATATATCGCGTTTATATATTCTGATTCACGCTACAATGCAGTAACAATTAAATTTTTTATTATCTTTGAAAATTTAACTATAAAGAGCCAATATATACAAGTATTCTTGACTAATTAATAAGTGATTAATTAAAATATTAGATAATATCTATATGAAAATAACTACATGTCATCATAATAATTAAAAATCTTATAATATTATAATTAATGTCTATTTAAAAAACAGATATTTTAAATTCATCATCAAAAATTAAATAATACTTCGCTTTGAAAAATAAATATATTGTTAGTTACAATATCAAGCACAAGTAAACAATATCTAAAAAGTAGCTATAAATCGATATAATAAACTTATCAAACTAAATTGATTGTAAAATTTATAACTAAATCTATGCAGATCGAAAGAACACTTCAATGAATTGTAAGTGTTATATTACTAATTTTCTGTATCAAAATGAAGAGTAATACCTCATGAGTCAGCGCGCACTGCTATTAGTAAATTGTCAATCTCGCCAAGGGCAAAGGCGTTTGCCAGAAGTGATAAGTACTCTTGTGCAGCAAGGGTTCGAGATCATTGCTGCATCCGCAGAAAAACCTGAAGATTTTTCACAAGTGATTCGCAGGTACCAAAATCAAGTTGACTTGGTAATTATTGGTGGTGGAGATGGTAGTCTCAATGCGGCGGTAGATACATTGATAGAAACTCATTTACCCCTGGGAATTTTACCTCTAGGAACTGCCAATGATTTGGCAAGAACTTTAGGAATACCAAACTCCTTACTCGAAGCTAGCAAAGCGATCGCTCACGGAGAGTTAAGACGCATTGACTTAGGATGGGTAAACGGTAAACACTTTTTCAACGTTGCTAGTTTGGGATTAAGTGTAAAAATAACTCAGCGGCTTACTAAAGAAGTGAAGCGTCGTTGGGGAGTATTTGCTTATGCTTTTACTGCCTTACAAGTAATTTTTGAATCTCGGCCTTTTAGTGCAGAGATTCGGATGAATGGCAAATCAATTCGCGTCAAAACAGTACAAATTGCTGTTGGTAACGGTCGATATTACGGTGGTGGCATGGCGGTAGCACCCGATGCTAGCATCGATGATCAAAGACTAGATTTATATAGCTTAGAGATTAAGCATTGGTGGGAAATTATTCTTTTACTGCCTGCGATGCGGCAAGGGCAACATATTCATCAGTCTAATGTTCGCGCCCTCCACGGTCAAGAGTTTGAAGTGTACACCCGCAAACCACGTCATATTAATACCGATGGTGAAATTACTACTTACACACCTGCTCATTTTCGCGTTGTTCCTCAGGCTTTAGCAGTATTTGTTCCCCTCAAATCAACTACAGTCAAAACAAATACAAATTCAAAGGTTTCTGGTTTTTAATCCTAAATATTCGCCAAAATTTAGCTTAGGCAAAATCAAAATCTGATATTTTAGAAATAAAAGCAGTCAGCATACAGAATTACTCTACCCAAAGTTTAAGCTTTCATAAGCAATACACAAATTCTTATATCTATATCTGGGGTCTGAGTTCTTCTCAAAAAAGAATAAAGGCTTTTTGACTCATCATCAAATTGAATTTAGTTAAGTAAAAAAGGATATTGTGACTATTAAAATACCTTCACGCCAAATCCACCTGAGATTTTCTCAAGATATCAAGTTACTGCTGCAACGTCTAGCCCAAAAACCGTTGAGCATAGGAGATATTTTGGCAGAAACCTCCGAGCGGGGTTTTAGCTTAGTGATTGCATTATTAGTTTTACCCTTTTTGTTTCCTATGCCACCAGGATTAACAGGCCCCTTTGGTGGCGCTTGCTTGTTATTATCAATGCAAATGATGCTAGGAAGGCGATCGCCTTGGCTACCAAAAAAAATTTCTCAGTATAAATTTCCTCGTCCTTTTGCACAAATTCTCCTGCAAAATTTGCAACGTGTCACCAAAGTCTTAGAAAAAATTGCTCGTCCCCGTTTAATGCGATTAGCTGAGAAACCTTTAGTTTGGCGTTTGAATGGGTTTTGTATTTCTTGGTTAGCAGTGTTATTAATCTCACCAGTTCCTTTTACCAATCCTATCCCTACAATCGGTATTTTACTGTTAGCGGTAGCAACAATAGAATCTGATGGTTTACTGATGTGTTTTGGTTACATATTTACAGTATTAACTAGCTTAGTATTTGTACTGATTGGTTATTTATTATGGTACGCTCCTAGTTGGCTACCAGCAATATTTCGATAGATCCTATGTTACATAATTCTTGCTGAGATGACCTTAAAGCCTAGAATATAAGCAATCGAATTATTTTAGTTGGTAATTTTAACTTGTTGTCTTCAAACACATTAATATAATTAATATAAAAAATTTTACTTGGTAGTTTTGATATTTACAGGAAAAACCCCCAGCTAAAAACTGAGGGCAGCAATTAGGGTGCATCTACCATTTATGTATCCGCAATCCTAATTTGAGCATCCGGAAAGATTTAATTAGAAAATAAAATTTTTCATCTCTACCAAGATAGAGAGTATTCAAAATTTTAATATGTTATAATAAAGCCCCCAGCCAGAGGCTGAAGGCTACAAATTCGGGTGTATCTACCATTTCTTTATCCTTGATTCTAACTACTGCATCCGGATTATTTTATTCATATAATTCCCAATTTTTCTGGGAATTTATACTTATTCTCACCACTAAGTTAAAAATACGATTCAGAAATTGCTAATAGCTAATTGCTAATTGGCATCAAGTAATCAATTATTAGCAATTAGCTACTAAATTCTTTTGTTTATAAATCATTTTAGAATTGCAACATAGCAATATTAATTTCAAGAGTTAAGCTAAAAGTAACTTAGGTTACAAATTTAGGTGAGGTGGGTTATGGGCGATCGCACCATGACTTCGACGACTAGTCTCTCCCAAGAGTTACAGCAAGCCACCGCAGATTTACATCAGGTGAATGCTTGGGCAGGACTACTACGCTTCAGTGTAATTGGTTTAATGTTCTTCAGCTTGGTGACATTAGCTTGGTCAATATCGAACACAATTATGTTTGTGAGTTTAACAGCACTAGCTGGAATTTTCTATGCTTTCTGGTTAATCTGTACTCACGATATGATTCATCAAACCTTGACAGGATGGACTTGGTTTGATTCTGTAATGTCTCGCTTGATCAGCTGGCCAATGCTTTGGCCTTACAGTCTTTATTCAGAACTCCACCGTTTGCATCATGGCTGGAATGGAATTGATCTGCGAGATCCAGAACGAGTACAGTGGACTTGGCAAGAGTACCAGCAAGCTCACCCCATTCTCCAATGGTATGTTCGCTACCAGTGGGGCTGGGATATTCTTGTGCTGGGCGGATTTGGGATGATTTTTAAAACCTTAATTAAAGCTCTACACTTCCAGAAGTTAGTACCTCGTATCCGCCGACAACTACTGCTTGATTTAACAGGTATGCTTCTGATAAATGGTGTTTTATTGAGTATAGTTATTTTTCAAGGAGAACTACTGCGTTACTTATTATTTTGGTTAATTTTAGAACGCGTTATGGGAATTATCGGACAGACACGCGACCATTTGGAACACTACGGGCTTTGGGGCAAGTTTACCAGTCATCAACTGACACAGTTCTATGCTTGTCGTAATCTCAAAACTAGTTCCTTAATGGGATGGTTGATGGGTGGTTTAAACTATCATGCTGTTCATCATGCTTTTCCTAACATTCCCTTTAACCGACTTCCAGAAGCATATGAGCGAATTCAAGGCATATTACAAAAGCGTGGACTTCCCCTCATGCAAATGGAACTAGGTTATTTTCAGTCCACTTATTGGTTTAGCTGTCATCCGTCATTAATTGGCGATGTTAACCAATCTGAGCCAAAAAGACGTCATTATATGATTTCAGCTTGATGCGATCGCCCTTGGCATACCTATTGTCTTTGCTCCAGAGTAAGCAGGTGGCACTATTTTGGTAGCAACGTCATCAATGAATCACTAAGCAATATGGTTTATCAAGAGCAAATCACAATTTCTACTAAAGGCCATGGTGAAATGCACGATCTGACTGATAAAGTCAGTCAAATCATTAAAAAATCTGGCATCAAGGCTGGGATGGTGAATGTCTTTAATATTGGTAGTACAGCAGCAATTGGCACGATTGAATTTGAACCGGGACTGCAAAAAGACTTACCACAACTCCTCAACAAGTTAATTCCCCCCAATCGGGAATACGGACACGAGCAAACTTGGCACGACGGTAACGGACATTCGCACTTGCAAGCCACCTGGTTAGGGCCTGAAATTACCGTTCCCATTCGTGATGGCAAGTTAATTTCGGGTACTTGGCAGCAAATCTTTCACCTAGAATGTGACATCAAACCCCGCCAGCGCCAAATCGTAGTCACTGTGTATGGGGATTAGGGACTAGGGAACAGGTGACAGGGAACAGGGGCAAGAACGTGAATCATGATTCTCCGTGTCCCCGTGTCTCCTTGTCTTCTTCTTCCCAATCCCCTAGTTTAAATTTTTTCTCTGTAGTGCTTGACTTTTGATTATTTATATAGTACATATGTACTGTACAAATAAATTGGCTTTGGCACCAGAAATTACCGCTCACGATTTTGTAAATTGCACCTCTTTTGCCTACAGGAGAGCAACCGATGAAGCTATCTAAGCTGAACTTAAGCAATGTAGTAGCGATCGCTCATACTCAAGGAAATTTACAGTTATTGCTAGATCTGGGTGGTAAGGAGCTAGAGTTTTTGGAAATTTCCTTACCAGTTGAGGCTTTTGAAGGACTGCAATATTTAAATGAAATAGTAGCTCAAGCAAAAGCAAAACCCCCATCCCCAGATACAGTTACCATGTTTCCGGTTAAATCACCAATGGCAAATGCTGTTGAGTATGAGGGTAGTAATAAAATTTTACAAGTTGAATTTCATAACCAGGCGGTGTACCAGTACACCGGAGTAGACAAAAATACTTGTCAGGATTTACATAAGGCTGGTTCAGCTGGTAGATTTTTCAATGAAAAATTTAGAGGTAAATATCAGTATGACCGTATAGATTTTGACCATGACTGTTAATTACCTCTGATAAGCGTTCCTGGTGCTCTGGCTAATTGCTAATGGTGAACAGACATTAGTAATTAGCCTTTTCTTTATTTTTACTCAATTATTGACCATTTCTCAACAAAACTTCACTTTTGACCTAAAAGTGTTACAGTGTGTGCAATTTATCTAGCAACTGCCCGCCGCGCAGCTAGCCCAGCAGCTAACAAAGAGATCCCACTCATAAGCAGACTAAGACCAACATATAGACCAATCAGCCAGATAGCACTGAAGGGAAACCGATTTAGCACCATTATGCCCAAAATTAAAGTAATGACTCCATTTAATGCTACCAACCAAGACATCCTGTGACCTGCCCGATTAGTAAATGCCATGATGATAGTAAAAATACCTTCAACAATGAACAAAATACCAAAGGCAAAGGTCAACGCTAGCAGTGCGGCTCCCACATTAAAGAGAATGTAAATGCCTGCAATGGCATAGAAAATACCCACAATCAGATTTAGCCAGAACCCTCTGACTGGTTTTGATTGAAATGACTGGACAATCATCACAACGCCGCTAATGAGGGAAATCCACCCAATCACAGAGGTAAAAAAAGCTGACGCAATGCCTGGCATGAAAATCGCCAGTATGCCAAGAATAATTAGAGCAATGCTAAGGGCGATTACCCAACCGATTGATTTTCGGATATCTACATCAGATTGAAAATCAGCAGTCATATTACTCACCTTTGTTAATGAAATAGTTTTGATCGACAATTTGGATTCGTTTATCCTCTTTTCTGGTGAAAATCGATTGCATCCATCTTTATTTATTGATTAATAGAAACAGATAAATAATGTGTGGATTAAATTATCTCAAAAGAATCAATAGTCATCTCCAGATTGGTGACTGATACCAGTTTTGAAATTCAGATCTGTGCTGTTGTAAAGAATTTGCATCACCCGCGAGCCTGGTTCAGTGAGTGCATCCCTAGCGATCGTCGCAACTTTACCAATTACACTCACTGTATACTCAGCAACAACATCACCAAAAGAATTGCGCTGCATTGCGACTTTCTGCCCTGGCGTCACCTGATCATTTAGATCAACCAGCAATTCAAGGTAACCGCCAGTTGTCGAACGAACAGTTTCAAACATATCGCCAAAAAATGTTCCAGCTTCTTTGGATGTGCGACCGATGGGGCCATCAATGACTTTATAGTGCTTAAGCACATTCATGCTGCCTTCTACAGTCATCGCGATTTTCCGGGCATCAAAGATCCGCGGAGCACCCACCTCGATAGTTATTACCGGGATACCAGCCTCGACGAAAGCCATTTCGAGGGAGCCACTCTCACCAGCATCGTTCTTAATCTGCTCGATTGGAAACAGTTCAGCAATTTGTCGAATCTCTGCTTTGCGAAAGTCAGCAAAGATGAACATTGTAAAATCGCCACCAGTTGATGCTGTATGAAAATCAAGCGCGATATCGACATTATTTTTGAACAGTCGATTCCAGAGAATGCCAGCATGGCGTGTCGGTGCGTTATTTCCTGCTTCATCGCCCGGCCAAACGCGATTGAGGTCAACCAATGAGCCGCCTTTCTGTGCAACTGGCCACTGGCGCTGTGTGTACTCCTTAGCTGGGCGGGAGAGGTCGTAGATGGCGATCGCTGTACCTGACATCTTCTCTGGATCAAGATTGTCCATAATGCGCTGTACTGCGTTTACCGGACTCAACTCATCGCCATGCACTCCTGCGGTTAGCGAGATGCGTTTACCATCTTGAGCACCCTTTGCAACAACAACAGGGATATACCAGTGCTGACCAGTACCCATCTGCACAGCTTGGAAAAAAAAGCGGTATTTTTTACCAGGTTCGAGGTCATTGACATCTAACTGACTGATGACTGGTGCGCCTTGGATTTGATCGCCCGTGAGAATCGTCCCCAGATGCATCCCCGTTTTGTAAGTATCATTGTGAGAAAGCATTTTGAAAGCTCCTTTAGTCGTCGTAAATGACGCTCATCAGCCCATCCTTCTTGGCAGTGAAAATATCCAAACTCAGGTCTTAACCACTAAAATTGTTTTGTTTTGCTTCTCGGAAAATCACAGGTGCGTTTTGCAATCTTTTGTAGGTTTTGTAACGGTGATACAATTCACGATTTGTGAAAAAGAACAAAGAAACTGCTTCCCAGATAAAAACCCATCCACTAATTGCCAGTCCTTCCAGTAAAATAGATTGCAAATTCGCTTCTGTAGAAATAGTATTTGCTACCCATAGACACACAAAACCGACCACTACCAACACAAGCATCTGCTTATTCGTTTTCTCCACTTCCTTTTTGAGAAAGTATCGTTTATAAATAAAACTATTTTTTAAAGCATCCCGCAAATCATTTTCTATCTGATGATTTCGTATTGCCGCTGGAACGGTGAAACACAGTTCAATTGGATATTTGGATGGAATTTCATTGGAACTTTCCTCCAGATACAGGCGCAGTTCAGGGCCAAGCTCTCGATGCTTAAAGGGAGCCAGATCCCATTCATTAAAAATATCTGTGTACTGAGCCAGCCCAATCTCAATCATGTAGAGATTGGTAGAGTCATCGATTTTGTATAGTTCTCTAACAACCCTATATTCATCTGTTTTGTTTGTTAAATAGATTAAGAAGTTCATGACGCATTATTTTGGAGAGTTACTAAATAATTGGTGCATTCAATTATTGAGTATCTACTCAACCAGCTACAGCAAGGATCTCAGTAACGTAAAATTAATGCAATGTGTTGATGAGCGGATAGTGCTTCATCATTAACAATTGCAACCTTTCCGCCCTTTGCCAACACTACTTCGATAATTTCATCCACAGCATCATCCATTACCTCTGTGCCGCCTGAGCTATCTACCAATTTCAGCCTGCCGTCTTCAGTAATAATTGCGGGAACATGATAGTTTTTTTCAATCAACAGCAGTTTCCCTCGCCCTTCTTGCGCCAATTGCCAGACTTCCTCGATCGCTGAGACGACCTTTTGAGCACCCACTGCATTATTCAATTCTTGCAACGCATTGATTTGTTGAGCCTCTCTAACAGTTTGGATAATTGACCATACTTGAGGAGAGAGTTCGGGAATCGTCGCTTTGTCAAAATTGCCGCTCAGTGTGCCTGCGATTGATGATGGATTTTGCGTAATTTCCTGAAAGAAAGATATCTGCCGGTCAACGCCTCCCACAACTAATGGCAGTTCATCATCTTTGGCGTAAGAGGTAAATACACTGTCTACCTGCTGAAAAAATCGACGATGTCGGTCATCTACATAGCTAGAATCAGCATCATAGGGAAGAGCAGTTGTTGCCCCCGGCCCTGTCATTTGCATCGGAAAGTTTTGATCTTTAACTTCTTCAAGGGTCTCGCCTGTTCCAGCTAATAAGCGAGTAGATGCTTGGCTTAATAGAAGCACCCAATAGCGCAGCGCCCGATGCATACCATACACCAAATCTCGTGTTGCAAAAGTTTGATCAATCACAACGCGGGCGGGTACCGGAAACGGCAGGTAGTAAAGTTTAGCGAAGTCGTGGCTGACATACAGTGCTAACCCATCTAGTGTATAGGGGTAATCAATTTCGCTCACGAGTGATTCCAGTCGCTTCAGTAGCGGTTCTAACTCGCGATTAGAAAATTCTGCCCGAAGTCGATTAATTGCCTCATCTACCAGATTTTTGACCCGAATGGGATCTTGTTTGTTGTCAGGCCATGTTCGATGGGTCGGCAATAAAATGGAAAGGGCAGGCACCTTAATTAAGGATTGCAATTGATTGAGATCCTGGCGAGTAATCATGAATATTTCCTACTACCCGATGGGTTTTGTCTTTTACATTAGTGGTAGGTGTGTTTTCAGGTTAAAGCGATAGCCGTGGGGCAAAACGTGCAACTTTACTCCACACAGCGCGATGGGTTCATCTTTGAGTAATCCTTCCAGATTGTTGTGAGTAGAAGTTGTTTCATCAACAACCGTTACGGCTCCCTGCCCAACCACTTCAAATTCATCTCCGTTGACAATAATAGCCGTGTCTTCATCGATGCCTAGACCAAGCACCGCAGGTTGCAGTACCAAGGCTGCCAGTAGGCGACCAAGGCGACCCCGTTGAGCAAAGTGTTGATCCACTAAAATTCCTGGCAAAAACCCCATACCAGGGCCTATATTAACTGCATTAACACTGGGATTGGATACAGATGCACCGCCCACAATCATTTCATCAGGCATCATGGCAGCTCCAGCACTGGTACCGCCAATCACCGCTCCTTCCTGATGCCGCTTGTGAATGACTTTGTCTAGCAGGGTTCCCTTGATAAAGTCTACAATACGCAACTGGTCACCCCCCGTAAAGAAGATACCGGTTGCCTGTTCAACCGTGCGGATAGAGTATTCGCGTTCGGAATCTTCCCGGTGTTCGGTGTGTACTACCTGTACCGATTCTGCTCCCAAGCGCTCAAACACGTTGATGTAGTCATCCCCGACTTCTCTGGGTAAACTGGTGGCTGCTGTCATCACCGCAATATGGGCTTTCACTCCACCCGCCGCACGAACAAATTCCCGTAGAACCAAGCAATCGCCCTGTCGATCTTCTGCTCCGCCAATAATGACCAGAGCGCCACGTTGTTGCTCACTATTCATTGTGACTCTCCCACCTAATGTAATCTCTGCCGTTGCGGCATTTGTGTAGACTAAACGCTTCTCAATCCAAGAAATTTGTTGAGTTTAGCGCTGATACGTTACTTTAGCGAACATTTAGACTATCCTCTTAGAAATCAACTGCGTCCCGAATTAACGGACAGGTCATGCAATGACCACCACCCCGTCCGCGTCCCAGTTCAGCACCGACAATGGTGATGACTTCTATCCCTTCCTTGCGTAGGGCTGTATTTGTAAAAGTATTGCGATCATAAGCAACAACCACGCCTGGTTCAATACAGACAACGTTGTTGCCGCTGTCCCATTGTTGACGCTGTCTAGCGTAAGCATTACCCCCTGTCTCTATAACACGCAACTTTTTCAAACCTAAAGATGAGGCGACAACATCGACAAATGGTTTTGATTCTTGAATCAATTCATATCCAGGAGATTTGTCACTAGGCCATAGGGAAAAAGTCACGATTTGATCCATAATTTCGGGAAATAAAGTTACTACGTCCCGATCGCAAAAGGTGAAGACTGTATCCAGGTGCATTGCTGACCGAAGTTTTGGCATTCCGGCTACAATCACCCGTTTTGCACCCTTCTTAGCAAATAGGGATGCTGCCAGTTGAGTAATAGCCTGGCGCGAGGTGCGCTCACTCATGCCGATCAGCACTACGCCATTACCGATGGGCATGACATCACCCCCCTCAAGGGTGGCAGAACCGTGGTTGACTTCTGGATCGCCCCACCAGATAGCAAAGTTTGCCTGGGCAAAGCTAGGATGAAACGTGTATATCGCTGTTGTTAGAACAGTTTCTTCATGCCGAGCAGGCCAATACAGTGGATTCAGTGTGACACCATTGTAAATCCAGCAAGTAGTATCACGGGTATATAAGGTGTTGGGTAGTGGCGGTAGTAGGTATCCGGTAATACCAACTGCTTGTTGAGCCATCTTGAGCAAGTCGCTGCCGAACTGTTGAGGAATATCAGTAGCGGCAAGCCCGCCGATCAGATATTTAGCTAGTTGCCCGGAACTCAAGCTTTCTAAGAATGCCCGAACATCATCAATCAATCCCAGCCCGACTTCATTGGGTACAATTTGTTGATCTAAAATCCATTTTTTCGCTTCTGGAACATCAAGGGTTTGTGCCAATAATTCGTGCATTTCAGCGACTTCGACACCGCGATCGCGCATTTTTAAAATGAAGTCAGCATGATCTCGCTTGGCTTGATCCACCCACAAGACATCGTCAAATAGCAGATCATCACAGTTAGTGGGTGTCAAACGAGCATGTGCCAAGCCTGGTGAACACACCATAACTTTTCGCAATTTGCCAACTTCTGAATGCACCCCATAGGTAACGGTTTTGGTATCATTGGCACTAGTCATAACAACCTCCAATAGTTTAGATGGTATTTGACCTGTCGCTGTCACCACGACTGGGAGCCCACAGCAGCACCTTGAAACAGTTGCTTTGTGCATCTGTCACTCTACAAGTTTCAATAGGCAATTGAGGGCTGATTCCAGAGTGGTTTGATAGATCAAGCCAGAAGTTGCAGATATATGGAGGAGAAGTTATACGGCTTAATTTCTATGCTTATAGCCTGAGCTGATTCCTTTGCTCAAGTATTTGCGATCTACTTAAGTTACTTCTCTACAATCTCTGCGCCAAAGTCTTCCCGCAGTTTAGCCTCTTGCTCGGTGGATAGATTTGATTGAAGTAATTCACCTTTTTCGTCTGGGGCGAAAGCCGCTTCTACTTTATCTATTGTGACTTGACCTGTTAACAAGAATAGGGCAGATGTTCCTTCTGTGACTTTGCTTTGCAGATCTTTGATGAAATTGTCATTGATTCCGTAGTCAGTTAACCGCCCTGAAATCGCACCCGCTGTAGCACCCACTATTACCCCTAGCAAAGGAGCAAAAAAGATGAGACCAAATAATAGTCCCCAGAATGCACCGCCCAGTGCACCGGCTCCTACAGTATTCATCGCCTGATAGGTTTTAGGGCGTTGCCGTCCTCGTGGCCAGGATACAATTGCGGCATCTAGAACTTGAATTAGTTGCTGTTTTTGTAAGTCTTCTAGCTTGTTCAAAGCATGATCTGCGCCATCAGCAGTATTGAATTTCCAAACGGTTAACGTTGACATACTATTCTCCTAGTTTAATTTTTCTTTGAGAATCTTCCCAACTAGCTAACTTGGCTAATCATCTGTTGAAACTTGCTGGTTGCGGATCTGATGACTCCATTTCATCAGGCAGGGTAAAGTGGTCAAACTGTTTAGTGATTACTCAGGCAAATCCTGTTTGGTGAAGTTGCTTAAATATTCTTTCGACCGAAAAACAATTGTCGAAGTCCTGTTAAAGCTCTTCTCACACTTATTTGGCGAGCATTACCATAACCCGTGCAGAAGTATAATCATGCCCATATAGCTTTTGTCAGGTTTGGTTTAAAACATTAAGTACTACTTCAAGACTATTGCTTTTAGACACATCGTCACTGAATAGAGCGGAAGATAAAAGCTACTGAGATGATTTGTTCTTTAGATTAGAACAAAAAGATAAGGAAAAGATATGAAAATGATATGAAAGGATATTTTTATCCTTCCTAATCTAATTATTCTGCATCTTTGGAGCAAAGCACCTATCGATGACATCTGCAATGCTCATTTCTGCTGCTTATAAGACAGCTATTAGTTGCTTCAGTAGTAATCGAAAGCGCTCAACTATTTACCAAATTACTTTTCAATTCTCTTGAAATTTGGAATCAAAAAGTCTAGAAGGATTAGGTTGTAACCTCATTAAATAACCAGAGATAACCTTGCTAACCTATCTGCGATCGCATCGATAAATAAAGCGCAGAGAAAGCTTATGAGCGCTATGCACCAGTAGATTAATCGTCTTCAGCTACAAAAGTATTCATTGTGAAAGACCTTGGTAAACTCTACCTCAAAATCAGGCAGAGTCTATGGAGATATTATTATCTTGCCTTACTATTAATTAAGTGAATTTCATCTGGTTATAGTAGTAGTTTTGACTGAGAAAAAACTTTATTCATGATTTTAAGCATATAGGTATTAGGGACTTTCAAATATTAAATTTTAAAAAAATACTTAATAAGTACTAGAGTAGTTGGCTTAAATCTCAATTGAAAACAATACAGTCAACTAAAATATATAATTAAACTATATAAGATAGAGAAGCTTTTAGTGTGTGATGAAATTAAACTACTGTCTTGCAATCAAATAATCGTGAGTATCATCTTCTTGAGTTGCGATCACAGTTCAACAATTGGCAATATAATCTATCGTTTCCATCTTCAAAAGCTTTACAAACGAGAATAAGTGATCGCCAATCAGCTATTACCCTAGTTGTGCGATCGGTTCCCAGTTAAGAACGTCTTGCAGTAAGACTTGATAGCCCTGAAAATTAGGATGCAGTCCATCAGAACAAAGATGCGATCGCACCGAGTTTGTACCTCTTGCTAGCCAAAGATCAAAAATATCTAGATAGGGAATCTGACGTGCTGCACAAGCTAGCTTAGTTGCTTCCTTGTAACGGTATTGATCGGCATGATTGTAATAAAAGCAGTTCATGAAGGGCATCTTGCTTTCATCTACTGGCACCATGCCCACAAATACAACATTACATAACTGCCGTGCTTGATCTAATAAATTAGCTAACTGTGTTTGAAACTGCTTAAATTCAGTTGCTAGGCGTCCATCTAAACGTCCTAGACGAGCCGAGTCATTAACTCCCACAGAAAGAACAATCAAGTCTGGAAAACGATTTCGCAATTCACCCCGTCGGCGAAATTCTTGCTCTAATCTTGCTTGAACTTGAGCCACTCCGTTTCCTCGAATACCCAAATTATAAAGTGCATGACCAGAATGATCAGCACACATCCATCGACGTCGCAGTTGCTCTATCCAACCACCACCAATTGGATCGCCAAAGCCATAAATGAGGCTATCACCAAGAGCAATCACTTTTAGACCAAGGCGAGTTTGTTGAGGAACTGCTAAAGTATTCATCTTCTCTCCTCTGAGCTACTGCAATTTTTCAGAGATTGGGGATTGGGAAGAAGAGGACACGGGGACGCGGTGAGACAGTGCTCTTGGTAGGGTTTCCAACGCTACTTGACGCCAGTTGACGCCACTTGCTTTATGCCGGGGAACCCGTCCACCGCAGTGGCTCCTTTATGCCGGGGAACCCGTCCACCCTCCGGGTACTCTACAAGAAGTCCTTCGGATATCCTGCGGGTTCTTCGTTGGGGGACACGGAGAACTGTAATTGACGTTCTTGCCTGTTCCCTGTTAAGAGTTCCCCGTTCCCTATTAATTGACTTTAAGTATGATGAGCACCGTTAACTTTAAGAACAGTCCCAGTCATATAGCTACTGGCGATTGGCGAAAGCAAAAATACTACTGCCCAAGCAATTTCCTCAGGCTTACCAAAGCGACGTAACGGGATCTCTGCGGTAATCTTTTCTTTGACTTTCTCTGGAATCGCTTGAGTCATTTCAGTTTCGATAAACCCAGGTGCTACAGCATTAGCTCGCACTCCATAACGCGCTCCCTCTAGGGCTAGAGCTTTGGTCAAACCGATCGCGCCTGCTTTAGATGCTGCATAGTTGGTTTGACCAATGTTTCCCCGTTCACCAGAAATTGAACTGATACAGACGACTGAACCTTCTCGTCGCTCATACATATTGGGGATGATGGGCTTGAGTGTGTTATATATTCCTTTCAAGTTAGTTTCTATGACTGCGTTCCAATCAGCGATCGCCAATTTGGGAAAAAAGTTATCTCTGGTAATTCCAGCATTGGCGACAACTCCGTAAATTGGCCCCAGCTTGTGTTCAACTTTTTGTGCCACTTCTTCCATCGCTTCTGGATCGGTGACATCAGCTGGAATTGCTAAAGCACTACTCTCAATATTGGGATCGCTGCGGTAGGTGTAAGCTACCTGAGCGCCCATCTGTTCTAACAGATTGACGATCGCTGCTCCTATTCCCCGATTGCCGCCAGTCACTAAGACGACTTTATCTTCTAATCCAAGTTCAAGATAGTTCATATGCTAGAGTGAAACTAGAATGTGTATTACAAAAGCAAGAGCAGGGAAATATTCAGAAGGTAAGAAAGATTTTAAATATTTCTTACTTCTGCCTGCTCTTTTATTTCAATCGCTCGATGGCAATTGCAGTACCGCCACCAGTACCATGACAGATTGCTGCTAATCCTAGTTGCCCATCATTGTGTTCCAAAGCATTGAGCAGTGTAACAAGAATTCGCGCTCCAGAAGCGCCAATCGGATGCCCTAAAGCGATCGCTCCTCCGTGAACATTCAACTTCTCTAGAGGTATTCCCAATATTCGATGGAAAAGCAGTGAGTTTACTGCGAAAGCCTCATTATTCTCGAACAAGTCAAAATCAGAAATCTTAAGATTAAGTTTTTCTAATAATTTCTTAACTGCTAAGACGGGTATTTCCACAAATCGCCAAGTTTCGCCACCTTGCCAACTGCTGCCAATCACTTTTGCGATCGGCTTTAACCCATATTTATCTACAGCTGACTGGCTAGCTAAAATTAGTGCCGCTGCTCCATCACTAATCTGACTGCTATTTCCCGCAGTCAGAACCCCATCCTTATTAAAAGCAGGGCGTAGTTTGGCTAGAGCCTCTAGCGATGTATCTGCACGAATTCCCTCATCAGTATCTATGATTGTCGTTCCTTTTTTGGTACTAACTTCGATAGGGACAATCTCTTGTTTTAATATTCCTTTCTCTGTTGCTGCCGCTGCACGCTGATGGGAATTAAGTGCAATCTCATCCAAATCTTTACGGGTGAATCCATGATTTTGTGCGACTCGTTCTGTTTGCTCTCCCATACCTTCGCCTGTTGTTCCATCACTTAAGCCATCCCGCAGCAGGATATCTGTTAACTGTTCTGGTGCGCCTAAAAGAAATTTGTAACCCCACCTAGCTCTATGAGAAAGTGAAAAGCCTGCCTGAGACATAGATTCCATTCCTCCAGCAAGTACGATGTCTGCTTCGCCTGAGCGAATAGCTAAGTTTGCGTTCATTAGGCTCATCATTCCTGACGAACACACCATATCCACTGCATATCCATTTGCTGTCTCCGGAATACCAGCCTTAAAAGCTGCTTGCCGGGGTAATAATTGTCCATGACCAGATCGGAGTACGTTACCAAAGATATACAGGTCTACTAATTCCCCAGACACTCCTCCCCTTTCTAGGGCGGCACGCATCGCTGTTGCACCTAAGTCAACCGGAGAGAAATTTGCAAGGTTTCCTCCGAAGCGAGCGAGTGGGGTACGTACTGCTGAAATTATATAGGCTTGTTCCATACTTTTGTCAAAATTTGATGGAAACTATGTGTATTCATTTACTTATTCTTTATACATTAAAAATCTATTCTGAATATCAGAAAACTATTAGAAAATAGTGGGTTTTCCGATTAATTACATTATTTAATCAAATGATTAGTCACGAAAATCTTTAGCATAATTATTTTATGTAATTATTTAAGTCAAAGGAGCTAAAAAGATGGAGTGGTACAATACATCCGAACAATTCGTTAGACAAATCAATGATTTTCAAAGAGCTACTTTTGAAAATTGGTCGTCTATGTTTCCTGGAACACAAAACTTTAGTATGTCAAGCTATCGTGATAATTTAAATAAAGCTTTGAGTTTTCAAGAATCTTTACTGAGCAATTCGTTGGAAGTACAGGCTCAATTAAGCCGTATGTATATAGACACCCAGAAGCAATTTTTGCAGGGATATTTCAACATTTTACGTAACTGGTACAGCTATTAAACGAAAAAACTGAGTAAATTTCCTTCAATTGCTAGAGTGTGCTTGCCAAATAAAAACAACATTTTTTAATTGTTGCCAATGAAGTAGACTCTAAATACTAATTAGCCCCTAAACAAAATGATTGGGGGCTTTTTAATTAAGAGCAAATAACACAGAAAAACTTCCTCAATACCCACATACTCCATCTAAAACTGAATCGTTTTAACTCATATAGTATTGCTAACAGAGAACAGGGCAATAAATATGCTTATCACGAGTATGGTAGGCAATAACCCGTGAGAGCTTATATGCTAAGTAAAATAGAATGAAATCGATGTGGAACAAGTTCCGTAAACATAGTAGATAGATATTTCTAGCTAAGTATGTATTGACGTATACAGTTGTCACAGATGTTTAACCATTTATTCCAGCTTAGTTTCTAAGTTATCTATCTCAAGAATTATATTGGGCCACTATATTAATTTTATCCTCTATCCTAAGGAGGAATATATACTCAATCTAAATCACTCAGCCTCGGTTAGGAAGATTAAATCTTTGAATATTTTACGAAATAGCTTTAAAAACAGAGAATTTAAGTGAGTAGTGACCTCTTGTTTCCGAGCTTTAAATAATTAAGAGTAAACTGAAATATATTTGAAAATAACTTAGAATTTTGGTAATCGCAAACTAAATATAATATACAGTATGAGATGTGGTTATCTCAGAGTCTATAATCCAAACCTAACTGAATTTGAATAACAAAGCTGATCCCAATTACTCTCAGGTGCAAAAATTAAAACTAAGTAAAAAAAAGGTTTGCTTTTGATTAAATTGTACAACTAGACAGCGAGACACCGAGCAAAAATCAAATTCACTTCTTGATGAGTGTAACTGGCTGAATAATTCCAGAATTTAAGGAAATAAAGCAAATAATCCAGAAATAAAGCTTGGTAGGTTCATCTTTGTTTGTTGCTAACTAGAAAGTATAAACAATGGTTAATGAAGTAGTAACTACTTTTCTACAACGTCTGAAAGCTGTATTTAGTGTGCTTGTGTTCTTTCTCTTAACAGCTGTACTCGGTTGGATATTGGTGTTTGTGCAACCTGTCAATGCACAAGAGTTGCGATCGCTCAACATAAATAGAAACAATATCACCGTTTCTGGTTTGTCATCAGGTGCATATATGGCAGTACAGATGCATACGGCTTTCTCAAACCGCATCCAAGGGGCTGGTGTAGTTGCTGGTGGGCCATTCTACTGTGCTCAAGACAGCTTAACAAAGGCTCTAACCACCTGTATGAAACCGATCCCAATAGCTGCCAACCCACTCAAGCCGCCAAACGGAAAAGAACTGGCTACTATGGCACGGGAGTTCTCCAATGAAGGTAAAACTGATCCCATATCTAACTTGAGGGATGACAGCGTCTATCTTTTTAGCGGTGCGAAGGATTCCATTGTCTACACCTCAGTGATGGATGCTACTCAGAAATTTTATAGAGCACTAGGTGTTGGGAATAATCATATTAAATACATCAAGAATATTCCGGCTGGACATGGCTTTATTACTCCCGATTGGGGAAAACAGTGCAGCCTCAGCCAGTCGCCGTTTATCAACGATTGTGACTACGATCAAGCTGGAGAAATCCTTAAACACTTACTTGGTAAGTTAAACCCACCGACAAAGAATTTTAGCGGGCAGTTGATCGAGTTTAAGCAAGATAAGTTTATACAAAATCCACGCGCCCACGGCATGGCCCAAAAAGGTTATATTTACATTCCTCAAGCTTGCGCTGATGGTGAAGCTTGCAGATTGCACATTGCCCTGCATGGCTGTGAGCAGTCTTATGAAGATATTGGTGATGAATATTATGCTCACACTGGTTATAACCAGTGGGCTGATAGCAACAACATAGTTGTGCTTTATCCACAGGCTCATCGCATTAGACTCAAGAATCCGAAAGGTTGCTGGGACTGGTGGGGTTACACTAACAGCGAATATGCTTTCAAGAATAGTGTTCAAGCTTCTGCAATCATGAAAATGGTTGATCAGTTAAGTAGTGGCTAAATCACAGAAGTTATGAAGTGGTAGTGTAAAGTCAATCATCTGTTTAGGTAAGGGAACTCTTAACAGGGAATAGGGAAAAGTAAGGAAAGACAGCAATTTCAGTCATGTTGAAAAATTTTTACTAGTCTGCTGATATTAGGAGAGCGATCGCTTAATGTCATTCATCCTTTAGACAGAGAAAATAGCTCTAGGGAATTAATACAGTAGGAGCACTATTTGTTGTCTGTAGGCAAAGGTGCTATTGTCCTAATTAAAATTAGCAATCTCATAAATCTTCCTTAGCCTAGTCATTGCAAACCTTTGAGGATTTCTGGAGATGTGTCATGCCATCCTCTAACCTACTAGCTGTTCTCAATCCTTCAAACTACTGGCGAAGTGGCTATGTCACAATGTCTTGGCAGCCGATTTATCAGCAATTCCAGATTTCACCAGAAGAATTGGTGTTAAACCATGTGAAGGGTTCCTCAGCTAAACCCTTGTTGGCACAGATTGACCGAGTTGATCCAGAAGATTCATCTCGTGATATCCTAGTCTTTTCTCTATCTGAAGCGGTTCCACCTGGATCAGATGATTATTCAATTACCTCAGCTTTTGTTGAAGTAGCTCGTGGCAAGCCTGTATCTCAAGAATTTGGCGAACCTTCCCTAGAGATAGTTTATGGTTCCGATGGGCAGGAGCGTGGAGTGAGATTAATGAATAGGCGTCTGATTGTCTGGTTTAATTTAGTTCCGGCACCAGAAAATGATGGGCGCAATTGGTTTGCTGGTTCAGCAACCAGTGTACAGCTTGAGCATCAAGAGATTCTCGATCAGTTCCAGGCAGCAATGGGTGAGTGGATAAACCAAGATCCAGAAAAGCGCTGTATGCAGATAGATGAACTTCAGTTGACAGGGCTTTGGGATTCAACATCGCCTCACTATCAAGTGAGTGTGTATGATCGCTCCTATCGGCTTGTATCCCATTCCTGCGGCTCGGTGCGGGCAAGCATGACAATTGCCTCAGAACCATTTGATTATAGCGATCTAGATCCGCATACGGGCAAGGAATATCATTTATCATGTCAACTGTATCGCGTGTTTAGTCTCTATGCTGGTGCAGATTACGTCATAGAAGAACTATTTGTTAAAGCAAAGCCCAAAAATAATAATACTGCCACAGAAGCAATCAACCTCAACTTTGCGGCTCGCTACTATGCCTATATGGATATGAGCCAGCAGCCATCGATATATCAGAATCCTAACGTACCTGATTGGTTTGCTGTAGGTTCTTCTTTTGAACCTTATGCTGGTTACGGGTTTGCAACAGATATTCATGTAGACTCAGTTGGATATTCTCAAGATGTAAATGACAAGCGATTCTCCTGGCAGTTGTTACCAGGTAAATCTGCTAATTGCCTACATTTGTTTATGCGTTGCCCGGATAAGGATTTTGATTTGCAGGCAGGTAAATACTGGTATGAATTTATCTATAAACCACTCAAAGCTGAAATTTACCAAGAATCTCAGAAAAAGCTGACTAATACCTGGAATGAAATCCAAAAGCAGTTGAGTGAATCACAGAAAAAACTTGTTTACACCTGGATAAATAGTCTTTCCAGTGGTGGAAAAATTCAAGAAAACTTTTTTGAGACTTTTCAGAAAAATCTAAATTTTCAAAGAGAACTAATAAACGCAGCGTTAAAAGCTCAAGAGACAACAAGCAAATTAGGGATAGAAACTCAAAAGCAATTTTGGGATAACTATTTTAAACTGATCCAGAAGTCAGTACAATAGATAACAACTTAAAAGTTTCTTAAGTAGAATAACCAAATTAAACGTCAAATCTGCCTGATTAATATTCTCGACTTTTCTGAAAATAAAATTCGGATGTCTGGGTTTGTAAATAATCCTTACAGCTATTTTCAGAGGAATAAACCACACAATATTGTAAGGGCATGTTTTGTTTCAATCTCTAGCTCAAATTGAAAAGATATCTGCTAAACTCGCACGCCAGTTGACGCCACTTGACGCCAGTCGCCTCAACGGGGGGAACCCCCGCACGGCGCTTCTCTCCGCAACGCGCTGGCTCACCACCGCACTGGCTCCCCGACAAAAAATTGTGGTTCAAATAAATGAAATTTGCTGTAAAAAACCATAGGATTTTTTTCTAAGGATATTTTTTATGGAAGTTTTGCAGACTATATGGATTGTCGTCACCTACTAGATAAAAATTTATTAATCAAGATATTTGTTTTTATGTATATAAATCATTAGTTTTTCTCATGAAAATATTCAATTATTCAAACTGAAAAACATGCGTAAAAAATATACTAAACTATTAATTTACGGTAAATATGTATTTAAGTTTTGTTTAAAATAAATAAAAGTTGAATTCAACACAAACTCAGAAAATTTATTGTGGATGTATTAAATTTACACTGTGATGATATTTATATTCTACTTTATCAATCTGATATGTATAGTATTTACTTTATTTAGTCAGTTTTATTTAAAAAGTAATGGTATGAATAATAACATATTTCATGCCTACTCTAGCAAATAATAATGATTTGATAATATTATCTACTTAACATTTTATAGAAAAATTTTTAGAAAAATGTTGAAGAGTTAGGTAATATTTTGATGACAGAAGTGTGAATATATATCGATCCCCAGATTACAATAAGGACGACAATAAACCTCGATTCACTAGGAAGTGGTTATAATCTCCGCCCCACTTCCTCTTCACCTAACATATATGGTGGGGAATCTAGCGGTAAAAGTTCTCATGACAACTACTACTAATACTAATTTTTTTACAGATTCCCGGAGACAATTTAGTGAGTCGCAAAAAAAGCTCGCTGAAGTCTGGGATGAGTCACAAAAACAGTTGAGCGAATCACAGAAAAAGCTGCTTGAAACCTGGATTGACAACCTTCCGACTGGAATGATTCAGGTAAATTTATCTGATAGTTTCCAGAAAACTCTCAATTTTCAACGAGAGTGTGTGAATGTTGCCCTCCATACTCAACAGGTAGCAATGCAGTTGGCAATAGAAACCCAGAAGCAATTTTGGGATAGCTATTTCCAAATGACACAGAAAACTGCACAGGAGACACCAAGCACAACAACAGCTAGTTGGTAAGTTTTAACAACAGGCTTCAGGAGCGATCGCTATCTGAAGTCTGCAATCAGAAATGAACAAATGGCAAGCAGCAATCTACTTACTGGAGTGCCGCGCACGTTGCTAATTCCACTGCGAGCAAGAGCCGAAGAACACGCCCGTGCGGATGCCTTATTTCGAGATCCTCAAGCGCTGGAATGGTTCCAATCTCTACTGTGGGATGCTGAATTAGAAACTTGGTATGACTGGAGATACCAAATCTGCATTAGTGTGCGGACAAAGCTATTAGATAATATTGCCGCACAGCACATTGCCACCCATCCAAATTCATTAGTCATAGAATTGGGAGCAGGTTTATCTTCTCGTTATTATCGTGTGGGAGCGGGAAAAACCCAGTGGATTGAACTAGACTTACCAGAAGTTATTGACATTCGCTTGAGTGTTGATAGCCAAACAAGTGAGCATCGATTTTTAGCAGCTTCAGTGCTAGATCAGGCTTGGATAAATGAAATTCCAGCGATTGAGCCTGAGAAGATCTTGTTTGTTGCTGAGGGATTGTTTTATTATTTTGAAAAGTCAGAGGTTAAGCAGTTAGTTGAGCGCCTGCGAGAAAAGTTTGCGGATGCTAAGTTGGCTTTGGATGTTGGAGGAATAGTTTTTAGACAACTTAACGCGTATAAAGCCGCTAATGTTGGAGCACCAATGAAGTGGTTTGTTGAAGACGAACGAGATGTCGCAGCACTAGGATTATCTGTAGAGAAGGTTTTCCCCTTATTAAACTGTTATCCAGAACGCTGGGGTTTGGTACCTTGGAGTAGCTGGTGGCTAATATTTTGGCGATCGCTTCTGCGTAATTTCTGCCTGATTTTAGAGACAAAATTAAATCCGGTGAATAAATAACTATGGACGAACGGAAAAAGATTGCGATCGCTTGCCAAGGAGGCGGTAGCCATACTGCTTTCACCGCTGGAGTTCTTAAAAGGCTCTTGGAGAGAGGTATACATGAGCGTTACAACATTGTCGGATTAAGCGGCACCTCTGGTGGTGCAATTTGTGCCACCGCTGTTTGGTATGGCTTGTTAAAAAAAGCCCAAGGAGCGACTGAAGAACCTTACCATTGGCTAGTCAACTTTTGGGAAGATAATTCTGCCATACTTCCCTGGGAACAGTATCTTAACTTTCTGACTGTTTGGACAGCTCGCTTACAAAACAAGGGCGTTATGCCTGCGATCGCCACTGATCCTTATTCAACACAATGGTTTGTTAGCTGCTTGGAAGCGCTTTCTCCTCGCAAAGAATATTTAGACTTAAGAATGATCTTGGAAAACCACATTAACTTTAAAGAGTTTGAGCAACTGGTTTTCCCTTTAAGTCCTCGGTTATTGCTAGGGGCTGTTGAGGTTCTCTCTGGAGAATTCAAAGCCTTCGACTCCTACAAAGGAGAAATTACAGTAGAAGCTATCATGGCTTCTGCGGGTATTCCTACTATTTTCCAAGCCATCAAAATTGGCGATGGAGTTTATTGGGACGGCTTATTTTCGCAGAATCCGCCCATTAGTGCCTTTGTTAAACAAACCAGAATTGAAAAGCGACCTGATGAAATCTGGATAATCCAGATTAATCCAAAAACCTGTGATGAAGAACCATCAACTGCTCAAGCCATAATTAACCGTCGTAATGAATTGACAGGTAACCTCTCGCTGTTTCAAGAAGTTAAATTTGTAAACACCATTAACACATTGATTGAAAAAGGATACATAAATCCTGAATATGCAGATCTGAAAACAATTTATATCCGCTGGATTAGCATGGATAACAAATTTGCTAACACCATTGACTATGCATCCAAGCTAGACCGCTCTTATGAGTTCATTACAAAACTGATAGAGCATGGAAAAGTCCAAACGGATGAATTTTTAGAACTTTTGGAAGAAAAACCTATTCTTGTTTCTCAACCAACGTAACGAAGGTAATAAAACTGGTGGATGCAAGATGTGAATTCATCAAGTTCGGATGAAAGATTACTCAATTGCTTGTCAATTCTCAATGCTGTCGGGCTTGCCATAACCGTTTTCTAGAATAACTTGCAGGGGAATGCCAATTTGAATGTTGTGGCGATCAAAGGCATTTTTGAGCCGACGACGCAATTCCTGTGCAACTCTCCATTGTTTGAGTGGAGCTGTTTTAATCCAGATCCGAATCGTGATTCCGGTGTGAGAAATTTGATCCACTCCAAACAGTTCGTGAGTATCCAGGATCGTAGATTGCCATTGTGGATCTTGTGCTAATTGATCAACAGTTTCTCGAACCACTGCCAAGGCACGGTCAACATTGGTATTGTAAGCAACTTCAATCCGAAAATCTGCTCTTGCCCAAATCCGTGACATATTTTCCACCTGAGCAATCAAGCTATTAGGCATGGTAATTAAATTGCCTGCATCGCTACGGATTTGGGTAACCCGCAAGTTCAGGTTTTCTACCTTGCCAGACACCTCAGCAACTCTAATGTAATCACCAATCCGAAACTGATCTTCTAGTAAAATCAAAAACCCATTCACTAAATCTTTAAGGAGGCTTTGTGCCACAAACGAAACCGTCAAAGCAAATAATGCTCCTAATGCCAAGATAGATACTGGTACTAAATCAAGCCACTGAAGAACCCAGAAAATGCCAAGTGTGTAAATCAGAACCTTTTTTAGCCCTTTAAGCGCGTTGGCGATCGTGGCAATCCGTTGCAGATTGGCTCCAGTTAATAACTGCTCTTGCTCCCAACGCCAGATAAAGCGATCAATGCCAAAATCGGTTAACCGATTGATTAGCCCCATCAGAAACCAGGCAATCAAAATTACAATTGGGATGACAACCACCTTCTGGGCAAAATGACGCGTTTGGGGAAAGGCATTGAGACTGTAGGCAATTCCAATCATCCAAACAAAGGCAATTGCCCAAAACAGCAACCATCGTACAAAGCGGACAATCTGAAATCGTTCTTGTAGCCCAAAATGATAGTGCAGTCTCTCGAACAGCTGTAGCCCAGATTCTACATCCAATGGCTCCACAGTTGTAAGTTCTTGGGTGTGAATTAATGCAGATTCTGCTGCCTGCCGTCGCTCAAGCTGTTGTTTACTGCGTCCAAAAAATACCCAAGCTATACCTAACATCAAAGTCAATATCGCAGTCACAACCAAGGCTTTAACTACAGTAGAAATTTGTCTTCGCAAGGCTTCGGGTTGGCGCAGTTCGAGTGCCTGTCGAAGTTCCTGCTCCAAAATCTTTTTCCATTTTGCTGCTAATCGGTCTTTACTGACCAAAGCATATTGGGCATCTGTATCCGTCACTGTTAGCAAAACCTTTGCTTCAGCCAGAGTTTCATCTTTAACAAATAAAACAGGCTGCTCATTCACAGTTTCAATTAAAACCTGCAATGTTTTGGGGTCTAGTGTATCCTCGTCTGATAAACCACCACTGTCAACAACCAACGCAAGATTGGCTTCTATTTGTTTGGCGCGAACTTCAACTGGTATCTGGTTATTGGGTTCGCTGCGGTTGAGTACAGCTGGAGACGCAATTCGGAACAGTTCTTTGCCATCAAGGTGTACCCAAGTAGATTCTAGAGTACCTCGTCGTTCCACGCTAATAGGGGGTGGCTGCGTATTACTGGGAGTTGTTAAGGATGGCAATTGTCCCAAGACGATTGATCTGTCGATGGCGGGACTCATCAGCACAATGAGTATCATGATGCCATACACAACGAATTGACGTAGCAGATTGCTTCTTTTCCAGCCTTGACGCTTGAATATATGTGCGATCGCCATGGCAATTAATTATGGAACTGGATACTCATATCTTTTGAATTTTAGATTTTGGTGAAGCAGGTTGGAAAATTTCGGTTCACCTGTATTGAACAGGACACAGATCCTGAATGTCTAACTCATTTGGCAGTTACGTAGAGCTAAAATACCAGTGAATATTGAAAACAGCAGAATCACTTTGGAGGCGATCGCAAACATAGACTAAAGGAAAGCCCACCACTGTGCTGCCCAGATTTCATAAAGAACAGATATATGCATTCCATGCTGATACATCCCGCTGAAGGTGAGATGCACAGAAACAATTGACTTTATTGATTTTTCCTCATCAGCCTGGTTAATGATACAACAAAGAAATAAGAATTTGATAAGTATTAAATAAGGTTTCCTGCTTGACTTTGGTCTGAAACAAAAATTTAGTTCTTATCATTTGATATGTTCGACCTAGCATCCTAACTTCAACAAAACATTCAACTAAGTAATTTTGTCAAGAAACTCTAGCAACGCGGAGGTGAAAAGTTCAGGATGTTCGATTTGGGGTAAATGACCGCAGTCGGGTATTAAAATCAGTTGTCCTTTTTGTAGCCGTTTGACGCCATTGTCAGCCTGTTCTTTTGGTAGAATCTGATCGCGATCGCCCCACATGACAAGAGTCGGTATCTGCAACTGTGGTAGAGAGTCGAGCAAAATCTTATACTGTCCAAATACATTTAGCTGGGTACGCAGCGAGGATAGGTTAGCCTCAAGAAAGCCGGGCATCTGTGCCATCCTTTCCTGCTCTACCACCCATTCAGCAGGAATCCTGTTGAGGTCTGCGAAAAGTAGCACTGCTCGTGACCAAGCCCTTTGCTTTGCGCCTAGAGGCGTTTTGCTCCAAGCAATGGCAGCCTCTCCATACCAAAGTAGGGTTAACTGGGACAGAAACGGGTTAACCAACTCACCCAATCCAGAACTACTTACCAAAACTAGCGCCGTCACTGCTTCAGGATATGACAGTGCAAAGCGTAGCGCAACTTGTCCTCCTAGAGAATTGCCGACTACTACCACTCGCCTCAGTCCAAGTGTATCAAGAAAATCAGCTACAAATTGCGTATAGAACTCAGGCGAATAGACAATATTAGGTTTAGAACTATCACCAGCACCTGGAAAGTCTGGTGCATAAACACGATGGGTAGCCGCTAGCATGGGAAGTACCCAAGACCAATCAAGAGCGCTTTCGCCATCTCCATGCAACAGTATTAAAGGTGGATCGCCACCATTACCATTGCCTGCTGTCAGGTAGCGGATAGTTAGATCCCCTACATTTACTCGCCTCTGTTCAACAGTTGTTTTCACACTTTGCTCCACTTGTATTGATAAAGTGCAATTAACGCTGTGTTATGAAGTAGCCTTTGTAGTGGACTGACACAGCTAATTTTGTGCATTAGATTCGTACTCATATTTTGCGCTCAAGCGCTACTACAAGCCTTTCTATTGCATCATTTTAATCGTGTCAGTCCAGTAGGGTGCGTTACGCTAGGCGACAACGCACCCTACAAAACTGGAGGCGGCAGCCTACAAGCCCTCGTTACCAGCTTGAACCTGGTAACGAGAACTAGAGCCAGAGACTCTCTTGCGTTAACTTCACAGCTTAAAGTATAAAAAGTCGCTTAAAATTCACTATTCGTTTGGGAATCCTTGGGTTGCCAGTAACATTAACTCAACCGATCGCGTGATTGCACTTTCTATGTAACTCCAAAAGACAAGTTTTGTAAAGCCAGTAAAGTTAACCCAACTGAGCTTGCGATCGCACTCCATTTGATGAGCGGATGCATATCCAACCAATCAAAAAAGCTTGGTATTACTAGCTTGCTAAAGTCTCCCTCAACTCTGTCGTGGGCGGGGATCGGTTGATAAAGATTGTGTGGGGCATCTTCGGACTTTGGCTCATTGGTACGTTGGAGCTGGAAGCTAATGAGCAGCAACAAGTAATCTACGAGTGATGGCGAAATTCGCTGTAACAAATCTATTCCCCTAGCTGCATCCCCAACAATGAAGTCACGAGTGGGATGAGAGGCAACATAGAGAATGGCATCAGCTACTAAACGCGGTTGGTAGTAGGGCGGTGGCGCTGACGGCTTTACGCCTAACTTTGTAAGAGCATTGTTGTAGAAGGGTGTGTTAATCGACGCAGGCATCACATTTGTGACACTGATGGGTATTTTTTCATGTTGCAGTTCTACACGCAGGGATTCAAGAAAGCCCTCAAGAGCGTGCTTGGCGGTACAGTAGGGACTTTGAAGTGGGAGCGATCGCCTGCCCAACATTGAGGAAATGTGGATCAGCGCCCCCCGCCCCTCACGCTTGAGATGAGGTAAAGCTGCCATTGCACCGTATACTTGCCCAAGTAGATTAATATCGATCACACGCTGGAATTCTTCTGGATTGATATGATCGACAGTGGCAAAAAGGCCGACAGCAGGGGTATGTACCCACGTATCGAGTCGCCCATACTCCTCCACTGCTTTGTCTGCGATCGCTTTAACTTGCTCGAATACCGTTACATCAGCAACTGTAGCAGTTGCTACACCGCCAAAGCTTTTAATTTCATCAACTAAGGATGCCAGCCCCGGTTCACTGCGAGCAGAGACAACCACCTTTGCCCCTTGCCTTGCAAACCGGAGTGCTGCCTCGCGCCCGATGCCGCTAGAAGCACCCACGACAGCAACCACTTGCTGATCGATGGGCTTGAGTTCGTGCTTCATATTCACTCTCAATCCGAATTAAAGTTTTCATGTAATCGAGCGCCACCTTCGAGAGAGCCGTTAATTAGAGGTTTCGCTGCCTTCTTAGCAAAGTAACTGCTACTTTTTCCCCAAACCTCCTACTAGAGGGATAGGTTGATGAATGCCTACAAAAAAATACCCCTAAATAGGGGGTAGGGAACTAGGGAATAGGGAATAGGGGACAGGGGCTAGGAAATGGACACGGGGACACGGAGAGGATATTTCTCCCACTCTCCCTCTCTCCCCCTCTCCCACTCCTCTTCCTTCTGCCTTCTTAATCAGCGCGTGCCTTCAACCAATCTGCGATCGCTGGTGGCAAATCTCGTTGTACTTTGCCGCTGACATACATTCCAATATGTCCAACAGGGAAAGACCTAACTGTGTAATCTTCTGTACCAACATACCTCTCTAAGGCAATAGAAGATGTAGGTGGTACTAAGTGATCCTTTTCAGCATATAAATTCAGTACAGGCATGGAAATATTACCTAAACTGACTTGCTTGTCTCCAATCATCAGCTCACCCTTAATGAGCTTATTTGCCTGATAGAAATCTTTAAGAAACTGTCTGTAGGCTTCCCCTGCCTGATCTGGGCTGTCAAAGATCCACTTTTCCATACGGAGAAAGTTCAGCAGCTTATCTTCGCTGTGCATGATTTCTGGAAAGTCTAGATATTTTTGAATTCCCAACTGCCGGGGTTTCAACATCAAAAACTCGAAATTGAGAAAATCGCCGGGGATATTGCCTAAAGAATCTACCATTCGGTCGATATCTAAAGCCTCCGCTCCTAGAGTACAGCCACCACGCATATACAAGAGCGCATCAGAGATTTGAAAATCTACCGGGGCAACCATCACGATCAGATTTTTGACCTTTTCTGGGTAGATCGCACTGTAGCAGAGGCTGAATGTCCCGCCCTGACAAATTCCCAAGAGATTAATCTGATCTAAACTATGCTTTGTCTTGATGAAGTCTACACAGTTATTGATATAGCCATTAATGTAGTCATCTAGGGTTAGCCAGCGATCGGCTCTGGTGGGATAACCCCAATCAATTAAATAGATATCCAAACCCAACTTGAGCAAGTTAGCAACAAGCGATCGGTCTTCTTGTAAATCAACCATAAAAGGACGGTTTACCAAGGCATAGACGATCAGAACAGGAATGTTCAATCGCTCCTCTACCGTTGGCTGAAAGTGGTACAGAATTAACTTGTCCTCGCGATAGACTATTTCCTTGGGGGTAACTCCAATTTCAATATCTTCTTCTCGCAGACGACTTAAATTTTCAATACCTTTGATAACCTTTTTGGTGAGTTCGGTATACTCTTCAGTTGCATCATCAAGACGCATTTGCATCAAAAATGGCAGCATGGCTTTGTGTTTACTCCTTGCAAATGTTGATTCAAATTATGCCGTTTCTCTCAAATCTGGCGTTACATCAATCTTTATGTCTTCCTAATCTGGTGCGTCCTTTTACTTCCTTTTTTGAGAATTACGTCTAATGTGAATTAGCCGAACTCACCTTGAGTTGTACTAAATCATAGATTGATTGCAAAATCCAATTTTTAGATGATAACGAACACCGATAAACAAGATGCACACGGATGGTTTATCTGTGTCCATCCGTGGTCGATTTCTAAAATATGATTTTTGCTTGCCATTTTAAGTTACATTCAAATGTGAATTAGTACTGCCCTTCATCTTTTGGTGGAGTTGTTTGCGCTTGAGCTTCATATTTAGCTAAGGCTTTTTTCAGGTTTTTAACCTCTTTGCGCAGTTCGTAGATGCTTTTATGAACCTCGTCCACTTCGCTGCGTAGGGGCAGATTCATCATTTTCATCCACACCTCCATTAGCTCTTGCTGATCGAGTCTGTAATTATTGAGGGCATTCAAGAATCTACCCCGAACTTTGAGATTGTCTTCAAAACAAAATGCCTTCTCAAAAACATCATCAGCAATCCTGCCCCAGAGTTCCTGAAATTGCCGCCAGTCCTTAACTTTTTCGCCCTTTTCGGCAAGGGAGATTAACTCTCGCATCAACTCTTCAAAAGATTGTGCCTGGATCTCAGCTAACAAAATCTGATAGTCAACACTTGCTCGATAGAGTGTCGTCCAGCCATTAAATGATCGCAGTAATTTGCCGTTAATTTCACGGCTAGGCCCCAAGAGGGGAATTTGCATCAAGCTGCCAAAGCTCTGCTCATATAGTAAATTCCAGTAGAGATTATTTAGCTCAATCCAGGGTTGACTTGTGCCAGTAACTGTTGCCTGACTTAGCGGATCAACAGTTGCCCCCAAGGCATTCGCCCAAAGTTGGCTAAACTTTTGTGTTTCTTTAAGATAGAGCTGCCATAACTCAGCTGCATTTTGATTGACTTTAAGGGTTCCCTGAGAATAATCTTCAACTTGAGCGCGCAGTTGCTCTGTGTAGTTCTTCAGGGAATGTTGCCAGTCTTCTCCAGATTCAACTTTTGGAAACAGATCTTGCCAGGTATGAAATGAAAGTTGGAGTAAGCGGAGCAGCAGTTCTTGATTTTCTACAAATCGCTGATTAATAGACTCTACTCCTGGTTTGGTATCTGCGATCGGATTGCGAGCTGCTAATGCCATCATGTCAAACCAGCTTTTCCAAGCTTGAGTGCCTACATCAGTCCAAGTTTTCATAACTTGATCTGCCATTCCACTCCAGGAATTTGTTTCTTTCTGCATTTGTCATTCCTTGATTGAAAATTTGATAAGACTATTTTTGTTAAGGGGAATTGGGGAAAACAATCCCCCAACAATACACTAGCTAAATTCCTAACTTTTCACGGAATCTGGAAAATCTCAAAATAATTCCCTGCCTTTGCACTAGTGTAGGATGGCAGAAGGAAACGAACAACTGACACGCATCTTGAAAGCTAGTTGTAAGGAATACTAAGTGTGATGCGCACCATTAACTCGCAACACTTCACCGGTAACATAGCTACTGGCAACAGGTGATAGAAGAAATGCTACCGCCCAAGCAATTTCTTCCGGCTTGCCAAAGCGACGGAAAGGAATCTCTGCGGTGATTTTTTCTTTGACTTTATCTGGAATTGCCCTAGTCATTTCTGTATCAATGAAGCCAGGTGCTACCGCATTTACCCGTACGCCATAACGAGCAGTTTCTCTCGCAAGAGATTTTACTAAACCAATTACAGCTGCTTTGGTGGCAGCATAGTTTACTTGTCCTACGTTACCCCGTTCTCCAGAAATTGAACTGATACAGACAACTGAACCTTGTCCTCGCTCATACATCCCAGAAATAAAAGGTTGAATGGTATGATTCACACCTTTTAAGTTGACGTTAATTACTGCATCCCAGTCTTCTGGAGTCAATTTAGTAAAAAAGTTATCGCGGGTAATCCCAGCATTGGCAACTATCCCGTAAACAGGCCCCAATTTCTCTTCTATTTTAGCAGCCGCTGCTTCCATAGATGCCAAGTTAGTTACATCTGCCTCGATCGCCAAAGCTCCACTTTTGCCTTCGCTGATTTTGATGTCGGTATAAGCAACCTTTGCTCCTAATTCTTGGAGTAAGGTTACCATTGCAGCGCCAATTCCCCGATCGCCGCCTGTAACAACAATGACTTTATCTTCCAGTCCTAAAGATACCATTACCGATTCTCCTTTATATCCTTTAAATTTGTTCGATGGCGATCGCTGTACCGCCACCAGTGCCATGACAAAGTGCCGCCATGCCGAGGTTTTGCTGCCGCTCCTGTAAGGCATGAATCAGCGTGACGATAATTCTGGCTCCAGAAGCACCAATCGGATGTCCGAGAGCGATCGCTCCGCCATTGACATTCAATTTATCAATAGGCACTCCTAGCATCCGGTGAAAAAGCAAGGAGTTCAGGGCGAAAGCTTCGTTATTCTCGAACAGGTCAAAATCCGAGATTTTCCGGTTGATTTTATCTAACAACTTCTTGGCTGCCCCAACTGGCATTTCTACAAAACGCCAACTCTCGCCGCCTTCCCAACTTCCCCCAAGCACTTTAGCAATGGGCTTCAATCCATACTTATCCACTGCTACTTGGCTGGCTAAAATCAAAGCTGCTGCTCCATCACTGATCTGACTACTATTCCCCGCAGTCAGAACACCATTCTTGTTAAAAGCCGGGCGTAGTTTTGTCAGAGTTTCTAGTGATGTGTCCGGACGAATTCCCTCATCAGTATCGATTCTTTGCGTACCTTTTTTGGTAGTAACTTCAATCGAGGCAATCTCATTTTTGAAGCTGCCTCGCTGCGTCGCGGCGGCTGCCCGCCAGTGGGAATCAACAGCGATTTCATCTAAATCTTTGCGGCTAAATCCATAATATTCTGCGATCCGCTCCGTTTGCTCTCCCATGCCTTCTCCTCTGGTTGCATCCATCAACCCATCCCGGAGTAATAAATCCGTTAACTGCTCTGGCGCACCTAAGAGAAATTTGTAACCCCACCTCGCTCTGTGAGAGAGGAAAAAGCCTGTTTGGGACATCGACTCCATTCCCCCAGCTAGAACGATGTCTGCTTCCCCAGCACGAATTGCTAGGGTAGCATTAATTACACTCATCATTCCCGACGAACAAACCATCTCAACAGAGTATCCATTTACTACTTCCGGAATACCAGCTTTGAAAGCTGCTTGTCGGGGTAGTAACTGTCCATGTCCTGCCCTCAGTACATTGCCCATAATATACAGGTCTAATGCTTCTCCTGTGATGCCTGCCCGTTCTAAAGCAGCCCGCATCACGTGAGCACCTAAATCAATCGGCGAAAAATCTGCCAGCACGCCTCCAAATCGACCGAGAGGTGTCCGTACTGCTGAAACAATGTACACGTCACGCATAAATATTTTTACTCACTTCTAATTTTTAATTGCAAAAAGGTGATAATTCTTTGTGAAAGAAGGCAGGGGCAGAAGGAAGAGGAGTGGGAGAGAGGGAGAGTGGGAGAAATATCCTCTCCGTGTCCCCGCCTCCATTTCCTAGCCCCTATCCCCTATTCATCATCCATGCGGGTAAATTCTTCGATTTCTTTATAAGCCTCCTTCATGCGGGCGTAATAAGCTTCTTTGGCAAACTCCTCTAATGCTTTTGTCCCTTCCCTGTAAACAGCATTGTCAAATTCGGCATGAAAAGTGCCTTGCTGATTTTGATAGTCAATGCTTAGATGAGAAGCTTTATATTCACTCGGAGAGCAAAACTGCTGGGTTTCTGTCGAGGTAGCTAGCGCTGTTGTCGATGATTTGCCGCCAGAAATTGCTACTGAAACAGCATCAAAATACCCTGTGCCAACTTCGCGTTGATGGCGAACTGCCGTATATCCATCGGACTCACTTGCAAATTCAATTTCCTGCAATTGGGCATAAGCCCTCATCCCTGTTTGGTAATAGCTACGAGCTAGCTCAAACATGCCATGATTCAAACAGTGGAATCCTGCTAAGGTTACGAACTGGAATTTATAACCCATCGCTCCCAATTCTTTCTGGAAATTGGCTATTGTGGCATCATCCAGGTTTGCCTTCCAGTTAAAAGAAGGAGAGCAATTATAAGCCAATAGTTTACCCGGAAACTCTCGATGAATGGCTTCTGCAAATAGGCGAGCTTCTGTGAGATTCGGTTTGGAAGTTTCCCACCACAGCAAGTCTGCATAGGGTGCATAAGCTAACCCACGAGCAATGCAATTTGCCAGCCCTGTACCCGCTCTTAAGCGATAGAATCCTTCGGCAGTCCTTTCTCCCGTAATAAACGGTAAGTCTCGCTCATCAACATCACTGGTAATTAATTTTGCACTTTCTGCATCAGTACGAGCAACAATTAGAGTTGGTACACCCATCACATCAGCGGCTAGCCGTGCTGCATTCAAATTGCGAACGTGGGCTGATGTTGGAATTAGTACTTTACCACCGAGATGGCCGCATTTCTTTTCTGAAGCCAATTGATCTTCGTAATGCACCGCAGCGGCACCTGCCTCAATGTAGGCTTTCATAATTTCAAAGCTATTTAAAGGGCCACCAAACCCGGCTTCGGCATCGGCAACGATTGGAGCAAACCAATATATATTGTCTTTTCCTTCCAAATGCTGAATCTGATCGGCTCGCTGGAATGTCCGGTTAATGCGACGGCATAATTCTGGGCCGCTATTAGATGGATAAAGACTTTGATCGGGGTACATTGTTCCTGCTAAGTTAGCATCTGCGGCAACTTGCCAACCAGATAGGTAAATTGCCTTCAACCCAGCACGCACCATCTGCATTGCTTGATTTCCTGTGACTGCACCAAGAGCATTGATATAGTCTTCGTTGTGCAGCAGTTCCCAAAGTCTGTTAGCGCCCATTTCCGCAATGGTATAGCGGATTTGCATTGAACCACGCAATTTGAGCACATCTTCAGGAGTATATGCGCGTCTAATTCCATGAAAGCGACCTTTAGGAGCACTTGGAATTAGGGTTTCAAAAGTACATTCACTCATGCTAATAGTCTCCTGTAATTCATTGAGAAAGCGACAAAATTAAGTGGCAAAATCTTTGGTGGTTTATGCTGTAAGTATTTATGGAAAGTTACCTGTACTGACAACTGTGTAATTTTTGCCTGTAAATCATCTTAAAAACTAACAAGATAACGATAGGCTGGAAGTGTCAGGAACTCCTCGAAGTTGTCTGCAATGACAAGCTGGGTAAACAAATCAGTCGCCATGTCAAAAGTTTTTTGCCAAGGGCTGCGATCGGCAATTTCTTGGCGTAATGCCGCGATTTCTTCGTTAAGAAGGGCTTGGAAAAGGGGGCGATTAACACTACGGCTGTCTTCTAGGGTGGTGTTGTGATGGAGCCATTGCCAAATCTGAGCACGACATATTTCCGCCGTAGCTGCATCTTCCATTAAGTTATACAAAGGCACGCAACCAGAACCACTCAGCCAAGCACTCAGGTACAAGACGCCAACCCGAATATTATTCCGCAGCCCCGCTTCGGTGATGGTTCCTGTTGGTACACTGAGCAAATCTGCTGCGGTGATGGTGATGTCGTCTCGTAATACAGATAGCTGATTAGAACCAGGCATTTTACTATCGAATACTTGGCGGGCTATAGGAACGAGGGCGGGGTGGGCAATCCAGGTGCCATCATGCCCATCTCCGGCTTCCCGCTCTTTGTCTGCTTTTACTTTGGCAAGAGCTGTTTCATTAGCAACGGGATCTGTTTTAATCGGGATTTGAGCCGCCATACCTCCCATTGCTAAGGCACCGCGGCGGTGGCAAGTCTTAATTGTCAGCAGGCTGTAGGAACGTAGAAAATGAGTTGTCATCGTTACCTGCTGGCGATCAGGTAAAACGCAATCAGCGCGATCGCGAAACTTTTTAATAAAGCTAAAAATGTAGTCCCAGCGTCCGCAATTTAACGCGACAATATGATCTCGTAGGGCGTAGAGAATCTCATCCATCTCAAAAGCGGCAAGGATGGTTTCGAGTAAGACTGTAGCCTTAATCGTGCCAATGGGTAAGTCAAACGCTTCTTGAGCTGCAACAAATACTTCATTCCACAACTTGGCTTCGTGCCTGTTCTCCAATTTGGGCAAATAGAAATAAGGGCCAGAACCTTGTTCTATAAGCTTGCGGGCGTTATGGAAGAAATACAGTCCAAAATCGAATAACGAGCCTGAAACGGGGCGATCGTCCACTAGCATATGCTCTTCGAGAAGATGCCAGCCACGAGGGCGAGCAATTAAAACGGCTATTTTTTCATTGAGTTTGTAGGTTTTGCCAGTTGTAGGATCGCTAAATTCAATCGTGCGGTTGACAGTATCGCGCAGATTAATTTGTCCAGATACCATATTGTCCCAGGTGGGACTGTTGGCATCTTCAAAATCTGCCATAAACACATTTGCCCCAGAGTTTAGGGCATTGATGACCATTTTGCGATCGCATGGCCCTGTAATTTCAACGCGACGATCTTGTAAATCTTGAGGAATTGGGGCAACTTTCCACTCATCATTGCGTATCGCTTCTGTTGCTGATGGAAAGTCGGGTTGCCATCCAGCATTAAGTTGTTGCTGGATATTTTCTCGCAGTTGCAGCAGACGCTCTCGTTCAGCACCAAAGCGGCGTTGTAGCATGGCAATAAACTCTAGCGCCTGTGGAGTCAAAATTTCAGCATATTTTGCAGAAAGTTTGCCACGAATCTTGATTCCATTTGTGGTTGATTTGTTTGTTTGTACACTGAAGCTGGTGGTCATATCACTAAGTAGCTTTCATGAACTACGTACACTAGAATGCATGAAAAAACTTTCTTCCTTGCCTTCTGCCCTCTAGCTTGAAAGAGGGCTTAGGGGTGTAGGAGAAAAAAGCTCTTTCATCTTTGGCGGGTGAAACTTGTTTGATCGAGACTGACTTTTTCAAGTTAGAAGGGAAAAGCTTAATAAATAACTTTGGATAAGTAAAAGCTGGACGGAAAGGATGATGTGAAAATTATCGAATAGGTTAATCTTTATTCACTTAACCAAATCATTTAAGAGCGTCTTTTAACAGTTGCAAAATATAATGCCAAACCGAAAATTTATTCACAAAGTATTCTGAACTTATTAAGTATATGCATTTCAAGCTCTTTTAATTTACTTTGCTAAACATTGATCCCGCTCAAAAAAACAAATATTTTCCCAACACCTGTTGACTTTAGTTTTTAAATATATATATGCCAAAGCCATAGCTTTTTGGAACTAATTTTTATTATATAAAATTTTTTTATCCAAAAATACATGTAAAACAAGATAACAGCAAAATTTACATTTTTTAATTTATGAAAAATACAAGGTAATGATTTTACCTTTTTATCCGTTGATATTGATGGCAGCTATCGCAAAATATATATTTTCTAACTTTTATTGTTTATAAGTTTGAATTAAAAAAATAAGTGTATGACAGTGCAAAACAGCTCAATGTTTGTCACTGTAGGGGTTTGACACTGTATGACAGTGTAATCAATAGATAAAAGTATTGCTTTTATTCTACTAATTTCATTAAATTAAAAGTTCAGAAATTTAAAATTAAAAAAAAGTTATCATCAATTGAAATAAGTTACTGAACTCACATCTTGTACTATTGCAGACGCAAGCTTGAAATTTACATTACGAAGTTCAACTTGGTAAAGAGAAATAGAGTCTCTGACTCACTCTCAGGACAGAAAAAATAAAAGGGTGAGTTAGACTAACTAACACACCCTAACCAATAGATACTTTTACTACTGAAAAATATTAAGCCTGTTATTGCTTAAATTTTCTTGTTAATACCAATTGTTTTTGCCGTTGATGCATCGGCTATGATTTAACACCGAACCACATATCAGTGAGCTTTTTCATATATGAAAAATAATTGAACCACCAATCTACATACTCTCGTGTAGGAAGTTCTATGGGTTGAGGATATTGTATAGGGTGTTCCATATACTTAGAGTAATTTTGGATTGCTATGTTGATTGGCTCATGATCAAGGGGTTCATCTAATGCTTTTTGAATTTGTGTATCATCAAGTTGTTCACTAATATCCAGAGTGCTTGCAGAGCTAGACTCATGTTGCTCTAAGAATAGAGCGATCGCATCCAATATTACTTGAGAGCGATTGGGATTTTTTCCTGCTCGACGAGATGGGTACAGTTCCTGCGCCAGTTGATCGATGCGCTCTAGTATCTCAGGCGGAATGCGAACAGATACCAAAGGAGAATTTGCCATTTCTGTTTACTTTGATCTCATGCGTTTGGATATTGTATCTTATCGATTGACTAGGTTGACGGTGGCACCAAAGGGACAACCTATAAGCATTTCATCCATTAGTGCATGACTTATTTCCAACAGTAGCCCTGAAAAACGAAGTGGATTTATGACTATATCAGTCAGTTAGTCAATCAATTTATAACTATTGTAATTATTTTTCACTCTTTGCTTGCCAGCAAGAGTATTTTCGTGAAGTATTGTAGCGGTTCAAAAATCACTTTTAAACTTGGGGAAAGTTCCTCACAACATCCTCAAATTTATTTTCTAAGCTAAAACTAGAGCCTTTCTACTTCCAGTAATTTTAGTATAACTAGTATTAATTTATACACAAAAATTTATAAACTGAGGGTGCATAAACTATGACTAAAACGATTTTTAATCTCACACTACCAACTGTGGCGAGTATAATTGAGGATATTATTGAAACCTATCCTCATCATCCCTATCAGCAGGCTTTTTCTATTCCAGACTTACGTCAAGAATTAATTGCTCACGTTTTGAGTCGGGTATCAAATTGCTATGTAGTTGTAGAGGAAGGTCAACAACCATCTATTAACTTCCGATCTCTAGCTTGTTCTCTTAAGGATAGATCGTGCATTGAAGATTCTATTCACCAGGGTATCGAGGAAATTATGTATAAAAGAGAACAAGAATTGAGCCTAAAAATTCCTGAAACAGAAGATCCTGGTTTAGCGCCTTCTCATTGGTTTGGATAGAAGGGAATAGGGAACAGGGGCTAGGAAATGGACGCGGGGACACGGAGAGGATATTTCTCCCACTCTCCCCCTTTCCCTCTCTCCCCCTCTCCCACTCCTCTCCCTTCTGCCATCTGCCTTCTACTTATTAGTTTTTGCCTGGTTAATCAGCTCGGTTATTTTTTCTATGGCGATCGCTATTCCGTGTTGAGCAACAATTGATAGGCGATCGCCCAGTTCAAAGTTTTCTCCTGGAACAATTACCCACCAAGTTTGGGGAAAATAACCGTAAACAGCTTTAGCAAGAGCCAACAGCGCTTGAGGGTTGCTTAGATGTCCTGCTATATAACTATTAGTAGCAGGTAAGAGCGATTTGACTTGCACCTTAGAGTTTTCAGAATTAAAACAAGCGTCAACAAAGATTGCCAAATCAACATTTGCCAAATTTGCCGCGAGTTCGGGAGTCAGTTGGTGAACAGCAATAGATTTCACGTTTGCTAAATGCTGAGTGGCAATTTTCTGGGCTACTCGTTGCCCGATCGCATCATCATTACGCAAGTCATTGCCATAACCAATTACTATAACATTACCGTTCATAATTTATACCAATTCTCTAAAATTGTGCTACACATCAATCTCCGCGTCTCCGCCTCTCCCTGTCTTTGCGTCATTATCTGTAACCGCTTTTTGAAGAATTAGTATTAATCCCGCCATGCTTCATTGACAACGCTCCCATCTGCTTTGACTAATTGAACGTGCAAAGGCATTTGCCCGACTGCATGGGTGGAACAGCTCAGGCAAGGATCGAATGCTCGAATTCCAGCTTCTACACGATTTAACATTCCTGAAGGAATGTCTGAACCATGAATAAAGTGTCGGGCAATTTGAGCGACTGTGCGATTCATTGCTAAGTTGTTTTGCCCTGTGGCAATCAGCAAATTCACTTTTTGGATCAAGCCGTTGTCATCAACTTGATAGTGATGGAACAAAGTGCCACGTGGTGCTTCACTGACGCCAACTGCTTCTAGCTGATTAATACCAGCATTGGCACGGAGTCGATTGGATAATAGATCGGAATCGTGGAGCAAAATTTCAATTCGCTCAATGGATGCAAGAATTTCGATCAGCCGAGCATAGTGGTAGAAAAATGAGGAGCTAACTGTTCCTTTGCCTGCGTCTCTAAACTCCCGCAATTCGCGATCAGCTAGAGGTGTACCAATGTGACTGCAAACATTGAGACGTGCTAAAGGCCCTACTCGATAAATACCACTATCTAAACGACAATGATTTTCTTGATCGGGATATCCTAAAGGACGATAATAAGGAAATTTTAGGTAAGTCCAAGGTTCAACTGCTTCACCGATATATTCTTGATAGCGAGTTGGATCTAGTTTGTCGGCAATGATGTTGCCTGCGCTATCGACAAAGCGGATGTATCCGTCATAGTTTTCCCACAAGCCTTCAGGAGTAACTAACCCCATAAACAAGCTAGGAAAGTTACCAAAGGTTTGTGCTTCTTTTTCGTAATCTTGGAGCAAACGCTTAAATAGATCTAATGCATTTAGTATCGTAGTTCGTACTTCAGGGATACGAGCTTGAATGTGAGTTCTTCCTTCATCAGATAATGCTTCCCGCACACCTCCAGGTATAGCCCAAGATGGATGAATTTTACGCCCGCCCAGAAGCTCAATGATTTCTTGCCCAAATTGGCGCAGGCGAATCCCCCCACGAGCAAGTTCTGGATCAGTTGCAATTAAACCAAAGACGTTGCGTTTGCTTGGATCGCTATCCATGCCCAGCAAAAAATCAGGTGCGCTCAAGTGGAAAAAACTGAGGGCATGGGATTGGATAATTTGTCCCAAGTTCATCAAACGGCGTAGTTTTACAGCGGCGGGAGGAATGGTAACAGCAAGAATGCGATCGCCTGCTTTTGCAGAAGCCAATAAGTGACTCACCGGACAAATGCCACACACGCGCGCTGTAATTCCGGGCATTTCTGCTAAAGGACGCCCTTCACAAAACTTTTCAAATCCCCGAAATTCGGTAACATGGAAATGAGCATCGTTAACTTGTCCTGTGTCATCAAGGTAAATGGTAATTTTGGCGTGTCCTTCAATTCTGGTAACAGGATCAATAATTACTTTTTTCATAATGATTGAACCGCTTAGTAGAGATGGGTTTAGGGTTTAAAGGTCATAATTAAGTGGACATAATTAAAATTAAAATGCTTATCGTTAGCAACTAAATAACCTGAGTTCGGGATTAGGAAAGGAACAGGTAGTAAGCTGAAAATAACGTCAAATCCAGCACCTGTCTTATGTTTAGTTTAGATGCTTTATTTTGCCATGTAGATGATTTCTGTAAAGCGTTTGAAAGTCAATGGTACAAAAAGCTGTTTAGACATGGAGTCAGAAGACGGATTCGGGCTAGTCAACCAGTTCCTGATTTCCTGAGCAATCTTTTTGGCAAAATATTTGCCGAGTGCGCTCAGTGCAAGCTACGCGAATGCGATTATGTTTCTCAAAAACTGGCTAATCAACTTTTAGAAGACTTCGGCATTCAATTTTTTGCGCTTACCTCGTTTTCAACTCTACTTTCCCAATACTTCATGCCATGTCTCCCCAAGCATTACTCACACCTCACAATAGTTCTGTAAGGGAAAATAGCCGTTGTCGATCTAATTCTTGCAAGCGCTGCTTTTCGGCATAAAAAGCTTGGTAATATGATTGCCAGCGTTCTGGCTCCACTTGTGGATCGGTTTGCTGCCACAATTCCAAGAAGTGACGATAGCGCTTTTCTCGTAACACACGCTCCATACAAGCGATCGCTGCTTGTACTACTTGGGGAGTGCGCAGAATTTCTTTTTGGCTTTTCTCGTTGAGATGAAACAGATGGGAAACTAACTCTATTTCTTCAGGAAATTCTAGGTATCTATCTTGCACTGTTGAGATTAGCTCTTGCTCCAAAGGAACAGATGATATTTCTAAAATTTGTTGCCACAAAAATCGATGATGGGAAAGGCTAAATTGTAAATCTCGCTCTTCTAAGGCGTCAGTAATAAATTGACGTTGTTCGGGACAATGCAGGTAAATTCGCAATAACAAAGCCTCTGCTTGTTCTAAAAGACTCTTTTCTAGTGTTGGTGTAGTTTTTTTACTTTCCCGTGTAGATGATTGTGGGGTTATTCTAGGCTGTTTTGGACGAGGAATGTAGAGCGATTGAGAGCTATAGCTATTTTGCGGAGCAATTTGAGTGAGGAGATTTTCTACTCTTAGGGGTAAAAGTCTCGTATCTCCCAGAGCTAATATTTCTGCACAATGAGATACGTAGTAATTAAGCGTATCGCTATTTTCTATATTTTTCAGTAATTTTACTAACTGTTGAGATACTTGCTGAAAGTCAGTAGCCTGTTTCAAGTCCCGATTTTTAATTATTTGCTGAATTTGCCAATCTAGCCACAAAGGGGCGTTTGCTAACAGTTGGCGATAGTCTTCTGGGCTACGTGCCAGCAAGTATTCATCAGCATCTTTACCATCAGGCAAATTCAAGATTTTGAGTTGTACTTCGCCTTTGTATGCCAGTTTAGCAATTTCTCCGATCGCTCTTTCGGCGGCAATAGTCCCGGCTTTGTCGGCATCGAAGTTAAGTATCAATTGTTTCGAGTCGCTGTAGCGCAACACCAAGCGCACTTGCTCTAAACTCAGAGCAGTACCGAGAGATGCGACAACGTTGTTAATTCCGGCTGCGTGGAGGGCGATCGCATCAAAGTATCCTTCTACCACCACCGCTTGATCGAGTTGAGAAATGCCAGCTTTAGCCTGATGAAGTGCAAATAAAGTTTTACCTTTCTGAAAAAGTTCAGTTTCCGGTGAATTGAGATACTTTGGTTGTTGAGACACTGCGTTGCGGGGGTTCCCCCCGTTGTAGCAAGTGTCGTCTTCTCCCAGACTTCTGCCACCAAAAGCGATCGCGCGTCCCATAATGTCATGAATTGGTATTATAATGCGATCGCGAAACACATCATAATAGCCAGTGCTTTCTTTGCGGGGTTTAATTAAACCAGCCTTCTCTACAAGCTGAACTGGATAGCGTTTATCTTCTACCAAATAACGATAAAGAGTTTCCCAACCAACAGGAGCATAACCTAAATTAAATTGCCCAATTGTTTCATCGGTGAGTTGGCGTTTTTCTCGCAGATATTCAAGAGCTAATTTTCCCTGGCTTTGCTTAAGAGCGTGTTGATAAAACTGGGAAGCCGAAGCGAGAACTTCATAGAGTTGCGATCGCTCCGAGAGTTGCCTGGAAAATTCTTGTCTGTGTTCGGGTTCTAGAGTTTGCACGGGTACTTGGTAACGCCGTGCTAAGTCAAGCACTACTTCCGAAAATGAGTGCTTGTGTAAATCCATCAAAAACTTAATCGCGTTTCCTCCCGCTTGACAGCCAAAGCAATAATACATTTGCTTGCTGGAACTAACGGTGAAACTGGGAGTCTTTTCTTCGTGGAAGGGACATAAACCGACAAAATCTTTCCCCCGCCTGCGTAAAACAACGTGCTCCGAGATCACATCATAAATGTCAGCTCGTTGTTTTATTTCCTCTATAGTGTCTGGGTGTAAACGGGGAATACTCATATTTAGCCATTAGTCATTGGTCATTCATCATTGGTCATTAAACTTTAGATCAATTGCTAATGACAAATGATAAAGGACTTCTAATGGCTATTATATTCTTGTTCCCAAACCAACAATAACTAGTAAAAAATCTTACACTTATTTTACTTAAAGGAAATATTAAAAATGGGACGTATTTTTATTTCAGCAGCACACGGAGGCAAAGAAGCAGGAAAACTTGATCCAGGCTCGATTGCAGGTGATACAACCGAAGCAAAGGAAATGATTTTGCTGCGCGATTTAATTGTAACGGAACTACGGGCGCGGAACATTGGTGTTTTGGCAGTTCCCGATGATTTAAGTGCCAAACAAACGATCCAATGGATAAATTCTCGTGCTCGTCGAGGTGATGTAGCGATAGAAATTCATGCCGATGCGGCTAGCAGCCCAGAGGTACGCGGGGCTAGCGTTTTTTATATTGCCAACAACGATGAGCGCAAGATTAATGCCGATTTACTTTTGGTGGGATTGCTACGTCGTGTTCCCCAATTACCTAATCGTGGGGTTAAGCCAGATACTAATTCGGGTTTGGGCAGTTTGGCATTCTGTCGCCAGATCACCGTGCCTTCTTTATTGATGCAGGTTGGTTTTTTAAGCAGCCCAGACGATCGCTCTTTGCTGCAATCTCGCCGTCGCGACTTTGCCATTGGCATTGCTGATGCACTAGCAGCTTGGAGTCGTACTATAGCTCCTGGCTCCGGAGATGAACAAGAACCGAAATTTCCGCCCATCAATATCAACATCAACGGGCAAAAGTACGCCGAACAAGGAATACTAATTAATGGCAATGCTTACATTCCGATTGACTTAGTAGATCGCTTGCGGATTGATCTGTCGAAATCATCTAATGTCCGTCGCATCACCTATCGACGAGTTGTTTATGTCAAAGCTATTGAACTGCGGGACTTTAATATTTCTGTTAGTTGGGATAATACGACTCGTACAGTTACCTTACGCTCCAATTTAGTAATTTGTCCTGGTCAAATCGATCGTATCATGTCGCCGGGTTATACTTCAGAAGTGCAGTTGCAGATATTTCTTAAAAGCAACAATGAAAATGCTTTAGTACAGTTTCCTGAAATAGCGAAACTCTATCGAGAAGAAGCTGCCATAGAAGGAGTAAATTATGACATTGCCTTCTGCCAAATGTGTGTAGAAACTGGATTTTTACGATTTGGCAATGATATCAAACCCGAACAAAATAATTTTGCAGGCTTAGGAAATATTGGCGGTGGTACGCAAGCGGCGTCTTTTGAAAGCGTCAGAGTTGGCGTGAGGGCGCATATTCAACATCTCAAAGCTTACGCTAGTTTAGAACCCTTAGTACAGGAAGTAGTAGATCCGCGCTTTCGCTTTGTTACGCGCGGTGTTGCTCCCTTAATAGATCAGCTATCAGGACGCTGGTCAGCGGAGTTAGATTACGGTGATAAAATTATGGCGATGCTCAAACGCTTGTATGAATCAGCAGGATTTATGTAATTAGAAGGGAATAGGGAACAGAGGCTAGGAAATGGACGCGGGGACACGGAAAGGATATTTCTCCCCCTCTCCCCCTCTCCCCCTCTCCCACTCCTCTTCCTTCTGCCATCTGCCTTCTTAACTACTAATGCATCAACAGTTCGACTAACCTACGAGTAATAGGAAATCCTGTTTGCCGCTCAAAGTGCAAAAACATTGGGCTAGGATTTGCTTCCAGGAAAAAGTATTCTCCGTCATGCCTACGACGCCAATCAATTGCCGTCCACTCTAACATCAATGCTTGAGCAATATCTAAACATTGTTGTTCAACCGTAGCAGGCAATTCTATGGGAATTAACTCAGCTTCCACATCTTGGCGAAAGTCTAACTGACTGCTGCGAATCTCAGCTGTATAAACTGACTTACCAATTACATAGCTACGAATATTAGTACCTGGAATATATTCTTGGATCGTGACAGGAGAAAAACTCAGAGCTAGACTCAATCGTTCTGGTTCTAGATGATCTGCTGTTACTAATTTGGTGTGTGCGCCTCCATATACAGGCTTAAATATTACTTTATCTAAGGATTGGATAAAATTAATTACTTCGTCTGGATCGTTACTAATTAGAGTTTGGGGAATTGTCACTCCTATTTGTTTCACCTTACTCAGTTGCAGAGGTTTTTCTTTGTGAAATTGGTATGCCTGCCAAGAATTTACCCAACGTGGCTGACAAGATTGCATGAGCGATCGCAAAGTACTGATTGAATCATTGATGGCTATTTGCTGCTGATGGCGATCGTGTAAAGGAGGTACAGAAACCCCAGGAAAATTCCGCCAGTAGACACTGTGGATATTTTGAAGTTCTAGTCTGCGTCCTTCTGGCAATATTAAACACCCTGTTTGATTTGGTTGCCAAGATATGCGTAATTGAGTCGGAAATAAAGACGTATCTAGATAATCTGCTATTACTCCTGCCTCCATCAGAGCATTTTTGATAGCTGCGGCATGAGCATCTTCAGAATTGCCCAAAATTAAAATATTCATCTTTAAAAAAACTTGTTAAAATATTTATTTAATAAAATTGCAGCATGATAAATCAAATGCTGCAATTTCATAGTTTAGAAAAAAACAAGGCATTTTTCTGAAAAAATAAGCCCATATATATAGTGGTATTGAACCAAGGTCTCAAGAAGAAATTAAGATGGTTCAAAAACAAAAACCACCGTGTTCAAACCAAGCCTTTGTGATAATTATACCCCCCTCTTCACCTAAAGCTTTGGTACTTACTTGACCTCCTCCTTCTTCACCTAAAGCTTCAGTAGTCATTTCACCACCTTCTTCACCTAAGGCTAGGGTTGTAACTTCACCGCCACCTTCCTCACCTACTGCTAAAGTTGTAGCATCAACACCGCCAGAAACTTTTTCGGCTTCATCGTTACTTATCTCTTCAATTTCTAAACTCAAAGATTTTAGTTCAGAAATGTCTAAATCAAATGGGTGTCGCATAAAAAACTCCAAAAATCTACATGAAAAGATACATTAAAAAGTATCATCAATAGAGTTTATATTTACTTTCTAAGACATATTATAATCTCAGATAAAAACACAGGTGTTTCAACTTAAAGCCATTTGAATTACATAGATGCGAAATTAATATTTCCTTTTTATGAAGTATAGATAACTTCATAATTTAATACAGTTTAAAATAAAAATCTCCTACTTCTTTAAGAAGTAGGAGATTTTTGATGAAATATCTCTTAACAATCAATAACTTTTACTGGAGTCCTAACCATTCTTTTATTTCTCGAACCAACCATTTACGTTCTGCATCAGCTAACTCAGGGCTAAATGCACCTAACTTATATTTTTCTGCACCAGCTTCAAGAGTGATAGTCATCAATTGTCTGTTATTAACAGAAATTGATTCTCTGCTGATAGAAACATGATGAATAGCGGCAGTTTTTCCCTGTCTTTGTCGATAGAGTCTACCAAATAATTTCCATTCTATGGAAAAGTTATTATGAAGAAAACAGATGTGAACTTCTCCAAAACTAGGAAATATTAGCATACTGAGTGGTAGTAAGCCAGCTAGCCAATGAAGTAGTAAAAACGGATAGAAGGAAAATCCTGAAGTTAATATCAGAAAACCATACCAGAAAGTCAAAAAAGCTATTAAAAAAGCGTCTGAAAATTGTAGCCCTCTAGCAGGAATTTTGATTTCTAGCTGACTGGCAGTTTTCTTAAGTTGAATGCGGCTACCGTGGGGTTGAGAAACTAAAAATGAGGATTGAGAAACAAGGCGACTGTTGAGAGCCTCTAAAGCTTGGCTCGCTGTTCTAAATCTTTGCTCAATATCTGGTTCTATCATCCCTTCTAGCCAACGCACAAACTGAGGACTTAAGTTAGTGCGATCGCTAAACTGAATTCGCATATTTCGCTGTGGTAAATCAGCAGGTGCAGTACCTGTAACTAAATGAATTAAGGAGGCTCCCAAAGCATAAAGATCAGAAGCAGGAACTGCTCGACCACCAAATTGTTCTATAGGAGTATATCCGTAAGTACCAACTACTGTAAACGTGCCGCCTTGGGCAGTGGCTTTATCTTGTACCGCCCCAAAATCAACTACATAAATTTGATTGTCTTCACCTAAAATCAAATTACTTGGTTTAATATCACGGTGGAGAACAGGTGGAATCAGCGAGTGCAAATAATTGAGAATTTCTAACACCTCAGCAGCAAATTTTCGCACCTCTTGTTCAGAAAATTTTCGTTTTTGATTCAGTAATTCCTTTAGAGATGAACCGGGAATAAATTCTTGAACTAAAGTAAACCAGAGAATGTGATCGTCAATAGAAAAATAATCGCGGTACTTAGGAATGCGGGGATGGCTTAAGTTTTTCAGTACATCCGCTTCCCGTTCAAAAAGTTTGAGATCCTCCCATTGGAAGCGATCGCCGAAAGCCAACAGCTTTACAATCACAGGTTCTTTTGGCTCAGTTGCTAAGTCTTCAGCCAGCCAAGTCTGACGCCCTGCATTTTGTCCTAATTTTTGCTTGAGTTGGTAGCGCTCCTGTAATATCTGTTCCGCTTCCAGCATGGCAACTATTCCTGTAAAGCACGTAATTCTAATGTAATTCCTAAAACAGGAGTATGCTTGTATGCGCGATCACCTTAACAAACGTGATTTAATGATTGATATTGACAACGGCAGTATCTTGTAAGTACCTATGCATAAATATTTAGCCATTTTTCAACAAGACTGAAATCGCTGTATTCCTTTACTGTTACCTGTTTCCTGTTAAGATTACCCTTGCCTAAATAGATAATTTATTTTGCACAACTACTTAAATAACCTGCCGCAACACAGTCTTCAACTAATTTTTGAATAAAAGCCCATAATTCGGGCGCACCTACTTCTACAGGAGCAATTCGCTTCATCACGCGATCGCGCGTTACACCATGAATGCGCCAAGTTCCACCCTGAGTTTGTTGGTTGTGCAATAACGGTTGTATGCGATCTAATGCTGCGGCAAACTTAGCTGTGGGTGTTTCACTTGCTTCAAATTCTTCCCACAGAAAACGCAACTCATTTCCCAAATCTGCGGGCAAAAGCCCAAATAGACGTTCCGCTGCTTCAGTTTCTCTATCTGTCTTACTACAATTACCTTCGACATCGTAGCAAAAGGTATCACCCGCATCAATTTCTACCAAATCGTGAATCAGCAGCATTTTGATGACACGAAAGATATCAACCCCATCAGGAGCATATTCTGCAAGTGCGATCGCCATCACCGCAATGTGCCAAGAATGTTCAGCACTGTTTTCCTGACGTGAGCCATCAGTAAGCAAGGTTTGACGCAGAATTTGCTTGAGCTTATCAATCTCGATGATGAATTGAATTTGTTTAGTCAGTCGATTAGATGGTGTTATGCTCATCTGCTAATCACCAAACATGGTTATATCAACGAGGTTATAGATCCCGGACTTTTTTGAAAAGTCCGGGATCTGAACAACAAACTTGCCAGCTTATCACATCCTGTTTCAACCGTTGCAAAAAGTATTACATTCGCAGTCTTATCAATCTCTATAGTCAATCACCTCTCAAAAAACTTTTTTTAGGTTATTATGATAACGATTATCGTTACTGTGTATGTTGACTTCCTCGATCCAATCCAACTTAAGCTTAAATTTGCCAACCAGTGAGGATTTCCTGCAAATTAGCCATTTTTGTGCAAACATCTGGGCAAGAGCAGTGCAAAAGTTACGTTTGAGTATCAAGATAGCAATCAGATTAGTTATAGAAATAGGCTTCGTTTGTAATTCCACTCTTTGGTACGGCATTGTTTACCTATATAAGTTTCCTTGACATACAGACAGGCAATTAATTCAAGTTCACGAAATATCTCTAGAAAACCATGATTTTTTCAACAGAAACTCAAAATAAAATTCAAAGTCTTGATATTCCCAAGTGGGGAATGCCAGTTACTATAATTACGGGATTTTTGGGCAGTGGTAAAACCACACTACTCAATCAAATTCTCAAGAATAAGCAGAATTTAAAAGTTGCTGTTCTGGTCAACGAATTTGGTGATATTAATATAGACAGTCAGCTACTCATATCTATGGATGAGGATATGGTAGAACTGAGCAATGGCTGTATTTGTTGCACTATTAACGATGGATTAGTCGATGCTGTTTATCGAGTTCTAGAACGAGAAGACCGCATTGACTATCTTGTGATTGAAACTACTGGTGTTGCTGATCCTCTACCAATTATTCTCACTTTTCTAGGGACAGAATTGAGAGATTTAACTAGGGTAGACTCTATCATTACTCTTGTAGATTCAGAAGCATTTACTCCTAACCATTACGAAAGTGAAGCAGCTTTAAAACAGATAACTTATGCAGATGTTGTTTTACTCAACAAAACTGACCTTACAACCCAAGAAAAGTTAAAGGAATTAGAAGCTTATATTCACGATATTAAAGCTGGAGCAAGAATCCTGCATACTCAATATGGTCAAGTGCCATTGCCTTTAATTTTAGATGTAAATTTGACTCCAATAGATGAGTATACTTCCGAAATTGAGGAGGAGACACACGAACATCATCATGAACACGGCCATGAACATCATAATCATGAAGACACTCACGAACATCGTCACCACCATCACCATCATCATGGGCATCACTCCAACCATTTAGAAAATGATGGATTTGTTTCTGTGTCTTTTCAAAGCGATCGCCCCTTTGATGTCCAAAAATTTCAAACTTTTCTCACCGAACAAATGCCTTCAAGCATCTTTCGTGCTAAAGGAATCCTTTGGTTCAGTGACAGTCCTTTACGGCATATTTTTCAACTGAGCGGCCCACGTTATCAATTAGATGCAGATGAATGGAAAACTACGCCCAAAAATCAATTAGTTTTGATTGGAAGAGATTTGGAGACTAGTAAAATTCACGCTCTAATTAATGAATGTTTGGCATAATTAGAATAGTTGTCAAGTCCTCGTAAAATTACTTGGAATTTAACAACTAGTAAATCTAAAACTTCATCAGTAAAAACCTTCCAATAAAATCAAAAAATGACTCTATCGATTCCTCCCGAATTCAATTCTGCATCAGAAGTATTGTCATCATTATCTACTCAGCAAAAATCAAAAGTAACAGAAGCTGAAATGATGCAGGCTGTGCGGATTTTGTTACTTGGCTTAGGAGAAGATCCAGATCGTGAAGGTTTAAAAGATACTCCTAAAAGAGTAGTCAAAGCTTTGCGGTTTCTTACCAAGGGATATTATGAATCTTTAGATGAACTGCTCAATGGTGCAGTATTCACAGAAGATGCTAATGAAATGGTGCTAGTCCGGGATATCGATATTTTTAGTTCCTGCGAGCATCATATTCTGCCGATTATCGGTCGTGCTCATGTAGCATATATTCCGAATGGAAAAGTGATTGGATTATCCAAGATAGCCCGTATTTGTGAAATGTATGCACGACGTTTGCAAGTGCAAGAGCGTCTTACCCTACAAATTGCAGACGCACTGCAAGGATTACTCAAACCTCAAGGGGTAGCAGTGGTAGTGGAAGCAACTCATATGTGCATGGTAATGCGCGGCGTACAGAAACCTGGTTCTTGGACTGTTACTAGCGCAATGCGAGGTGTATTTGCAGACGACGCTCGCACCCGTGAGGAGTTTATGAACTTAATTCTGCACAATAGTAAATTTAAGTAACTTTCCCTTACCCAGACACGCCTCGGTAAAACTAATGCGAGCCGATACTACAACCGAGGCGATCGCCAAAAATGGGTAGATTCACTATCTCAGCTTACAATGACAACACTATTGCTTTGTCACTGTTTCACTTATTTCAGGGTGCTATCTTGGACTTTTTGACATCCAGCTGCCAAGAACGCCTTGCCAAAAGGTTCACGCCCAGAACCGCAGCCCAGCGAAAGGATATGACCTTTGAAATTATAAAGCAATTGCGGAATATTTGAGGGGCGTAGCGCTACAACAGCTCTTTCCCATCCATCATCACGCTCTGGGTTGCCGTCCTTTTGTTTACTCACATCAATCCGAATCATCATCTCTGATACTTCGCTGCCTGTGCCGTGACAACAGAGAACCAAATACTCATACTTGCACGCCTGATCTGCAAAGAAGGCGATCGCTTGTTGATGTTGTATCAGGTGGTACAAATTTGCTTGCAGACACATTTGCTCTAAGAAGGCACGAAGTGTATTCGCAAGCGCAAGCATTGAAGAATCGCAAACAATGGCAACCGTATCGAAAAACTTCATAAGCTTCGTTTTGCCGTCTAGTGCAATTCTACATTAATGCAACTACCTCAACCTCTCACAGATGATGTTAATCAGGTTTGACACATATCTCTAAATTCTGTCCACGGTAAGATATCAATTACACAAATGCTTATGTCTAATAAAAATACATCTATCTATAGATAGTTAACAAATAATCTTTATATCACTACACATTTAGATTCATTATGCTTTCTACATCAATTAAGCTAGTTCCGAGCAAAGCCTACAGAATAAAAAAGCACGCAACTATCTTTAGATAGATAAAAAACTGTAATAATCTATTATTATATAAATAATCTGTATACTGTTATCTGCTTTCTTGTAAACATCCAAGTAAAGTACATTGACAACTTTTGCCACTAGTATGAGAATATTCTCATGATTCAAGAAACACAAAATATGCCCTAATAAAACAAACTTTTTACATAGGTTTTAATAATCCAAATGTAAATTATAATGCTACAAATAGTCTACATAATTATCTTAAGCACTGCTAAAAGTTAAATTTAATTTGACTGAAAGACTTTGTCTTGCGGTTAAGGTTAGAGTATTGAGGCTAATTATGATAACATAATTGGATAAAATAATGCTTGTGTTAAAAGTTTATCAAACTACAAAACTTATATCATCAAATCTGTGATTTCAGATGTTCGGGGTGGCGTACAGCTGTTCTGGTTGTGGTTTTGATGTCTTGAGTTATGCAATTGCAATGTTTTGAATTGTGCAGTTAAATCCTGGCTTATTACCGTTTTTTCTGAAAGACCAAGATTGTTTTGAATGCTAGCAATCTGGGGTTTTAGTTGCTCTAACGAGAAATTCGTAATTTTATGAGATACTACCTTATAACTCGTATCAAAAGCTGAAAAGCCATATTTAATAGCCTAGAAAACCTTACAAACCATAAAGATATTATATATCTTTCCCGACTTTCCCGAAAAAATTGGAGAGATGTGTCTCTCATATCTTTGTGGCTAAAGAACAATAAATAACTATTGTCAAACAGTTATTTATTTTTAGTCGATTTTGTCATTGCTTTGTAAAAACTGCAACTTGCTTAAAAAACCTCATCTTAACAAGGTGGCAGGTCAAAAATTGTCATGAGGATGCGTGCAAATGCTTAATTGCGATCTGATGGGGAGTCTGTGTGATGATTTCCTACTATATGTTCTCACCATGCCTTTGGTTCCCCTCTCCTAAGTTTGGGAGAGGGGAAATGGTGAGAGTTGCAACAACCAATTAGCAAGACTTGGAATCGTGTATCTAGCACGTTCAAGTTAGCTAGCTAAATTTTGTTTGAAAACAAGGATTAGTTAATGGCAAGAATCAACGGAACACCGGATAAGGATACCCTGCAAGGTACCAATAACGCTGATACAATCCAAGGCTTTGCCGGTGAAGACGAACTGTTTGGTCTCGGCGGTGCTGATCTACTCCGAGGCGGAGATGATAAAGACACCATATTTGGTGGAAACGGTGCCGACAGACTCTTTGGGGATGCAGGCGAGGACTCTCTATATGGCGAGAACGGTGCTGACACCCTCTATGGCGGGCAGAACGCCAACGACGTTCTTGATGGCAAAGACCTCTTAGATGGTGGCCCTGGCAATGATTGGATCTTTGGTGGCTTCGAGGATACTCTGTTAGGCGGAGCTGGCAATGACAATCTGACAATTGCGAATAATCCTGATGGTAAGAGCTTCGTTAACGGTGAGGCTGGCGATGATTCGCTGGTTGGTAGCAATAGCCTGACTGAAGGTGACACCCTTGAAGGCGGATCTGGTAATGACTTCCTGAATGGATTAGCTGGTGATGATGTTCTTGAAGGTGATGACACCTTGGGTGCGCCTGGCTCTGACACTATCTTGGGCGGAGATGGCAATGATACCCTTTACGGTGATGCTGACAGCTTAAGCGCTGGTGCCAATGACTCCCTCGTTGGTGGAAATGGCGATGATGTTCTCTATGGCTATGGTGGTGATGACACCCTCTTAGGAGGTGACGGTGCTGACACTCTCGATGGTGGTGACGGCAACGACATCCTTGATGGTGGAGCAGGCCCCAGCACTCTTTTGGGCGGTGCTGGCTTAGAGACAATCACTGGCGGAATTGAAGCTGACTTGATTAATGGTGGAGAAGGCACTGACTCCCTCTTAGGCGGAGGTGGTAATGACACCATCTTAGGTGACGGCGAGGGAACTGAATCTCTTGCTGGCGATGACTTTATCAATGGTCAAGCTGGCGATGACTTCCTCGATGGTGGTGCTGGTGCTGATCGGATCTTAGGCGCGGCTGGCAATGACACCCTCTCCGGCGGAGAAGACCTGGAAGGTCAAGTTGCCGGCGATACGCTGACTGGCGGTGTTGGCAGTGACGTATTTGTGTTAGTAGCCACGGGATTTGAAGCACCAGATCCTGGCGACCCACCAGTACCTGCTCCTCAAGGCGACAGGATCACTGACTTCCAAGACGGTATCGACTTCCTAGAGTATGAACTAGGATTTGAGGCACTGACAATTACTGGTAGCGGTAATAATACTGTACTCACAGATACTGCTACAGGCGAAATCCTCGCAACTTTAGTTGGAGTAAATCCCAGCTTAATCACAGAGGCAGATTTTGTTAGTTAAAAAATGGGCAACTAGCCAGGTAGTTCACTTGGGAAACAGCCAAGTAAAAGACGTCTGACAAGTTACCCCAAACCTAACAGAGCAGCTACAGAGTCTCCATAACTTACTGAGCTACTCTTCGGATTGTGTCTCTATTTTACTCCTGTTGTCCCCTACCGGGGGATAGCAGGAGCCAAATAGCAAGATAATTAATACTAGAACGCTTAACCAGCGCAACTAGTTCGCCGCAAGAGTTGCAGAAATTTGAAATTTGCAAACCAGATATGGTTTAGCTGAGGTGCAAAAACTTTAAGACGGGACAAGATTAGAGCTTAAAGTTTGTCCCTTTACTTGGCTTCTGTAAGAAGTCTAATATTGCGATGCGAATTTTATTTCTACACCCTAATTTTCCTGCCCAATTTCGTCATGTGGCAGCAGCTTTGGCTAGAGATAACCAAAACCAAGTCGTCTTTGGTACTACTCGTCGTGATGGTAGCTTGCCTGGTGTGACCAAAGCTATCTATACTCCTAAACGAGAAGCGCGCCCGGAAACCCACCACTATGTCAGACCCTTAGAAAACGCCGTTCTTCAAGGTCAAGCAGTTTATCGGATGGCAGAACAACTCAAGGCACGGGGATTTATTCCAGATGTAGTTTATGGTCATTCTGGTTGGGGGCCAACTCTATTGATGAAAGACGCTTTCCCCCAAGCCAAATTATTGTGCTACTTTGAGTGGTTTTATCATGCTCATGGCACTGATGCCGACTTTGATCCTACCGAGTTACTCACTGCTGATGACGAAGCCCGGATTCGGATTAAAAATGCTCCGATTTTGCAGGATCTATATAGTTGCGATCGCGGTCTTTCTCCTACCTATTGGCAACGTCAGCAATTCCCTCTAGAATATCACAGTAAAATTACTGTACTTCATGATGGCATTGATACTAACTTTTTTCGTCCTAAACCAGGAGCAAAGTTAGTTCTCCCCCGCATCAATCTCGACCTTTTTCACGTTGAAGAACTTGTAACTTATGTGGCAAGAGGTATGGAGCCTTACCGGGGATTTCCCCAATTTATCGAGGCAGTTGCCCTACTCCAAGAAAAACGCCCCAACTGTCATGTAGTTATTGTTGGAGAAAATCGAGTCGCCTATGGTAAGCCTCTAGGTGATGGCAAAACCTATAAAGAGGCAATGCTAGAAAAATATGATCTCGACTTGAGCCGAGTTCATTTTACAGGCTGGCTACCTTACGAAGAATATCTGCAAGTTCTCCAAGCTTCTTCGGCACACGTTTATCTTACCCGTCCTTTTGTCTTATCTTGGTCAATGTTGGAGGTTTTATCAACAGGTTGCTTGCTGGTCGCTTCGAGAACTGCGCCTGTGACTGAGGTGATTCAAGATGGCGTTAACGGTTTAGTAGTAGACTTCTTTTCACCCCAGGCAATATGCGATCGCATAGAAGAAGCCCTTCAACATCCAGATCAAATGGCTGGGATCAGGGCTAAGGCAAGACAAACCATTCTAGAGCGTTATGACTTATCGCAACTATTACCCCAGCATTTGCAATGGATACAACAGCAAGAAGATAACAATGGCAAACTAGTTTCTCCGTGGGAGGGAACGAAGCTAGAGTCGGTAGCCATTACTCAAAACAATGGGTCAAAGGGGAAACACAACGATACAGAAAAGTCATCGCTCACATCTGCCACACTGTTACAACTTCAAAGCCGCAAGGTAAAAAATGAAGAAATTCTTCCTCTGTTAGCTAGGTATCAACTATTACCAAAGTTACAGCAAGAACTTGTGATTGATGAAGCGATCGCATCGATTAGTTGCACAAGCGAAGAACAAGCCAAGTGTTGCCAAGAATTATGCCAACAGCATCAGTTAAAATCCGAGGCTGAACGCCAAGCATGGTTGCAGCAGCAGGATATGACTGAAACACAATTTTTAAACCTAGCAACCCGGAACCTGAGAATCGAGAAGTTTAAGCAACTAACTTGGGGTAGTAAATTAGAATCTCACTTCCGCCAACTCAAGCCAAAACTTGATCAGGTTGTCTACTCCCTCATTCGCCATCGCGATGCAGCTGCTGTTCAAGAACTTTACTTCCGCCTCCTAGAAGGCGAACAAACTTTTGCTGAATTAGCAAGGCAATACTCCCAAGGTTCCGAGGCTGAAACTGGTGGATTAATGGGCCCCGTAGCCATGAGTACACCCCATCCTCGACTAGCCCAAATTCTCGCCATCAGCCAACCTGGACAGATATCACCTCCAACCCACATCGGAGATTGGTGGGTAATTGTGCGGTTAGAAAAGTTTCTGCCAGCAAGACTTGACGAACCCATGCGCCAACGGTTACTCAACGAACTTTTTTCTTCTTGGTTAAAAGAACAACTTCAACAGCAAGCTTTTTTGCCTCAAGCGATAGAAGCACAAAAACTAGCATAAACAAATTTAATTTTTTTAGGTTCACAATATGCCAGCTTTCAACTTTAACGAACAAAACTTGGTGGGCAACGACTTTACCGGACAAAACCTAAATGGTTCCACTTTTTTTAAAGCCACCCTCACAAACGTCTTATTTGTTAATACCGCGCTCAGAGGTACTAACTTTGAAGAATCAAAGTGGTTCAACGTCAATGCATCTGGTGCTATTTTTGCCCCTAATAACAACTTTTCCCAACCAGCGAATTTTTTCAAAGCGACTTTAGAGAACGTCAATCTCAGTGGTGCCAACCTCAGAGGGGCGAATATGTCCCTGCTCAATACGAAATTCATTAACCTATCAAACGCCAATCTGACGAATGCGAGCTTGCGGGAAGCTAATCTCAGTGGTGAACAATCAGAACGCCCAAATCTTAGAGGTGCTAACTTTACTGGAGCTGATTTATATAAAGCCAAGCTCAAAGCTGCTGATTTGACAGGAGCTAATCTGACGAATACCAAGTTAGAAGAAGCTGACTTTGAAGCCACTCTTTTAGTTAATGTCGATGCAACTGGTGCTGATTTTCGACTAGCAAAACTTACAGATATTACTCTGCGAAACTCTATTTTTGATTTAGCTAATTTCAGTGGTGTTTCTCTCAGTGATGCCCCACTCGAACCAGGTCAAACTAGCAATGCTAAGTTTCGCGGTGCTAATTTAAGTGGCTTTTTGGTAGATGATGCAGTTTTGACTGGTGCTGATTTTAGTCCTCATGTAGCTACCAATGGCACCGTGACGATCACAAACCTCACTGGCGCTAAATTTGATGACACCGATTTGAGTGGAGCAAACTTCACTCAAGCCAACGCCGAAGGAATTTTATTAAATGGGCTTGCCGTTGGCGCAAATTTTACTGATGCAAAGCTCCTTAACGCTGACTTATCTAAAGCCGACTTCACCAATGCCAACTTCACCAGATCTGACTTAAGTAGTGTGAAGATGACCGATGCGATCGCCGTTGGTGCAAATTTCACTGATGCAAAGCTGATTGACGCCGATTTATCTAAAGTTAATTTCAGCAATGCCACTTTTATAGGAGCGGATTTAACTGGTGCGATCGCAGTTGATGCAATTGGTTTGTATCTCGGAACCACAGGCAACGACAACCTCACCGGAACAAATGGCAACGATAACCTCTTTGGCAATGACGGCAACGACACCCTTTTTGGTAATGCAGGTAATGATTATCTAGACGGAGGTATAGGTGCTGATTCTCTGATTGGTGGAGATGGAAATGACACTCTTTTTGGTGGTGCAGGCAATGACATTCTTCTTGGTGAAGCAGGTAATGATTCTCTCTACGGAGGTTTAGGTGCTGACTCCTTAGTTGGTGGTGCAGGACAAGACACCCTGATTGGTGATGCTGGATTAGATACCTTAATTGGTGGTGGAGGTAATGATTATCTAGACGGAGGTTTAGGTGCTGACTCACTATTTGGTGGTGCTGGAAATGACACCTTAATTGGCGGTGCAGGAAATGACACTCTGACTGGCGGTGCTGGTGCTGATGCCTTTATTTTCAATGCCTCTACAGAAGGAATTGATACCATCACTGATTTTTCTGTAGTTGATGATACTATCTATATTTCTGCTACTGGATTTGGCAGTGGGTTACAGCTTGGTGTACTTGTAGATAGTCAATTCCACTTAGGCTCATCGGCGACCAATGCTTCACATCGCTTTATCTACGACACAAGCAATGGTGCGCTCTATTTTGATGCAGATGGCACTGGTAGTACTTCCCAGGTAGAGATAGCTAGACTCTCTAACAATCCTGCGATTACTAGAAATGACATTGTTGTTGTATAAATAATTACGGCAATTAGTAGTGTGGGCATTGTTTAGGATTTACTCAAAATTTTTAGATTGTCAGCAATGCCCACCTGAAAAAACCTTTCTTTACCTTTGACTTGAAAGAGGGTGTAGGGAAAATACCTTTTTCATGCCTGGTAATGAAACAAGTTTCATCGTGACTGTCTTTTGCCTCCTGCTTTCTGTTGTAACTTCAATGCGAATACTTTTTACCATTGCCCACTTTTTTAATCCTGACAGCAAGGGTAAGCACGCCTCCCAGAGGAAAGATCCCCAATCTCGCCTATTGGCGCTAACTCAAAGTTTGTCTGCCTTGCATCAACTATTTGGTAGATCTCAAAGCATTATCAATATTGGACAGCGATTGGCTTTCTGTGCTAATCAACCGCAAGCTTACGATTTGGACATTATTATCTGTACAACCAAAGATAATCATCTCCTCAATCAACTGGCTGTACCTTACCATTTCTACAAACACCATCCCACTCAAGTAGAACCCCTACTTTTGGGATTTGAGTGCCAGGCAGTACTACGAGATTATCTCGGTGATTATGATTATTACTGTTTCCTTGAAGATGATTTGATCCTCCACGATCCTTGGTTTTTTAGCAAATTAAACTGGTTTACTCAGCAAGCAGGCGATTTGAGTTTGCTGCAACCTAATCGCTATGAAGTTTCTATCCACAACCTGACTTGCAAAGCCTACATTGATGGTGATTTAGCAGCAAGAGTTACTGCACCTTTTCAAAATGTAAACGAGCAACCAGAACTTAAAGGCAAAATCATGGGAATGCCAATTACATTTCGTCGCGCCCTTAACCCTCATGCTGGCTGCTACTTTTTAAATGCCAATCAAATGGCTAATTGGGTTAGCCAGCCTTATTTTCTGGATCGGGATATCAGCTTTGTTAGTCCCCTCGAAAGCGCTGCAACCTTAGGAATTATGAAGACATTCCGAGTTTATAAATCTGCTCCAGAACAAGCTAGTTTTTTAGAGATTCAACATTTTGGCACGGGATTTTTAAGTCTGATTGGGCAACAGGTAAGCTTGGCGACAAGCTGAACTCCAGCAAATTTGAGCTTTTTAATTACTAACTATACCCTTTTTGTTTCAAGCAACAAATTCTCGTCTTTATTTCCTCTGTAACCTCTGGTTTTTATTAACCGCACAGACACAGAAAGCGCAGAGCTAGTCCCTACTCCTGTTAATTTGATATGACTTATACTAAAAGCACTTTTCAAGATTTTCTCGCTAAAATTGCTGGATTTGAGCAATTATCAAGTGAGGTACTTGCTGATGTATCACAAAAACTCCAACCATTGCGTTATCGTTTAGGTCATAAGATCATCGGTCAAGAAAGAATTCCTGAGCAAGTCATTATCATTTATGAAGGAAAAGCTCGTTTATTGGCACACGATCCGTGTACGCAAAAGCCAACAACTTTAAAGTTGTTGCAACCGGGGGCTATGCTTGGGGAAATAAGTTTGTTGCGAGGGGTTGCTTGCGAGAGTGCGATCGCTTCTACAGAAGTTATTGGTTTAACATTGGATGCACAAGAGTATTTACGCTTGCTTAATTTTTATCCGGCTTTGGCTGAGGTTCGCAAATACACCAGTCATTTAGTGGAAGTTTTTGATATCCTTGCTGCACAGTCAAAGGTACAAGCTTTAGGTAATATAAATCTCAAAGAAATTGCTCAGAATGCTTTGGCTCAGGCAAAAGTTGATTACCTTCCTTTAGGAAAAACACCAATTCGTCAACTGGATCGCGAAAGCATCTGGTTTATCAGCAGCGGCGGAACAGTTAATAATTTTTCTTGTGGTTCTCGCTTAGAATTCAATAATGTTCAAGATATAGTTGCAGTACAAGGGAAAAGTCCTGTACGTTTGGTTGGTTTGTGTGCGTCTGATTTAACGCTCTTAAACAATCATCAAATTAATGATCGCAATGGGGAGATAACTAATGAATTTGAGATCCCCTATGCACTCGATCAAGAATTAGTATTGTCACAGCCCAAAAAAGCACCTAGTGACCGCAAAATTAGAAAATATCCGTTTTTTCATGCCGAGGGACAATTAAATTCAGCTATTGCCTGTTTCCAAATGATCTCGAAATATTTGGAAATGCCATTTCGTCGTGAGGTAGTTCGCCGCATTTTAACTGAGCAAATCAACCGTCAGGGAACAATATCATTTCAATTATGTGCTTATCTTTCGGAATTAATTGGACTTAAGGCGCAATTAGTAGATCTACCGTGCGATCGCCTGACGCGTATTCCCACTCCTGCACTAATCGGTTACGGTGATAGCTATGCAGTGCTGTATGAAGCAAGCGATCGCACTATAGTTGTAGGCATACCATCTCAGGGAATCCAGCACTACAAGCCTGCTGAACTGCTTACCAAATTAGAGATTGAGGAAAAAAATTATCCGCCTCGAATCAGGGTGTTGCTACTTTCTCCTACCAAAGAAACACCCCAACAACGCTTTGGTTTGCAATGGTTTCTTCCTTATGTATCCCGCTATCGGCGCGTACTTTTAGAAGTTTTTATTGCTTCCTTCTTCGTGCAATTAGCAGGATTAGCAAACCCACTTGTTATTCAGTTAATTATTGACCAGGTAATCAATAATAATAGTATTAATACTCTGCATATTTTAGGAGCTTTACTATTAGTTGTAGGATTATTTGAAGCTGTACTTGTCACTTTGCGGACATACTTATTTGTTGATACTACCAATCGCATTGACATGGGTTTGGGGTCAGAAATTATTGACCACTTACTCCGGCTACCACTGCGTTATTTTGAACGCCGACCCGTTGGAGAACTTGCCACTCGCATCAATGAATTAGAAAATATCCGTTCCTTTCTCACAGGCACGGCTTTAACTGTAGGATTAGATGCTCTGTTTTCAGTGATTTATATTGTCGTGATGCTAATTTATAGTTGGCAACTGACCTTGGTTGGTTTAGCCACAATTCCTGTATTTATCATCATAACTTCTATTGCTTCTCCCACTATTAGAAAACAATTACGCACCAAAGCCGAACGTAATGCTCAAACTCAATCATATTTAGTTGAGGTAATGTCAGGAATTCAAACAGTCAAAGCTCAAAATATTGAATTGCGATCGCGCTTCTGTTGGCAAGAACGTTATGCTAGTTATGTCACGGCTGGTTTTAAAACAGTTATTACCTCTACCCTCGCTAATTCAACTAGTAACTTTCTCAATAAACTAAGTAGCTTGTTAATTTTATGGGTAGGAGCATATTTGGTACTAGAAGGAGAATTAACTTTAGGGGAATTAATCGCTTTTAGAATTATCTCCGGTTATGTTACCAGTCCAGTATTGCGATTAGGGCAACTGTGGCAAAATTTCCAAGAAACAGCTTTATCCTTAGAACGTTTAAGTGATATTGTTGATACTCCCCAAGAAGCGGAACAAGACCGTGATAATATTTCCTTACCTGCAATTACGGGAAATGTAAAATACGAAAATATTTCCTTCCGTTTTAATAGGGGTGGTTCTCTACAACTTTGTAATATCAATCTTAATTTTCCTGCTGGAAAATTTATCGGAATTGTTGGACAAAGCGGGTCGGGTAAAAGTACGATGATGAAGTTACTACTCAGGTTATACGAACCCGAAGCTGGCAGAATTTTAATTGATGGATATGATATTACCAAAGTAGAACTTTATTCTCTGCGGCGACAACTTGGAGTAGTTCCGCAAGAGACACTGTTATTTGACGGTACAGTACAAGAAAATATTGCTTTGACAAATCCCGAAGCAACAACAGAAGAAATTATTGAAGCTGCTAAAATTGCAGCCGCTCACGAATTTATTATGAGCTTGCCTAACGGCTATAATACGCGAGTCGGCGAACGAGGCGCTGGACTTTCAGGCGGACAAAAACAAAGAATTGCCATTGCTCGTTCGGTTTTACAAAGACCAAAATTACTGGTTTTAGATGAAGCAACTAGTGCCTTAGATTATCCTACAGAACGGCAAGTTTGTCTAAATTTAGCGCAAGCATTTAAGGAGAGTACAGTATTTTGTATTACTCACCGTCTGAATACTATTTCACATGCAGATATGATTGTAGTCATGGATAGTGGTAGGGTCATAGAACAAGGAAGTCATGACGAATTAATGGCTTTAAAAGGTCATTACTATTATCTATATAATCAACAAGAAGTGAATTTATAAATTAGTCATTTATTAGTAGGGGAGGCAGCGCGTTGCGGAGCCAGTGCGGTGGTGAGCCAGCGCTGCGGGAGGGTTTCCCTCCGCAGGCGACTGGCGAAAGGGTTCCCCGGCATAAAGGAGCCAGTGCGTTGCGCGGGTTCCCCGCGTTGTAGCACCTGGCGTCAACTGGCGTCGAGGTTCCCTCCGTTGTAGCGACTGCCGTGCGGGTTTTGTTGATCATCTTGCCGTTCAAACTGATAATTTATCTTCTAAACTCGCCCGTACAGTGGTTAGTAATTAGTAGCTATTCTCCCCCTCTGCACCTGAAGCTCCCCTACTCCTCTGCTCTCTTGTCTCCTATTCCCTATCCCCTATCCCCTTTTTCTATGAACGGTAATTCTCAAAACGGAAAGCATCAAAACGGCAACGTACCACAAAATACGCGAGTACTAACATCTACACAACCAAAATCTTTTGGGAAACCTGCGACTGATGCAAAACATGACAAAGAATATAACTTTGAGCAATCGGTTGTATTACGCCAATCTCCAATATGGTCGCGTACCATTATGATGAGTTTGATTGGTTTGGCTTGTTTTGGAATTGGTTGGACTTATTTTGCCAAAATTGAACAAGTAGTTCCTGCAACTGGGCAGTTAAAACCCGAAGGAACTGTAAAAGAAATTCAAGCCCCAGTGAGTGGAGTTGTAAAAGAGGTGCATATTAAAGATGGACAAGAGGTCAAATTAGGAGATTTACTGCTAACCTTTGATTCCACCACCACCAATGCTGAACTAAATTCCCTCAAGAAAATTCGTACTGAGATCGTTAGAGAAAATCAAATTTATCGCCAATTGCTAAATGCCAGTTCAGCGATCGCATCGGAGTTGGAATTTTTACGTAGTAAACTGCCACAAGAATCTGCTTTTCTTCTCAAAAGTCGGGCGGCGTTAGTTGTAGAAAATGAATTATTGCGGACTCAGTTAAAAAATTCGACTACAGATATAGAACTAGGAGTGGACGAACAACAACGCCTCCAAGCTGCTAAAAAAGAATTAGATTCTCGAACAGCAACTGCAAAATTAGATATTGAACAAATTAACAAACAAATTGTTCAAACTCAAATCAAAATCCAGGATACAAAAGACCGTTTGGTTATTCAACAAAAAATTTTAAATAAACTGCAAATTCTTGCAGAAGAAGGAGGCATTTCTCAGCTGCAATATCTCAACCAGCAACAACAAGTTCAAAATCTCAAAGCAGAAATTGCACAACTAGCTGAAGAAGAGAAACGACTTCAATATCAAATTGAACAGGGTCAAGAAAAATTAACTAACACAGTCGCTACTTATGATAAAAATATCTTAGATAAAATAGCTGATAATAAAAAACGTATTGCTGAAATTGATAGCCAGTTTACGAAAGTACTGCTGGATAATGAAAAGCGTCTAGCAGATATCAATAGCAAAATTTCTCAAACAGAAGTAAATATTAAATATCAAGAACTTCGCGCTCCTGTTAGTGGCACAATTTTCGATTTACAAGCCAAAGCTCCTGGATTTGTGGCAAATTCTACCCAAAAACTTCTGCAAATTGTACCCAATGATAAATTTGTAGCTGAAGTTTTCATTACTAACAAAGATATTGGTTTTGTCCGTAAAAGTATGAAGGCTGATGTCAGAATTGATTCTTTTCCTTTTAGTGAATTTAGTGATATTAAAGGAGAAGTAATTAGTGTTGCTTCCGATGCTTTACCTCCAGATCAAACACATCCTTATTATCGCTTTCCAGCTCAAATTCGCTTGAATAGACAATATTTAGTAGTTAAGGATAAAAATATACCTTTACAGTCTGGAATGTCAATTAGTGCCAATATTAAAATCCGTGAACAACGTTCAGTTATCAGTTTGTTCACCGAGTTGTTTACTAAGCAAATTGAAAGCCTCAAAGAAGTACGTTAATTCACATCTTTTATCTTCAAAAACGCCTGAAACAGAAAGATTTCCCTCGTCCACTGTATAGGAGTGTGAACTTAATTCACTCAGTATTCAGTTAGTTCCAGTCTTATTCTAAAGATTGAGGAACTTCCAACTGACAAGGCGCACACAAGCCAAAAAACTCCAAGGTGTGATAGTAAATCTTAAACGACAGAGACTGACATAATTGCGTTTCTAGTTCGCAAACAGGACAAGCCTCTACGGGGATTAACTTACCACATTGCAGACATACAACATGGTGCTGATGTTGCTGCACCAAGCTATACTGAGACTCACCCTTAACTGAGGTACGACTTTGTACCAATCCCCTTAACTTCAATACTTCCAGCGCACGATAAACAGTTGCCAACCCCAAGCGTTGATGAGATAAGCGCAGTTGCACATACAAATCTTGAGCAGAAATTGGAGTCTCAAGTTTTTCTAGAAATTCCAAAATGCTTTCCTGATAGCGAGTTAGTCGAGATATTACACCAATACTGCTCATACACAACAAAAGTAGGTAACGACTAAAGAACTGGCTTTACAATTTTATCAAGACTATGATTATGATAATTATTATCATAATCACAATCTTATAGAGATGGAAGACACTCGACCATCCTTGCCTACTAAAACTGACATAGCAATTATCGGTGCCGGGCCTCATGCTTTAACATTGGTAACCCACTTGCTGCAAAAACGGCAAACTATGCGGGGTAAAATTTTGGTGTTTGACCCCAGTGGCAAGTGGATAACTCGCTGGCAGCATCAATTTGCTGCTTTAGAAATTCCCCATTTGCGTTCTCCTGCCGTACATCATCCCGATCCCAACCCATTTGCGTTGCGTAAATTTGCTGAATCTCGTGCAGGTGAGTTATTTCCTCCTTACGACTTGCCGGGAACTCAGTTATTCCAAGATTTTTGTCAGGATGTAATTTGCCGCTTTTCATTACAACAGCAAGTTATTCCCCAGGCTGTAACACGGATTCAGCCTTTACCTCATCCCCTTCGTCCCCGCCTGCGCTTGTGGTTGCAAGATGGGCAATCAATTATGCTGCGGCGGGTAGTAATGGCAACGGGTAACTGTAAACTGCAAATTCCCGACTGGGTTACTCAGATAGAAGTAGAATATCCGCACGATAGAATTTGTCACTCAAATTCAGTGGATTTACGTAAATTACGTCTCACAGGTGAAAGAGTATTAATTGTGGGTGGTGGTTTAACCAGCGGGCATTTAGCAGTGGGTGCTATTTCTCGTGGTGCGAAAGTCCACTTGATAATGCGGCGACATTTACAACAAAAATTATTTGATGCCGAACCAGGTTGGTTGGGGCCAAAATATTTGAAAGAATTTTTTGCAGAACAAGATTACGAGAAGCGCTTGGCGATGATTTTAGAAGCTCGTAATGGTGGTTCCATGACACCAGCGATCGCTATGCAACTGCGACGAGAAGTACGTAGTGGTAATCTTAGGATTGATGAAAACTGTCAAGTAATTCAGGCTGAGTGGATGGGTGAGAATTGGCGAGTCAAATGCAGTGATGGTAGTCAGCATGAGTATAGTAGAATTTGGCTTTCTACCGGCACAAAATTTGATGTTACATCTGAGGTCTTATTACAAGAAGTTTTAGAAGCATATCCAATTAAGATAGTTAAGGGATTACCAGTTTTGGATGAATATTTGCGCGTTCCGGGTTGTGAATTATTCTTAATGGGTGGGTTAGCAGCTTTACAAGTCGGGCCAACTGCGCGAAATTTATCTGGTGCGAGAATGGCAAGTGAGAAGATTGTTCCAGCAATTGTGAAGCCAACAATCGCGCTTTCCCATTCTAGAAGTGCATAGGGGATAGGGCATTAATAAATTCGGTATTGCTGAATCGTGGTATGAATCCGGATGCCCAGACGCGATATATCGCTTCTCTACAAAGATTTTGACTACTTATCGCCAATGATTATTTATGAGTCTGATTTATGAGCAATCCAATTATTACTGTCGTTACCGGCTTGGCTGGGTGTGGCAAAACTACCTGGATTTACCAACAGCTAGCTAATAAAGAGGAGAAATTTCGCTTTGGAGATAAAAATATAGTGTATTTCAGCCCTGGTGTGGGCAATGTTCCCATCGATAAAACGCGCTTGGCGACGGAATTACCCAAAGTTAAAGTGTTTAGCGATGGACAAGAGGTTGAGTTTTTTAAGCACTTAGCAGTAGCAAATGTTGTCTATATTGAACTTGGCTTTTATTTAGAATTGAGCGCGATCGCCCAAATATTAGATAACCTAACTTACCATGCTGTTGCCCTTGTGCCGCCACACCTCCAAGATTCTGAGTACCATGTCTGGGCTAACGAGATTGTTATCGGCGCAGACGCCCAAACCAGTTTTACCCAAACTAAATTATGGCGGGTATCCAGTACAGGTCAAGTTATAGACGAAGATAGTTTACACGAGTTGTGGTACGAAATCACCCACGGTGCTTACGGAACAGTTACCCGTGCCAAGGGAATTTTTAACGTTCCTGACGGGCGATCGCTTTACGCTGATTTTGTGGCGGGTGTTCCTTCCACAGATTTTCTTGAATTAGATCTTCCTCGTCATTTAGATGGTATACCTCAAAGTTTTAGTGGTTTAGAAGTGCTGGGAAATAACTTAGATGAAGCTTCCTTGCGACAAACATTGGAAGATTGCTGTTTATCTGAAGCTGCAATTTTGCATTACCAACAACAGGTAAAAGAAACTTTACTGGAGGAGACACAAGCGTGAAAATTGCAGTCATATCCTGTATTCACGGCAATCTTGAAGCCTTAGATGCAGTCTTATTAGATATTGATAAACAAAAAGCCGAAAAAATCTTTTGCGTTGGAGATTTAGTTGGCTACGGCCCTTATCCTAATGAAGTAGTAGAAAAAATTCGCTCGTTAAATATTCCCACCTGTGTTGGTTGTTGGGATGAAGATATTGTTGAGGGCTTAAATGCTTGTGAGTGTAGTTATCCGTCATTAATAGCTGAAAAACGTGGCAAGTTAGCTCACGAGTGGACAAACAAAGAAATTAATTCAGAAAACCGCGATTTTCTCACAAAATTACCCTATAGTTTACGTGAAGGTAACCTTACTTTTGTTCATGGTAGTCCCCATAGCAACCACGAGTATTTATTACCAGAAATAGATGCTTTTTTAGCACTAGAAAGAGTTCTTTTTACAGGTGCAGATGTTCTATTTTGCGGACATACTCATGTACCTTATGTTCGTACATTAGATGCAGTCAAGTTAAAAATTAGTATTAAAATTAAGGGAAAAGAACAACAGCAAAAAAGCTTTCATGCCCCAAGAAAGCAGATAGTTAATGTTGGTTCAGTCGGAGAACCACGGCATGGGCGTCCTCATGCAACTTATGTAATTTATGATATTAATACTCAAGCAGTAACACTCAGAGAAATACCCTATAATTACCAAAAAACTTGTGCAGCAATTATTGAAAAGGGCTTACCTGCTATTTTTGCTTGGCGTTTAGCGCATGGTTTGGAATATGCAGAAAGGGCTGACGATCCTACTCATATTTGTACTAGGTGATGGGTTAGTAGGGGCGGGTTTTGTTGATAATCTTGCCGTTAAAACGGATAATTTATCTTTTAAACGCGCACGGCAGTCGCTACAACGCGCTTAACCCGCAAGGGCGCGCTGCCTCCCGTACAGTAGTTAGTGGTTAGTAAGAACAAATTATTTTATTTATGAATAAATGGGCAATTTTAAGTGGAATTGAAGGTAATTTGGCAGCTTATAAAGCAGTAATGGCAGATATTCAGCGTCAAATTCGTTCAATTGAAGCATTATATATTCTTGGCGATATAGTGGGGCCAACACGAGAATCTGAACAGTTAGTAGAACTTATACGTCAACCCCAGTTTGGAGAATTAGAAGCATTGGTTTGTAAAGGATGGTGGGAAGAACAGTGTTTGATTTTGCACGGACTTGGTGCAATTAGTGAACCCACTGAGTTGATGGCAAAATATGGAGGAGAAACCGTTAAATTGCTGTGGGAGTGTGTCTCCCGTCAAACTGTGCAATGGATTAGAAGTCTTGATTTTGGGTTTTTTGAACTGGATTGTTTGTTAATTCATGGCACAACTATATCTGTAGATGAGGAACTCACCCCAGAAACTTCTCCAATTATCATGTGCGATCGCCTCATGCGGATGCAAGCTCATAATTTATTTTGCGGTCGTTCTGGTTTAACTTTTCAATATCAACTGCAAACAGGTTCCATCACCGCAGGAGTTACAACCCTTGACAGTAAAGCATCTCCCCAAACAGTCAATCTCACACCACGTCAAATTATTGGGGTAGGCAACGTTGGGCGCACCCCAGGAGAAGCAACTTATACTCTCTACAACCCCAGTACAAATCACGTGGAATTTCGGACTGTACGATACGGAACAAGTAAGGGTTTTGGAGTAAAAAATCTTGTTTGAAAACGATTATCATTATAATTTAAGTTAGCAATCATAATTAAATTCCATGTCGTCAGAAAATCTCACCATTGATAACACCACATCTACTCCTACTAGCCTGATTTATCGTCCCCGTCGCCTGCGTCGCAGTGCTACCTTGCGTCGCATGGTACGGGAAACAATCTTGACTGTAGACGATCTGATCTACCCCATGTTTGTGATGGAAGGAGAAGGGCAGAAAGTTGAAATTACTTCCATGCCTGGGTGTTATCGATATACTTTAGATCTATTACTCAAGGAAATAGCAGAATTGCATCAATTGGGTATTGGTGCCATTGCTTTGTTCCCAGTTATCCCGGAAGCAAAGAAAGACGATACTGGCAGCGAAAGCTACAACCCAGATGGATTAGTACAGCGAACCGTGAAGGCAATCAAAGAAGCCGTGCCAGAAATCCTAGTAATTACCGATATTGCCCTTGACCCATTTACTACTCACGGTCACGATGGCATAGTAGACGAAAATGGCATGATCCTCAACGATCCAACAGTAGAAATTTTAGTGAAAATGGCCATAGCGCAAGCCGCAGCAGGATCGGATATGGTTGCACCCTCTGATATGATGGATGGCAGAGTCGGAGCAATTCGTAAAGCACTGGATGCAGAAGGATATGTGGATGTAAGGATTTTGGCGTACTCAGCAAAATATGCTTCTGCATATTATGGCCCGTTTCGGGATGCTTTAGATTCTGCTCCCAGGTTCGGTGACAAGAAGACTTACCAAATGGACTCAGCTAATGCCAGAGAAGCTATTAAGGAAGTTGCCTTAGACATTGAAGAAGGCGCAGATATAGTCATGGTTAAACCTGCATTGGCATATTTAGATATCATCCGCCAAGTAAAAGACTATACACATTTACCTGTTGCTGCCTATAATGTCAGTGGAGAGTACGCTATGATTAAAGCTGCTGCTCAAAATGGCTGGATAGATGAAAAGCGAGTAATTTTAGAAACGTTAACCAGCATGAAACGGGCTGGTGCTGACTTGATTTTGACTTACTTTGCCAAGGAAGTAGCACTAATGTTGCAGCCGAAAAACTTATTTTCTAATATTTGATACAGGCGTTTGCTGATGAGTGTGGTCAAAATTTTGTCTCAAAACTAGATAATTACAGCCCTAACTGATACTATTTCACATTAATCGTAATACGCATAAATCATGTAGAGACGTGTCATGACACGTCTCTCTTAGCTTTTTCCCAAGAATATTGGTTTTAATATTGTTTCTTTGTATCCAGCAGCGGGTATTCAGGTTCCATTGAAAACCCTCCACCACCCATGGCAATGATTTGTTGAGAAATTCGATTTGTGGTCATTCTCCAACCCTTTCCGTGGTATTTTATCAAATCAACTATGAACCAACATTCCAACTTGGTTGCATCAAAATTGCCTCCCACTCCTGCTGAGAGAGTGGTTGCACAGACAAATCAATACCAAAAGAATCACTAACAGCAGCAATCAAAGTTGCAATAATCTTTTCAATACTCAAGTTTTGAGAAATTTGTACGGAGGTAAAAGTTTCTGTTCCAAATACTTCAGCAAACAAGCTTGCATCAGGTTGCAATTGCATGGAACCATGTTGCAAAATTGCTCCACCGCGTCGCAATTGAGCACTACCAATTAGCTTACAACCATCTGCTGTCACTAAATCTGCACCAGTAGCAGTGCCAAAACAATTATGGTTGTGGATGTAACCTCGTCCAGCACTTCCATAATCCAAATCTATGCCAAGTTGACGCCATCCTTGAATTAAAAACTCGCAAATCTTTTGATAAATCTCTATGCGATTACCACTTAATCCAGATATTACTACAGCATAAGTTAAATCACCTTGATGTAAAACCGCCCTACCACCTGTAGGACGCCTGACTAAATCTAGTTTTTTCCCCTGCCAAACCAGATGCTGCCAATGTTCAGGATATTTATGTTGGTGATAGCCAAGAGAAATAGCAGGTGGCGACCAAGTATAAAACCGCACACTTGGAGGATGCTGTCCTGAAAGGTGCTGTTCTAACAACCAACGGTCAATAGCCATCTGTACATTGCCAGCGGCTTCTAAGAACGGAATTAGTCGCCAAATCTGCTTGCTGTGCATCTATGCAGCAGACCCCTTTTTAAATTGCTTAAGCCATGCTAAATTCTGATTGTAAAGCATCATCGTTATTATCGGCGATTGTTGCCACAATGGTAATTAAGCGAGAAACTTCAGTAGCAGACAACTCCGCTAAGGTACGTGTTGCGATCACAACCACCTGATCTTCTATAATACCGAAACGGGATTCAAAGGTGCTAGAGCAATTCATTTCTAATAGTTGCCGCATTAACTTAGGTTCATCTTTAGCAGGTAACTTTAGCACCGAAGACCAGACTGTAATAGTATCTTCATCTGTGGTTCCTGTTAGTTGCACAAATACTTCTACGCTGCCATAGGTAAATTTCCACAAATAACCACCCTCTGACGGATGGCTAACCATAGCGCTGTCATTTTGCTCTAAGGTATCAATGACGTTTTCAATCACTTCTACGTGGTTAATACTTGTGGTTCCTGCCAGCATTTCATTGACGAGTTCGCCAGTTGATATAGATTCAGTTGCAACTGTCTCTGGATCGGGTTGGTAGGTTGTCATACAGATTTTGCCTCCAAATTGTGATTTATCCACACCTACTTTATACTGTGGGAGCAAAGAAGGTGAGAAACGTAAGGCAGATTGTTACATCGTTAATGGTTATTAATCCCTAATAATTGCCTAATTCCAGATTTATCTTCATCAGTCACTCGTCAGATATCATTGACTCTTCCTTGCAGATGATTGGGACTATGTTTGAGCCATTAGTAGGAATTTGAACCGCACAGGCACAGAGAGCACAGAGAGTTTATGAGGGCTGTGAAGGCGATGAAGGCGATCGCGTTTTCCAGTTAAGTTACACTGCCAATTACACTAAAAAGCGCCCCC